>CAZKUV010000014.1:0-16846 GCA_964556075.1 uncultured Candidatus Saccharibacteria bacterium | reverse complement strand
AGTATCGACATTGTCAGAAGAAGCGGTTAGAAATATGCCAGCTATCCGGCACCAATTCGATCCAAATGATTTTGAAACAGTATAGTTTCAAACAAACGAGCCGTTTGGCTCGTTTTTTGTTATCATCGTGTATATGAGCGAACGGCAAGTATTTGAAGCGAAACTAGAAATGGATAAAGATGGGACGTGGTGGTATATTCACGTACCGAAGAAGATACGGGACGCTTTCAAGCAGTATGAAAAACGTGGCATAACACCTGTGAATGTAACCATCGGCAATACAACTTGGGAAGGCAGTATGCTGCCGTGGGCGGATGGCTCCGCTCAAATATCTGTAAATAAAAAGATAAGAAATAAAGAAGGTTTGGAATTGGGTGATACATTATTAGTAAACGTTTCGCCTAGACTAAGTTAGACTTAAGTTGAAACTGTTCCGCTAAATACCTTAGCTTACTATCTTCTTGTGCAAGCATTGCAGATGTTTGTAATGCGTCAACTATCCTGCACCAAATTTTTGATTTTCAAATGCGCCGGACGGCGTATTTTTTGTTGGTTTGTAAGTCAGAAATTCGAAACCACTCGCATCGAACATTATAAAGCCCTTTTGCTTGCGCATGAAGTGCTAGACAAAGGGTGGCAGTGTAAAATTTACACTTTTTTATTGGACACCATAGACAGCGTGCGCCTATCGGTACCTCCAGAGCCGAGCTCCTGAAGATTGTTAACCGTCAACAATCGAAAAGAAAGTATCTAGCGAGAATAACTGAGTAGTATGGAACGTACGGCAACGACAGATACAAGAATATCCGAACAAAGAGAGAGGTACCAGCTCAGACTGCCGTTACTGAGAAAGCTGTCAGAATAATTATTCGTTTCATATCAGATATTTTCGATACATTGGCCTTGCGGCCAATGTTAGGCCTCACCATCCACAACGATAGCAAAACATAGTTGTCTTCGCCTTAGCTATTATCACTTTTCTCAAGTAGATACGTCTCCAACTCTCGAAATCCTTGAACATCTCCTCGACGAATACCATGTATCCTGTCTCCTTTAATATATACATCAACACTGGGGATCTCTACGTCAAACCCTTCTCGTAGTGTTTTAGAAACTACATACATCCCAACAGCGGATGCGATGTCACCCGAAGAAATGTCGCTCTCATCATCCGGCTGTAGTGAATACCAATCTAAAAGGGAAGGCTCCTGTTGCAGGTCCTGATGTGCTTGCTCAATGCTATGCAATTCTTTCAGAAAAATCTCTCTTGCCTCGTTTATCTATTGGCTTTGAGTATAAAGTATATCCTCAGCGGGAGAAAGCCACCGAGCATAAACCCAAGCCATAACAATACGTATGAATACGTTGCAGCTGGGTGCGCATTCATAACCCAAAAAGGTCTTGAAAATGAATCCGAAAAGATGGCAAAAACGACACGTGGGGTTTTAAAGCTATCGTCGAAGGCTAGCCGAACAGACCACCAAAACCTCCAGTGCTCCCATCTTCCTGTAGCTTGTCGGCATCGTGTTGTATTTGCTCTGCGGCCAGTCGCTCCAATGAAGCCGCTTCTTTCAGTTTTTGTGCCGCCTGATCTTGCAATCTCTGCGCATCTGTTCTCAGTTGTTGCGCTTGATTTTGTATAGAATATACGTCTGTAATGCTCCCCCTTTTTACTTCATAAGATGCTGTTACATAAGTTGATCTCGAATAAAGCTCATTGCCGCTTTTTTTGCCATACTCTCCTTTTTGCCTTTCCCTTTTTGCGTAGCGAGTTCCGCGCGATCCTCGTCTGCAGCTTGCTGCCTCAACCTTTCTGCGTCCTTCATATGCATGTCGTACTTCTGCTGTAGGCTGGCAATTATACTGGTAGATTCATCGATATTCGATTGTAACCTCGCGACCATATCTTGAGTTGTGGATTCTAATTGTCGTTGTAGTATGTTGATTCTGGCTTTTTCTTTTTCAATTTCGCGCTGCAGCGCTTTCGCTCTCTCTTCCTCATCGATGGCGCTGTTCAGTGTATCTTGTGAAGACATATACTCTCCTTTCCTTATACGGTCATTATATGTACCCGCAAACTCCGTGTCTGTGAAAAGAACTACTTTTTTCCATAAAGTAAACCCCTCACCAATTAGTGAGGGGTTTACTTTGGTGGCGCCACCTGGATTTGAACCAGGGACACAAGGCTCTTCAGGCCTCTGCTCTACCGGGCTGAGCTATAGCGCCGTGCATATCTTACAACTCCGAAGGACTTCCTAGATTGTACCAGAACAGAGGGGTGTACTCAAGAGAACACACCCCCTTGAGCGTCTTATTTCGTTGCTTCACTCATTGCAACAGCCTCGGCGATAGTCGTGCCAGTAATTTCGCTCGGCAGAACAACGAGTGTTTTCTGACTTTGTGATTGAGAAATTCTCTCGAGCGTTTGAAGAGTACGAATATTCATACCATTCTTTACGTTAGCGATGATTTGAGCAGCGTCAGCAACAGCTTGAGCAGCCTGCTTCTCGCCCTCGGCATCAATGACTACTGCTCGACGTTCGCGTTCTGCTTCAGCCTGCCGTGCCATCGCGCGTTTCATATCTTGCGGAAGCTCGATGTTTTGAATCTTTACATTCTCGATATCAATACCCCATTTTTCCGTTTCAGTATCAACAATTTCTTCGATTTGTTGGCTCACCCTCTCACGCTCCGAAAGTAGTTCATCAAGATCTACGTTTCCGGTAACATCGCGGAGTGCGGCTTGCGCGAATTGGCTAGACGCGTACACGTAATTCGCTACTTCAAGAACTGCTTTTTCGGCGCTTTTTACTCTGAAATATACCACTGCGTCGACATTGACAGTAACATTATCCTTAGTAATTACTTCTTGTTTAGGAATATCGATTGTATTGGTACGTTGGTCAACTCTGTACATTCTTTGAAATACCGGAACGATTATCGTCAATCCAGGGTCGCGCATGCCTGTATAACGACCAAGTGTTAATACGACACCGCGCTCGTATTGGTCGATAACTTTAATACCACTGAAGACAAACACCAGCACGATTATTGTCAGTATGATTATAAATTCCATCGACTATCCCCTCGCTTAACTAATAGTTCCATTGTATCATCAACGACGTCAGAGATTAGTTTGTAAATAGCATTAATAGGTTGCGTCTCTTGTATCGTTCGTACTGGTGTACGCTCACCTCATTCGGCGTAAAACCCCAGTTACCATAGTGCTATATACTAATAGCATGGATAGGATACCGCTGGCCGAGCGTATGAGGCCGACAACACTCGACGAGGTGATAGGACAGCAGCATCTGCTTGGTGATTCTGAGATTTTACGACAAATCGTCCGGAAGAAAGAGCCTGTCAGTTTGATTCTATGGGGACCTCCCGGATCCGGAAAAACAACACTTGCGCGAATTATAGCGAAAGAAGTGAACGCAGAGTTCATCGAGCTATCCGCTGTGACCAGCGGAAAGAAGGATGTCGAACGGGTCATTGAGCACGCTAGGCAAAACTGGAATCTGCAAATTCGCACAATACTGTTTGTCGATGAAATTCACCGTTTTAATAAAGCCCAGCAGGACGCATTCCTACCGCACGTCGAGTCTGGACTTATTACCCTCATCGGCGCCACTACCGAAAATCCAAGTTTTGAAGTCATTCAACCTCTTCTCTCTCGCAGTCGGGTACTCGTGCTAAATCCATTAACGAAAAAAGAACTCGTTGCTGTCATTAAAAATGCCCTAAAACAACTAAAGAAAACCAGGAATGTCACCGCCGCCGCGATTGATTACTTAGCCGAACTTTCTGGCGGGGATGCTCGCTCTGCCCTTGGCACGCTTGAACTCGCTTTAACATTAAAAGCAAGAGTGACTGAAAAAGAGATGGAAATAGCCGCAGGGCGACGGCTGCCAGGGTATGACAAAAACGGCGATATGCACTATGACTTAATCTCTGCTTTTATTAAAAGCTTGAGGGGTGGAAGTGTCGATGCGACACTGTATTATCTCGCGCGGATACTTGAAGGAGGAGAAGATCCAAAATTTGTTGCCAGACGCATGATAATTTTTGCTTCGGAGGATATCGGCCTTGCTGGCAATGGAGCGCTAGGCATGGCAGTCGCGGCTTTTCAGGCGGTTGAACGCGTGGGTATGCCCGAATGTAGTTACGTATTGTTTCACACTGCCGCAGCGCTGGCCAAAAGTAAAAAATCTCGTCGTACCACTGTAGCAATGGTTCGGGCTCAAGAATTAGCTAAAAAATACAGTCGCGCTCCTGTTCCATTACACCTTCGTAATGCACCTACGAAACTCATGAAGGACCTCGGCTATGCCGAAGGGTATGAGTGGCAGGCCGGATTCAAACCAGAGGAAGGTTTTTTGCCGGAAGAATTGAAGGATGAAACTATTTTTTAGTCTGCTTTTTTGATCCACTAGAAGCTTCACTGGTACGCTTGATTACCTCGTGATACCGATCCAGGTATGCTTTTGCCATAGTGTCAGCGGAGAATTTTTGTTCAACAGCACGCCTGCATGCTGCTGGGTCAATTTCGTCTACGCGGTTCATGTATTCAAAAAATTCAGTTTCATTATTTGCCAGAAATCCAGTCACTCCGTGTTCTATAATTTCCGGCATTGCCCCGCGATTCATTGCTACCACAGGTGTACCGCACGCCAGAGCTTCAATAACCGACATACCGAAAGGCTCCTCCCATTGAATTGGGAAAAGGAGCGCTTTTGCCTCTGCGATGAATTTGATTTTTCTCGATCCGCTCAGATTGCCTGCATATGTAATACGTGGATACTTTAAGATGTACGGAAACACTTTATCGCTGTAATACTTAAAGTGCGGGTGGCTGCGATACTTGCTTAGCGGATTAGAGAGTTCGAGGAGCAGCTTTCGGCTTGTATCTATCCCTGCGACCGTGCCTGCCATTCTGAGTCGCTTTTTCAGTTTAACAGCCCCTTTAGCCGCGATGTGTTGCCCTTTGTCGTTCGTAAACCGTGCGAGCGTTATGAAGTAATCCTTTTTGACAGGGATGAAGGGGAATATGTCAAGTTCTATCGCGTTATATACTGCCGGAAGCATTCTACGCTGGATAGTTTTTGGCGCTGCCTTGCCAAGTGTTTCAGATATACTTACGCACCACGTGTTCCCTAAATCTTTCATCTGCTCATACTGCAACATTGTCTCCCACGCGTCCTCTGTGACCTCAGCCTCAGATCGAAAAGGAGGACCGTGAAACGTATGCAGCGCTGGTGGAATATTGTCATTGTTAGTCGCGAGCGAAAGCAACTGAAGCCCTAAATCCGGGTCATGGTTATGAATGATATCAAAATTACCTTTTCTAATAACATCAAGTGCATAGAACATATGCGCCTTGAGGATAGGAAGCGCTTCATAAAACGGACGCTCAAGTTGCTCGAACATTTCCTTTTTATACAAGGAGTGTGTTTTCACCCCTTTCATTTTCCGCGCCCCATTAGCAATGAGCTCGACATCCACACCTTGCGCCTGCAGCCCTCTCACTAAACCTTCAATAACCAATTCGATACCCCCATACCCCTCGATTGGTAACGCGAGCCATGGCGGTGCGATAACTGCCACACGCAACTTAGACATTTACATTTTCTCCTTGCAAACTCTTGTTTGGATACACATTGCATGCTCTTTTAGTGTTTATACTATACCACGGTTTAACTATACTAGAGATATGCAGATGTCGGAGCATGAAGGAATTACCAATGAAGTACCACAGGATTTTAAGTTGCTCCCTGGAGAGCGATTCCTGAACGTGATTCATCATGAACCACGTAATTTCGGGCGCGTCCCTTCGAGTTTGGAGCAGATTCTTCGATTAACCGGGGCACGGTTAGAAGAAGAAATTGGCACGCAGCGCCCAAGTATCGCCTCTTTAGCTCTGGATTCTAACGAAGCTGGTGCCGCTCCTGAACACCTTCGACTGTATGAAGTTGTTTTTGGTCGAGATTCATTACGAGTCGCTATCGATCTTATATCAAGTTATCCCGAGTTAGCACGAGTCACCACCTTGACCCTCGCAACGCTCCAAGGTACGGAATACAACGAATCACGCGAAGAAGAGCCCGGTCGCATACTTCACGAAGCTCGAGATCAGAATGATCCAATAGCCATGAAATTATCCACCGAGCATGGATGGGGGTGGCCGTATTATGGAACCGTCGATGCAACTCCTGAATTTATTCGGACACTTACCGCGTATTGTAACGTTTCGGAGAAAAACGCCGAATTCTTACATCACACGTACACGGCGAAGAATGGCGAACAGCGGTCGATGGCGGATGCGCTACGATATGCTGTCGAGTGGATATTAATGCGTCTTGATAGCAATCCGGAAGGACTACTCGAATATAAATCAGTTTTGCCGCAAGGTATTGAGAACCAAGTCTGGAAAGACTCTCCCGATTCGTACCACCACAGCGATGGAAGCTTGGCGAATCATAATGCAGGCATAGCGTCAATCGAAGTTCAAACTACGACCTACGATGCTTTACTAGACGCCGCTCATCTGTACGAAACGTACCTCAGTCGCAATGATGAGGCCTCCGCGCTCCGAGATAGAGCAGATAAACTTAGAAGTACGATTCTTGAGCAGTTCTGGACTGATGAAAAGGGTGGATATTTCGTGCTTGGGACGGATCGCGACGAGTTAGGGAATTTGCGTCAGCTCAAAATTCGTACCTCCAATATGGGACACACGCTCAATTCCCGCCTGCTTGAAGGCGATGATCCATACATCACTAATCGGCGAGAAGCTGTCGTACATCAGATACTCTCCCCTGAGATGTTGAATGTTAGCGGAATCAGGACGCTTGCAAGCGATGAAGTACGATTCCGAGCCGGCGCTTATCACAACGGAAGTGTTTGGTTATGGGATACTCATCACATAGCTAAAGGTCTCAGGCGTCACGGGTACCAGGACGAAGCCGATGATCTCGATCGTCGCATCCTGGAGGTAATCGATACCACCAGGATATTCCCCGAATATGTCCGTGGAGATGCTGCAGATAAGCCCAGTATAAATACGAGAACAATTAACGTCTGGGATGAAAAACACCATCGAATAAACCGAATCGAGCAACCCCCTCAAGAAGTTCAGGCTTGGACGGTGGCAGCTATTTTGGCAATTAAAAAGCGTTTGGAGAGACGAGGTATTTTCAATAATTACTAACCTGTGCGATCGTCTTCATCCAGTAGCGCAGCAAGAACGCCGTTTGTCCAACCGAAGCCGTCCTGGAGCGGATATTCACCACCTCCGCCACCAACCCCGCTTGTGACGTCATATTTCTCAACGAATTTAGCATCCGAACGAAATACCGCAAGGTTAGTTACAATCCAGCGCTTTTTAATTTCGTCAGCCAGCTGATAATGCCCATAGTTTCTCAGCCCTTCGATCGCAATCCAGTGCAGTGGCGCCCAGCCGTTTGGAGCATCCCACTGTTGACCGTTTTCAGTTAAAGTTGCAATGAGACCACCTTCTTTCAGAAAATCCCTTTCGAGGCGCCTGGCAACTGCTCGAGCCTGATCAGTGGTGGCTATCTTTTCAAATAGCGGATAGACTCCAGCGAGTGACAGCTGGCCGGTTGGCTTATTCTGGTGGAAGTTGTAGTCGACAAAAAACTTTTCATGATCATCCCAGCAATAGGCATGAATCGCGCGAACGCGTCGCTCGGCTTGAACCGTAAACATCCTCGCCGCGATCGGGTTCTTTATCATGCGGTACGCTTCCGCAATCGTTTGCTCGAGTTGGTAGAGCAAACTGTTTAAATCGACAGGAATAATATCGGCTGTGTGAGTTGTCTTTATATCCTTAGGGTCATAGAACCATCGAGAGCTGAAATCCCATCCTGATTCCGCTGCCGCCCGAAGATGTAAATAGAGTCGATCCGCTTCCCGATCTTTGGCTTCCTCGGCGGTCAGACTATCCTCGAGCAGTGACTCTGGACGAGGTGTTCTCTTATTATCATAGTACCTATTTAACAAAAGTCCGTTGGGCATTTCGGCCACACGTCGCATTGCCCTAAACTCAGCCTTCGCGAGACTTCCCTTTCCTTTCATCCAGAACCTGTGCTCTGCCAAAAGATACGGAAGGTATGTGATAAATACTCTTCGCCCCTTATGTTGCGCCAATAAACGAACCATGTGAGCGAAGAAGGGAGGTTGAGAACGGCTAAGAAAGTACGTTCTATTGGCGGTTGGAATAAAACCAAATTTACGAATCATGTACGCATAGTTCTTCACCATACCCTCAATCATGCCCCAGTGCCCGTCGGCCGCAAGCCCAAGCATAATAAAGTAACTGTCCCAGTAGAATTGCTCATCAAATCGTCCACCAGGAACTATATACGGATTTGGAAGTGCTAAAAGCGAGCCACGGTCTCGCCTATTTTTCCTTTCCAGGTGGCTCCAGAGGCTGTTGATATGCTCTCGAGGAGTAGCGCCTGGTTTGGGGGTGAACTTTGTATCGTAGGCACTGTACTTGTAAAAATGAAGGGACAAGAATTCCCTCAAGTTAAAGTCGGGATCATTCTTCAGCAGCAGATACTCTTTTTGTATCTGCTTCATCCGCTTCCTAGGTATGAGGTCAACGAATATCTTGCCATCGCCATAGATTCGTGATTTCTGGACATCATGGAATAGCTCCCCCAATTCCTCATCGGGGCTTTTCGGCGTCGCCATAAGCCCGCCAGCTGTAGCTACAAAAGTCGACTTTAGCTTTTCCTGTTTTGGTATTTTCATAGACCGAACCGGTGATTTATGCTTTTAGTATACGCTATGCCAGAGAGCAACGGTAGACCTATGACTTAGCCGCGCGTTTACGCTGGTTTGGATCAAGATATCGTTTTCGCAACCGCAGATGTCGCGGCGTTACTTCTAGCAGCTCGTCGTCATTCAAGAAATCTATCGACTGCTCTAAACTTAAATCTCGAAAAGGTGTTAATTGAACCGTGCCGTCAGATGATTTGGACCGCATATTTGTAAGGTGTTTTGCCTTACAGACATTTATCTCCAAGTCTTCCTGACGATTATTCTGACCAACTATCATACCGGCGTAGACTTCTGTTGCAGGACCAATAAACAATTCTCCACGAGCTTCTGCCATCTCGAGTGCATACGGTGTTGCCACGCCAGCGTCTGTCGCGATGAGTGCGCCGTTGCGCGTATTGGCGAGCTTCGGACCTTCAGGCTGATAGCCATACGGAAGGCTGTTCATAATGACTGTGCCTTTTGTCTCGGTCAGCAGTAGATTCCGAAGTCCAATAAGAGCTCTTGTAGGGATTAAGTACGTAAGCATAACGGTTCCAGTACTGGTAGTTTCCTGGCTCTTAAGTTCGGCTCGACGCAGACCTAGCTCTTGACTAACTGTGCCGACAAACTCAGGCCCAACTTCAATTACCAGCTCTTCGACTGGCTCCTGAGTTACTCCATCTTTTTCAATCGTTACTACCTGCGGTCGTCCAACTTCAAACTCATAGCCTTCTCGGCGCATGGCCTCAATGAGAACCGACAGATGCAGCTCTCCTCGACCACTAATAATAAATCCTATGCCTGTCTCTTCAACTTTTAGCGCAACGTTAGTTTCGAGCTCTCGCCTTAGTCGATCTCCAATTTGACGACTGGTTGTAAATTCCCCTTCTCTGCCCTTCATCGGGCTTGTATTCGGGCCGAGAAACATGCTAATGGTAGGAGCTTCAATCGCGATTGTAGGGAGAGCTTCAGGACTGTCCTTATCTGTAATTGTATCACCGATATGAGCATCGGCTATACCAGTCACAGCAACGATATCCCCTGCAACCGCCGAGTCAATTTCTTCTTTATCTAGCCCTCGATAACTGAATATTCTATCCAACTTGGCGTGTACGGTAGTACCGTCGTGCTTCATCAGTGCAACCGGTTGATTCTTTTGCACTCTTCCCCGCGCTATCCGTCCGACTGCATATTTGCCGAGAAAAGAATCGTACTGAAGTGAAGCAACAAGCATCTGGAGAGGAGCCGTGGAGTCAACCACTGGTGCAGGCACGTCGCGTATAATCGCTTCGAAAATCGGTGTTAGATCGGCATGCTCTGACAAGTCATCAGGAACGGAGCGCCACGCTTTTCCTTCTCGGCCAACGGCATAGTACACCGGATATTGCAATTGAGCATCATCAATTGCCAACTCCAGGAACAGTTCTGCGACTTCATCTTCTACTTCTTCAATTCGTCGCGACGGTTTATCAATTTTGTTTATCAATACCACCGGCTGGAGACCTAGCTCGAGAGCTTTTGTCAGAACAAATTTAGTCTGAGGCATTGGACCCTCTTGGGCGTCTACCACAAGTACAACCCCGTCGGCCATCGTCAGGGTCCGCTCTACTTCTCCGCTAAAATCAGCGTGTCCCGGAGTGTCAATGATATTAATTTTATACTCGTTCCAGTAGATTGATGTTTGTTTCGCGGTGATAGTTATACCCCGCTCATGCTCTTGATCGCCACTGTCCATAATCAGGGTCTGGCTCATTTCCGCTTGGTTTTCTCGAAAGGTTCTGCTCTGTTTTAGCAACCCATCCACAAGCGTGGTCTTACCGTGGTCTACGTGGGCAATAATTGCAATATTGCGGATATGTGATGATTCGTTCATAAAATAAATATGTCCCGATTGCGGGACATTCCTTGGGTTAATTGTAGCACGAATCTATCCTTCCGGCAATCAGGAGTCATTATTTAAATAAATATATTGAAATATTTAGATGTTTTGATACAATAATTCTATGGAACGTCTCCAGACGGTTGAGATTCTAAAAGCTCTCGCCGACGACACACGACTCAGTATCGTAAGGAAGATCGCGACAAGCAGTGATGCGATACCAAGTTGCGATTTATCCGACGCTTGCAATCAAAAGTTATCGCAACCTGCGATGAGTCATCACATTAATCGGCTCGTAACTGTCGGTATATTACGCGAGGAAAAAAGCGGAACGAAAAAGCGGTACACACTGTGCCGTGACAAGCTCAACCAAATAGGAATTGACGTCACCAAACTGTAACAGATAATTAGGAGGGAAGATAGTGGCAAACATTCTAGTAGTAACAGGTAGTATTCGACCAAACAGCGTTAACAAAAAAGTAGTGCCTATAGTCGTTAAACAATTGGAGGAAAAAGGGGCGTCTGTCACTATCGCTGATTTAAAAGAGCTTAATCTCCCATTTTACGACTACCCGACAACCTCTCTCAGCGACGAGTTTAATCCAACCGATGAACGAATTAAACGTTGGACGACTATGGTCGCCGATGCAGATGGCGTCGTGCTCGTTACGCCCGAATACAACCATACGATGACGGCGGTACAACTAAATGCCGTAACCTGGATTGGAAAAGAATGGAAAGACAAGCCAGTCGCGCTCGTCGGCTACGGATGGAGCGGCGGTTCGAGAGCACATATTACAGCTCGAGAGACGCTCGGCGCAAGCAACTTACAGGCGAAAGTCGGCGAAAAACAAGCTAATCTTCCATTCAAACAGGATATCGATACTGATGGGACAATCTTAGATGAAACGGCCGTACATGATAAGATCAGCACTACCCTTAATGAGCTGCTCGAAATGATTGGCTAATAGCCCTAAAACGAAAAAGAGCCTAGATTTTTCTAGGTTCTTTTTAATATTCTCGGTTGGTGGAGCATATCGGACTCGAACCGATGACCTCTTCCATGCCATGGAAGCGCGCTAGCCAGCTGCGCCAATGCCCCGGAAACCACGTTGCTAAGTATAACAAAAACTCACCCTGGTTTCCAGAGGTGAGTTCGTTAGCTGCTACGCGCCCACCCAGGGGCACTAGGCTGTTTTTCACGGTGTGTTTATTTTAACGCCGGAGAGGTGCCCCTCCTAGCGTACCAGCTTATGGTTATTATGGTCTAAATACTTCAGTCTTGCAAGGGGGTACTAGTATTATTATTCAAAATATGCTTAAATGACATTGTTCAGAAGCACGTGAAGTCACGCTAGATTGAATATCACACCACTGGTACTCTATCTTGTCTACAACGTCCGTGGGTCGATCTGAAGAAGTAGTAACAAGAAAAGAGTACACGAGAACAATGGCACAGCAGAATCTATTCATCGGCAGCCTGGCGTACGCCACTACCGATGACAGCCTTCGAGCATTCTTCGAGCAAATTGGTCAAGTTGCTAGCGCACGCGTCATCACTGACCGTGAAAGCGGCCGCTCAAAGGGATTTGGTTTCGTCGAATTCGAAAATGAAGACGACAACCAAAAAGCTATCGAACAACTTGATGGCAAGGAACTCGATGGTCGCACGATCAGCGTCGGTCTCGCTCGCCCTAAGGAAGATCGGCCACGCCGTGATTTCGGTGGTGGCGACCGAGGTGGCAACGGCGGAAATTCATTCCGTCAGCGAAGCTGGTAGTTGCAGCATCAACTAAAAAACACCCCTCCATGGGGTGTTTTTTGCAGTTTACCTTCAATTATACCGAACGTAAAGTCCGCCATTCGAAGCGGCGGATTACCCTAATGAAGAGATAGTAAAAATTCACGCACCTTAGCAAAAGGCTTGATTGTAGTATACGTTTGCTCGTCTTCTTCAGGTGTGAGTTCAGCACGGGTTCTGCCTCCGTAGCCAGCCGGACAGAAAATTTTATCCCACCCAAAACCACTGTCACCTGCCGGGTGCACGGCAATTGATCCCGAAAGCGTGCCTTTAAAAAGCTCTAGTCTTTTTCCGTCAAAATATCCGAACACGCATGAGGCAGTCGCTGAGCGATTATTCAACCCGTCACACATCCTGCACATCTTCTCGAGTCCATCTTCGACGTTCACGAAAAACTTGACAAACGGTCCGGGCAAGCCATTAAGCCCATCAAATCCGAGGGCGACGTCTTCTACTAACACTGGGCTTTGTAAGGTGGCAAAAGCTTGGCGTACTTTGTGTTCGACAATTTCTTCCAGAGAAGTAGATTGCATTTCTTCAAGATCCAGAGACTGGTGGGCTATATCCATACCCATATGTCGAGAAAAATAGGCAGCCTTATCCGCATTACCTGTAATAAACGTTACGTTGACCATCGTATTTGCTCCTTATTATTAGTTGCTGGTATAGTGCAGAGGTCATCTTAGTGTTGCCGATTGAAGGAGCACAAACGCTACACTCCTAGACGTTCACGTCTGTATCGCTTCTCTTTGCTTATAAGTGTCGCGACTGTCAGGCGTGGCAATGATGTAACCTATGCATAGATTACTTCACGTTACTTTGTAGCAGCTCTAGAAATTGTTTTTCGTCAATAATTTTAGTACCGTACTGCTCCGCCTTTTTTAGCTTGCTTGCGCCAACCTTACCACCTGCGACGAGATATGTAGTATCCTTCCCGACCGATGATTGGAATATTCCCCCGAGAGCGCGAATCTTTTCAGCTGCCTCTTCTCGACCCATGCTTTCAAGAGTGCCAGTGACCACAAATCGTACATTACTCAGATGTCCATTCTTTTTCTCGTACTGCGGACATACGCCTAATCGATTGAATTTCTCAAGTAAGGCAAGGTTATCTTCATCGGCAAACCATGCAGCAATGCTTTCTGCAACTACTCGACCGACTCCATCTACTGACTCAAGCTGGTCTAATCGTGCGTTTGCCAAGGCATCCATATTTTCAAACGTATTCGTGAGGTCAACCGCAGTTTGTATTCCAACGTGTCGAATCCCAAGACCATAAATAAACCTCTCAAGTGGCGGTTGTTTTTTGGCTTGAATTGCATTCACCAGCTTCTCCGCTGACACAGCTCCAAATCGATCCAGTTTTACCAAATCGTCCACTGTTAGTGTATAGATGTCCGCCAAATCGTTTACAAGGCCGGCATCGACGAGGACGGCGACGTTTTTCTCACCTAGCGTATCGATATCAAGCGCGCCCTTGCTCGCAAAATGCTCCAGTGCTCTTTTCAGGATTATATCGCCAGTTAGTCCTTTAACTCGGTAAACAACTTCACCTTCAGGCCGCACGAACTCCAATTCGGGATACTGACGAGCAAGCTCTTCTTCGAAGTTAATCGGTTTTGCATCCTCTGGTCGTAGTTCTCTTATGACGCTCTGTACCTGCGGTATGATATCACCGGCTTTATAGATAATCACCGTATCACCTCGGCGCACATCAAGTCGAGCAATCTCATCAGCATTATGCAGACTTGCGTGCTGGACAGTGGTTCCAGCGACTTGGACTGGATCGAAGACTGCGACAGGAGTTGCAGCACCTGTTCGTCCAATCGATATTACAATATCTTTTACGATTGTCGTTGCTTCCTCAGCGGCAAACTTATACGCTACGGCAGCTCGAGGCGTTTTACCGACGATTCCGAGTCGTTCGAATTCAGCGCGGTTATTAAGTTTAATCACCGCGCCATCGGTGTTGAATTTCAAACCTTCACGGATAGTATCAAGATGCCTGACATACTCCATTATCTCGTCCGCTCCCTTTACGACCCGCGTCAACCGGCTGGTCTCGATACCGATTTCGAGCATGGCCATATACCCGTACGCAACCGTAGGAATATCATCGAGGTTATCTCTGATGACGTCGTATCCAATAAAATGCAGGGGTCGCTCGCTGACAAGCTTCGGGTTGAGTTGGCGAATTGTTCCTGCCGCCAAGTTCCGAGGATTTTTAAACAGCGGTTTGCCCACTTTCGCCTGACGCTCGTTGAGTCGCTCGAACTCGTCTTTATACATCACGATTTCGCCCCGAATTTCGGTACGCCCTCGTAAAAAGTGCGCGTATTTCTGATTATCTCGGAGTCGTAGAGGTACGTTCTCGATGGTACGAACGTTCATCGTGACATCTTCACCGACCAATCCATCGCCTCTTGTTACTGCTTGCTCAAGCACTCCGTCTATATAGACGAGAGCGCACGCTAAACCGTCCATTTTTATGTCACACACGTACTCGTCCGATATCCCTGGTAAGAATCGCCTCATTCGCTCAATCCAAGCTTTCACCTCGGCTTCGTCAAAAACGTCAGCGAGACTCACCATGCGCGTTTGATGCTGTACCTTTTCGAATTTATCGAGTGCTTGACCTGCCACTCGTTGCGTTGGGCTGTCTGAGGTTATAAGGGCAGGATACTGTTCTTCGAGCTGCGACAGTTCATGCTTTAAGCTGTCGGCCGCCGCCTCGCTCATAATCGATGTATCTAGTACGTGGTACTGGTATCGATATTCGCTGATGAGCTCACGTAACTTCGCGGCTCTCTCCACAGCCTCTTTAGGCGGCTGCCGTGTCATCGTCGACCACCTTCCGATACAGCAGATAGACATATGCCGCCACCCAAACGACCGATGCAGAACTAAGTATGAGGAGCACTACCGGAACCAGAGGAAGCCATTCGATAAATGGAATAAGCTCTTTAATCCACGAATCTATTACGATTGTCGGAAGCAGTATACCAATCCATACTAGAAGCGTGACGAAAGCCAGCCACACTACTCGGAGCACCAGTCTGAGCCTTCTTCCAACCACCAACTCATGCGCAGCTTTGAGCGCTCTTAGTGGGTACATACCCGGTAGCGTAACAACGACTAGCGCCATTACGGTACTCACCATCCAGTACAGCGATAGCAAAAATAATAGTAATACAAATATCCAAAATACCATCGCCTCAACGCCGCCGCTGACAAGGCCGGTCGGGAGTGCTGCGGAAATACCGATGATAGCTAGCGCAGCAGGTATAAGCTGAAGGATGAGAATGGCGGTCAAGAGGATTGTCGGTACGATAGGAGCTCCGGAATTATACAATCCGTCTCTTAAACGGGGTGTCTGACCAGCTAAAATTGCACGAAGCAACCATACGGTTGTCAGCCAGATAAGTATGATGAGTAGCCCCGACATGAGTTGCTGCGCCTGATCTAACTGTGGAGATAATATCCCCGAAAGACCGGCTAACAGCAGAAGACCAATCTCCTCGACTTGGTTTAGATTTCCACCCATCACCTCACTGCCGCTCTCTCGAAGCAATTCTGCAAATTGCGTGTATGTACTTTGGGACACAAATCCTACTAACACCGCGGTAGCAAGAGAGTATGTCAGTACAAGACCTATGAATATCGATTTATGTTGCAGCAGTGTGCGCCAAACCTTCACGGTAAACGCGATATAGCCAGGAATCGCCAGGCTCCTTGCATAATCTCGGCGGCTAGTTTTTCTAAAACTTTTATGCGGAGACTTCGGCTGCAGACTCTTTCGCGCTTCGATAATGCGCTTCGCCGGGCGTACGACAGATTTTTTCTTACTTTGTCGTTCTGAACGCGGCTTCTTTTTTGCCGGAGCGCTCTTTTCAGGAGCGACCAATTGTTTAACTCGGGCAGTTTTCTTTTTCGCAGGCATAACAGTTTCTAGAATTTATTTGCTGAGCTTTCCAAGCGTTTAATCCTGTCTTGTAGCGGCGGGTGGGTACTAAACAGGTTACTAATAAAACCAGGCTGAAGCGGATTCACCAAAAACATGTGCGCGGTCGAACTGCTTTGCTTTTTCATTGGTCGGCTGTACTCACCAAGCTTCCTCAGAGCGCTTGCCATGCCGTCAGCATCTCGAGTCAATAAGCTACCGCTGGCATCTGCCAGATACTCTCGTTGTCTACTCACAGCAAACTGAATGAGCATGGCAATGATTGGCGCTAAGCTAATCAAGACGATACCCAAAATCAGAACTGCAGGATGGTTATTATTATTCTCACGTCTATCTCCACCAAACAGTATCATTCTAATCGCTATATCCGAGAGTAGTCCGATTGCACTCACCAACCCAAATGCTATCATGCTAACTC
>CAZKUV010000013.1:6519-17080 GCA_964556075.1 uncultured Candidatus Saccharibacteria bacterium | reverse complement strand
CGACTGGGGGGCCGCGGAAGATGATTTTCCAGGTCAGCTGGCCGTAGACGTATATGAAACCGACGAGCGGCTAGTTATCAAAGCCCGCACCGCCGGAGTCAATAAAGAAGATCTCGACGTTAGCATCAGTGATGGTATCTTGACCATCAGCGGTACGCTATCTAGCGGAGATGATTCTGACGCAACAAATTGGCATATTCAGGAATGCTACTGGGGCGAGTTCAATCGAACACTCGCACTGCCAGTACCCGTAAAAGAGGATGAAGTGAGTGCAATCCTAAAAGATGGCGTTCTTACTATCAGCTTCAACAAGGTCAAGCAAGAGCAGGCTAAGAAGATTACTATTCAGTAACGACTGAGTTATAACTAGTTACAACCAATATAACACCCGGTCAATTTTTTACCGGGTGTTATATTTGAAAAGATAACAAGTGGATCAATTAAATAGAGCCGGTAGGTTGCGCCGGCTCTATAAATTATTAGTATGAAGAAATCAATTCTACGTTGTCTGACCAGTAACCGTAGAGATAACCCAGTTAACGATAGCGTAGGCAAGAACTGCCACGATAATACCAATAACAGCGTATAGAATCGTGTTTTTGGCAGATGAAACGGCACTAGCATCACCAGCTGAGGTAATGTATTTGAATCCGCCCCAAATAAGCATGATAACCGCAACCGCACCGACGATGATGAGGAGGGTGTTTACTACGATTGTAATGAGACCGGGAAGGTCGGTGTTGACGTTGTCGTCATTACCGGTAGCCTCAATACCTTCGGTGATTTTACTTGTCTGTGCATTGACGGTTGACTGTCCTACCACAACCTGCAGGGCAGCGCTTACGCCTAGCGCCAGCATTGGCACAATCAGTACACTAAGTAAGCTTCTTTTGATGACTGTCTTCATATCTCAGTTTTCCTTTAACTATTGTTTAGTACTACTATTTATAGCATGAACTCAGACTTCTGTTAAGAAGATAGTAATCCATCCTGCAAATCTAATGAGAGAACAACTATTCTTACAATGAGCTCCGAGGATCTGTCCCTGATGGTCCTCCTCCAGTACTCGCGCCAGTAACCGTAGAGATAACCCAGTTAACGATAGCGTAGGCAAGAACTGCCACGATAATACCAATAACAGCGTATAGAATCGTGTTTTTGGCAGATGAAACGGCACTAGCATCACCAGCTGAGGTAATGTATTTGAATCCGCCCCAAATAAGCATGATAACCGCAACCGCACCGACGATGATGAGGAGGGTGTTTACTACGATTGTAATGAGACCGGGAAGGTCGGTGTTGACGTTGTCGTCATTACCGGTAGCCTCAATACCTTCGGTGATTTTACTTGTCTGTGCATTGACTAACGGCTGGTCTACTGCAGCTTGCATCGCAATACTAGCACCGAGAGCCAGAAGCGGGACAAATAATAACCCTTGTAAACTTTGTTTAAGAACTGTTTTCATACCTTTTCCTTTTTTAGTAATAATACTTTTGTATATTTATAATATAACCACGATAATTTAAACACAAAGTTTGCTTAGTTACCCTCTGCGGTCTTTAGAACAATCCTTACGATTGCATACGACAGTACCGCAATCACAAGACCAATAATGGCGTAGAGCAGGGTATCTTTTGCGGACTTGATGTTAGCTGGATCTCCCCGTGAAATAACGAACTTATACCCACTCCAGATAATCATTATGACTGCGATAGAACCCAAAACAACCAGCAGAGTACTTACTACATTTGCAACCATACTATCAGCCCTTGAGTCATCAGCACAAACCGCTGACGAGGATGCGCTATTACAGATATCCCAGACTCCCTGAGCGCCGACAGTCACAGTAGATAACAACAGAGCCATAACTATTGCTATGCTACCAGGTAGTATTTTTCTCATCCTCTTAATCCTCCCAATACAAATTGTGTTACAACAAAAGCCGCTATGATGGCAAATAGCCCAATAACAGCCCCTCTAATTGCATCTTTTGAGCGCTTCATTTGATTCGGATCGCCCCTAGAGGTAACAAATAAATACCCTGCGGTTACCATCACCAAGATAGATGCGATACCCGCAGTGAAATATACTAAATTTAATATGTTTTCCAATGGGTTAGCGTCACTGGTAATAGGCGTGTTATATCCAATCTCTTCTTTATCAATTTTGATTTGCGCAAAAAATGTCATAAAACTCATAGATTAGTCCACGCCCAACTCGTTAGTAACCGTACGGACAATAGCAACGGCAAGAACCGATAATACCAAGCCTATGACCGCATTCATAATTGTTTTACGTGCGGCAACCATTCCATCTGGCGACCCTGCTGCCGATAGATATTTAAACCCTCCGTAAATGATGAAGGCGACCGATCCCCATCCAGCCATCCGAAGAATAATCTCAACGATATTTAAAACGATGATCCAAGTAAAATTCCCGATACCCCCTACATCGTTCGGGGGTGCAATTTCACAATTCTCACCGATCAATCCATGATACCACGCAGGAAAACCTAGGAATGTCGATGAACACCCATCACTAGTATCGCCTCCAGATTGGGCAGCAGCTTGCGGTATATAAATCAACGAAAGTGTACCCGTAGTCAGCAGGGCTATTACAACGTAGGTAGCGATTTTTTTTAGTATGGTATTCATCAACTAAATATTCCTCCTGGAATCAAGAAATTCAGAAATAGATACATTAATGCGTATGCAGCGAGACCTATTACAACATTCATGATAATCCCGATTGCTTTTTTCGTCTGCTCAGGTTTGTTTTCTGCCGTAGTATAGAGAAGGGCACCATATCCAATACCACCCACCGCAGCTACGCCGACTCCAGCGGTAAGTATCGCTAGTACCGCCTTTAAAAGTCCTAATATAACACCTCCGTCTTTATCGTCTTTACAGAGACTAGTCAGGATAGTTGTTTTTACACCCCCGCAGCAGTCGGGATCCCCAGGCTCGCAATCTGTTTCTGCACCATAGTCGCTCCTACCACCCGCTTGTTCGTCTTGCGGACAACTATCGGAATCTCCGCCATCTGGGGTGCATTCGTTCGAATTGGTCTGAGCAGATACCGTACCGGTTGAAGGAATCATTAAAGAAAAAGCGAGATTTAGACCAGTCAATATAGCTAGAACTACGAAACTTCTCATTATTTTTTGTTTGGTACTCATAACTACCTATACGATACGGTATTCCACTAGTCCTTGCAATATTTTATTTCCTAACAATTAAAAAATCGCCTCAAGAGAGACGGTCTGGAATCAAATTCATACAATCAGCTTATTACAAAAGATGTGCTCCCCGGAGCCAGCTCAATTCGCAGTTGCGAAGAGCTGGCCCGCGGGGGTTGCCACGCACATACACTAGTCCGACGGTTCCGTCGTCTGGGTCGGCTGTGTTGCCGACCGGAAACCGTCCGTTGCAGGAGGATTCTCGGTATGGACCACTGAATTAGCATCACCGTCACCGTTATAGTCACGGATCACAGCAGCACCGACGACTAATGCGGCTGTGAAAATGCACAACACGGCAGCAGCCGAACGCCCGGCAGGTGGAGGCTGTACAGCTGCCCATACACCTGTCGCGCCGATCGCAAACAGGGTAGGCACTACGACCAGACTCATGGGGAGCCATGGCCACAGACCTAACACCCACGCAATGAGCGCGAGAACCGATGAGGCGCCTAGCAGTCCGAAGACAACTAAGCGTGGCCTAAGCCAGGATTGCTCCTTGACTGCGGCCTTTGCTTCCCTTAACTTCTTCTTCTCCTCGAAGGAGACTAGGAGTTGGTCGGCCTCGTCGAATATCGCTTCCGCGCTCGTCCGCCTCTCAAGGAGGCGTTCAGCAGCTTCGGAAACGGCATTTCTGTCGGCCGCGTTTATCGCCGCCCTGACCGCATTCCGGTCTTCTCTCGCTGCCGCAAGTACCGAGCCAACCCTCTCGACAAGCCTGTCGGGGTTATCTTCCGCAGACTTGCCCGTTAACTTGAGTACACCGGCTTTATAGTCGACGACTCTTCTTCGCACCTCTGGGGCAATCCGCTCGATTGCCTCGAGGTTTTTCGCAGACTCTTCGTCATACCTATCAAAGCCCGGGTTTTCAGGGGCGGCTGGTCGCTCAGCGGCGGCCAGTGCTTCAAGGAAACTGTCCGTTTCCTTACGAGCTCTATCCCATGCGTTCTGAGCCTTTTCGGCTCTTGCTTGGACGCGAACGCATTCTTCGGCTAGGGCGGGTTTTTCGGTCTTTTCTCCAGCCTCGAGTGCTGCCCGCGCTCCTTGAGCGCGGGCATTTGCCTCGACCGCATCCTCCTCGAGGGTAGCGTATCCGCACGCCACGATAAAGGCGTCGCGAATTTCTCGACCGTTCCTGCTATATTCGGTCCAGATATCCTGGGACCGATCGGACTTTCCAACCGCCTTTGCGGCGGCAACGACGTTCTTCTTCAGGAAGGCCATATTCTCCTCCTTTTCCGAGACTCAAGAACACTTCCAATCGATGAACAAACGAGGATCTTGTGCGTGGCGTACTGCTATTCGAGACGTTATTCGTCACACGAATCGCAGCTCTCTATGCACCTTCAACCACACAGAGCTGCGATCCAACAGCACGTCACATATTCAGAAATAAGCCGATTTATTAACGTACCTCCACCCGATAATAACAGAGGTGGGAATAAATAGATAATATCATAAAATTATATTTTAGTCAATATTATCATCTTACTATACTTTCTTAGCTTCCACTCCTTTTTATCTTTGACTTTTCAGTCTTAAAATGGTAATATAATCGTGATATGTGGAGTGTATCGTTACGCCGTCCGTTTGGTGTTATACCGACGCGACGAATTCCTGTATTTACTTTGGCCATACTTATGGCTCTGTTTATCTCACTCTACGGTCGCGTAGTATCCGCTCAAGTTGACAATCCATCTTCAACGATAATGGCTACCTGGGAAGGTGACAATCTTCGATACGGTCCAGCCACGTTTACTAGGTCCTCCTCTCCTGAGAGTGATCAGAATGTGCCCGGTCTCATCGGTACGCAATGTGAAAATAACCAAAATGTATTCTATTCGCCTCAGGGGGAACGCGACGACGACAGCCAATATTACTGGATGTACGTTATTTGTCTTACCGCAGATTTTGACGGGGATAAGTCACAAACTATACCAGCAAGGCTTCTTGAGTATAGAGTTCCTAGATCCGAGCATGAACTGAATGTTGATACTGCTCGTAATTTCAACGAACACGGAGAAGTAAGAGAGATTGTCATCCAAGTGGCCCCAGAAGGTACAGATGAGAATGGTAGAAGACCAGGAGAAGCCAGTCTCTCAACTACATGCGACAGCAGGTACACCCACGGTATCGGCTGGATAATATGCCCCGTCACATATTGGCTTTCCAATATGATGGATTTTATTTATAAACTTCTTGTTGGCTTTTTAACTATTACCCCTATTTCGACCGATCGTGACAGCGTTATGTACTACATGTGGAACGCTATGCGGAATATTGCAAATATTCTATTTATCATCGGTTTCCTCATTATTATCTATTCTCAAGCTACAAGTATTGGCATATCGAATTACGGGATTAAACGATTGTTGCCACGATTAATGATTGCCGCAATATTAGTGAATATATCGTATTGGATAGTGGCAATCGGAGTCGACGCGTCAAATATTATAGGCGTGGCTATTAAGGACCTATTTGATCAAATTGCTCAGAGTGTACCCACAAATGGATCCGCGGCTCAAAATGGAGAATGGTCATGGGCAGCTATCGCTGGCGCTACCTTAACCGGAGGAGTGGCAGTTGCCGGATTAACCAGTGTCGCGGTTGGTATTGCAGCTAGCGCGGGAGCGTCGCTGTACTTTCTTTTGCCAGCGCTAATGGGGGTAATCGTATCCGCTCTCGTTGCCATTCTCGTCTTAGCTGCCCGCCAAGCAGTCGTTACAATACTTGTTATCATCTCGCCACTTGCTTTCGTCGCCTACCTACTTCCGAGCACTGAAGGGTATTTTGATCGCTGGCGCACTCTGTTTATGACGATGCTTCTGGTATTCCCGGCATTCTCGGTTATATTCGGCGGCTCCGAGCTTGCTGGAAAGGCAATTATCCATAGCGCAAATCCAGAAAGCGAAAATTACTTTAATGTTATTATCCTCGGCTTAATAGTCCAGGTTGCTCCGCTCATTATTACGCCGATACTTATCAAACTCAGTGGGTCATTAATCGGTCGAATTGCCGGCATTGTTAACGATCCAAACCGCGGACTTATAGATAGTACGCGAAAATTCGCACAGGCTCGCCATGACATGCGAAAAAACCAACAGATGTGGGAGCTCGACAAAAACAACCCTAGTAGATACGCGCACAATAACCCGCTAGCATGGGGAGCACGAAAATTAGCGCTTCGAGAGAGAAATAAACAACACAAACTCAAGGTGTACGAAGGAGGGATTGAGGCCGCCTACGAGCAAGATCAGCGTGCGCACATCCTATTCGCTGAGAACGCAACAAACGAGATGCTGAAGAGTGCAGGTCAAAACGAGGCTAAAGCTGAGTTCGAAAAACAAAAGGCAACCAACAATACCCTCCTGACAATGGATATTCGGTCACGAAAAGCGGCTGACGAAGCGGAATACCAGGCGAGACATGTCGCCAATAAATATGAGGATATAAAAGCTACGACCGATCCAGATAAAATCCAGAAAATTTTCGAGGCACGCTCTCCAGACCAAGACGTTGCTATCCGGTCGATTATGCAGTACGCCAAAGAAGCTCATGAAACTGCACTGAAGATGCAAAGTGAGACGTATCACCTTGATGCCGCAAAGCGTACAGGTAACCTAAGTTATGCTGAAGAAATCAAGAAAAATCGTGAGTTTGCCGAGTACGCCGGCGGTGTCGACGATTACGGCCTCTCACGCGCCATCGCTAAAGCCCAGACCGATGAAAACAAAGCATTTAATGAGGCTGTTGATTACGAGAAGTCAACTATGTCAAGGACTTCAGCGGCTGAGCTCACGAGTATCATGAAAGATGTTACTATCTCCGTGGAACGCCGCTCGGCTGCCGCAGGGACGCTTATGAAGAGGGGTGGCGCACAAGATATAATCGACACCTTCAATTGGGTTGCCACGACGGACCCAAGTAAAGATTCTGCGATTGTTACTATTCAGCAGCAAATCGCTGATGATGTCGGACCACGCAAGCCTGCTGCTGTCGGGGAAGGAGCTATGGCTGAGTTGAGTCGCGGTAACCTAAGGACTGACATGGACAAGCTCATGATGGATCGTATCTTGGCTGGTAAGATGACTGGTGCAGGTTTAGCGCAGATGCCAAAAGAAGAACTCCAGCATATGCGTAAAGTTATCATGGACAATCCTAACTTGCGCACATCGAAAGCATTTAGGAATCTGCAATCAGATATTGAAGCATATCGCACAGATCCAACACTTGCAGGTACACAGCCTCCTCCTGAAAAGAGGACTATTATGGATGAGATTTGGCATATGAAGTAATTGTCACAATCGAAACAAAACAAACCAAGTACCAGCCGTAATTGGCTGGTATTTTATTACTAGGTATTGTTTAATGTAATCATAAGAAGTATGACAGAAAAACTTTATGTTTAAAAAAGCTAAACCATTTTTATTAATTGTAGGAATCGTTTTTTCAACGATAAGCCCATTATTACTTTCACCGCAACAGGTCTCCGCTCAGGCTAGTGGGTTGAGCCTGGACGCGAAGCTTGTTGAAGAAGCTAAAAGCAATATATATAAGTCTTTATTTTATCAATGTCTCAATTACTACGATTGGGACTCTCCACCACCATATACAAGAACAGTAGCAGATTTATCCACAGGGGATAGTATAATCGCATCTAGACGTAATACAGACGAAAGTACTACCAAGACATCAGATAGTGGCTGGCACGCTAGTTATTTAGTAGACCCAACAGATGGAAAGATGAGTTGTCATGGTGCTGATGGCAGTAAACTTGTTGATGAATACAAGAAGGCGACCGGGTATAGCACTCCTTCGGACATTTCGAACGATCTTGCAATTTTTCACTTCCTTTGTACGGTCGGTTTTCGACCATATGACGATACTACCAATCAGTTTCGTAATATGTCCATCTCAGATTGTACTCAGGAAGCAAAAAATGGACAGAATAATTACTATGGTCTATACCAGAATAATTCTCAAAATGGCAGCTTTGGACCCGCGCAGCAGTATGTTGCAGACCTCTACACATTAACGACCGCCTGTAATGCTATCCCAGCTCGCGAGACACAAACCGATGACGTCTACGATGTTGAAATAGTCGACATGAATGGGGATAGACAAACTGTGAAATACTACATACCAAACCCAGGATATGACGTGGCCGTATTCACGGCAGGGCAATCAGGAAAGAATGTAAAGTGTAGCGAACTGCCCGGCAGATTGCTACAAACCGCAGGGGCTTATTCGGATTACCGCAAAGACCCTGCTAATGAGAATAACCCTTCGACAAGTGTCGAAGGAATTGAGTCGTCGAATGGCAGTACGACTGGTGGTTCGGACTCCAATTGCCGCATAGACGGGGTTGGCTGGATTCTTTGCCCACTTGTTAACCTGCTCGCGAGAATCTCCGATGAATTATATATACTGCTTGACAGAAACCTGCTTCGAGCACAACCTATCGCAATAGGAGACTCAAGCAACCCGCTGTATAAATCGTGGCAAAGAGTACGAGACTACTCGAACATAGTATTTGTCATAGGATTTTTGTTTATAATCTTTTCCCAAATTACAAACATTGGACTCGGCAATTACGGCATTAAACGTTTGCTGCCGAAGTTAATTATATCGGCAATACTTGTTAATATTTCATATTACCTTTGTGCGGTAGCAGTTGATGTATCTAATGTTCTCGGCAATAACCTTAAAGATACAATCGAAAATGCTGCAGGTGTTTCTCAAAGCACACATTTTGGCGCTTCAGCTAGTACAGGTGGTGGTGCCTGGGGAGCGGCAGGATGGGTAGTAATCGCAACTACAGCTATTGGTGCTGGAGCGCTAGCAGGAGGAGGTTGGGCAGTTCTTGGATTTCTAATTCCTTTCCTGTTTATTGCTCTCACCTCTGTTATTACAGTCGTAATTATTCTGATAATGCGACAAGTGCTCATCATTCTTCTTGTTTTTATATCCCCGTTGGCATTCGTCGCACTGCTACTACCTAATACCGAGGATTACTTTAAAAAGTGGAAGAGCATATTTCAGACTATGCTCCTACTATACCCTGTAGTCGCGGTAATATTCGGTGCTTCGTCTCTGGCATCTCAAGTAGTCATGTATGGTACTTCAGACGATAATGGAGAAGTGGTGGGGACACTCAATCAGCTAGCGGGCGCATGTATTGCCTTCATCCCCCTGTTTTTGACACCATTTGCTATTAAAGGTGCAAGTGGTGTATTAAATCGGGTTGCAGGCATCGTGAACAACCCGAATAAAGGTCCTATCGATAGTCTACGTAACCGTAGCCTTCAGGGAGTGGATCGAATGCAAAAGAATCAAGCGATTAGAGCGTTCACACAAGGACCAAACCCATCCAAGACAAAGAGAGGGAAGGCACGTGATTTTCTAACTGGCAGATCTAAAATATTCAAAGATGCGAACCTTCAGCGCGAAGACAAGGACAGAGACAGGGAAATGGCTCTTCAGCAAGCAAATTACGACGCAAAAGAGGTTCAAAAAGAAACAGATATTGCTAACGCCTCCGGCAGGGAAATGCGTGCATACGCCGGAGCTGTTGCTACCCAAGAGCAGCTCGAAGAGAAAGAGGTGCAGGCGGCAATGATTGTAATTGAACAATTGAATCTTAGCGGTCAAGAGCGTCAAGATTTAGCACTTACAGGGAGTGTACCTCTCCGCGATGAAAACGGTAAACCAGTAAGAGATGCGTCTGGTCAGGTTCAGTTTAAGTATCAACAGATGGATAAGACAGTACAAAAAGCAGCCGCCCTAATGCAGTTGGAAAAAGGTGGTATGAGTGATAAATTCGCAATCATCGAAGCAACAGCTGGACCGCAAAAACCAGGGGGTCCCGATCTATCAGAATTTAGTCAATCTATATCAAATGCAGTAGTCAAAAATGGCATACCTGCTGCCGCTCCACAGTTTGGAGGAAAAAACCTCGAACATATTGCTCAGAGGACTTATCATCCCGTACGAAGTACCATCAATTCTGTTAAAGATGGACGGTTTACTTCCGAAGCTATAGTAAACGCAAACACGAAAGCCATCGAGAATGCTTTTGGCACTCTTCAACAAGCAATTACTGATGGCGTAGACGGAGCAGAGGATGCAATGAAGATACTACAACAGGCATCGGTCGGTATCCACGAAAATCCTAATTATATCAAGAAGATTCAAGGCGACGAAAAGAAAGTTGAGCTAGTCACAAAAATGTACAATTGGGCTCCGCCATCATCCGGGACAACTACGTCGTCGACTCCACCTCCAGCACCACCTCCAGCATCACCTCCAGCACCACCTCCAGC
>CAZKUV010000013.1:0-6419 GCA_964556075.1 uncultured Candidatus Saccharibacteria bacterium | reverse complement strand
CGTCGACTCCACCTCCAGCACCACCTCCAGCATCACCTCCAGCACCACCTCCAGCGTCGATACCGGGGCCATCAGGACCTCCTCCAGAGAGACTTTAGTACTGTCTAAATATCTTCATACTGTATTTGTAAAGCCAGATATATACTTTCCTTCATCTTATATGATTACTTAACTGTATGAAATGATATACTGGAACTAGTTATGGCTGTATACAAGGTACCTCAAGATGTCGAGGCTGACGATAAACTGCTCGGACCATTCAGTTTTCGTCAGTTCATATATCTTATAGTAGCTCTCATGGGCATAGTATTAGGATGGGGATTGGCTCAGATTTTCATAGTCCTAGCTGTACTGCCTCTTCCGATCATTATTCTTTTCGGAGCACTAGCCTTACCTCTCAAGAAAGACCAGCCCATGGAAACATACCTTGCGGCGGTGTTATCGTTTCATCTCAAGCCGCGAGTTCGGGTATGGCAAGCAGATGGGGTTCAGTCTCTAGTTGAAATAGTGGCTCCTAAGGTAGTCGAGGAGCATCTTACAAAAGAATTAAGTGAGGATGAAACTGAAAGACGACTTTCATATCTGGCAAACCTTGTCGATAGTCGCGGTTGGGCAGTTCGAGGCGTTGATCTATCTCAAAGTGAAAGTCCAATGAAAGAAGATGTCTTTCTTGAGGCTCAACGCACCGAAGATATGCTCGATGATACTAGCCCTATCATCAACACATTCGACAACATGATAGGCAAGGCCGACGCTAAACGACGACAAGACGCCATAAATATGATGAATCAACCTTCACAGCAGGTGACTATTCCGCCGATTAGCGATCCCTATACGGCGTTAGGTTCATCATCTCAACCCGGAACTAATCCAGCAGCCACTCAAGTGTCAGCACCTGAGACTATAAGCTTCAACCCTTATCCGCACGCAATGAGACAGTCGGTTATTTATCCAGAAGCTCAAGCTCCTGCTCAATCGGCTAATGCCCAGCCGACACCGGCTACACCCCAGCAACCTCAACCAGTCCAGCGGATACAGCAACAAGAACCCGCCCAAGACACTAGCAATACTACGGTATCACCTGATATAATAAGCCTCGTAAATAACTCTACCGGCTTATCCGTTGAGACAATAGCTCACGAAGCCGAGCGAATCCGCAAAAAGGAAGAGCAGTCTTCTAGTGATGAGGTGGTGATTTCACTACGCTAGATGAGGGTATTAGAATAGGAAAGAGTGGGAAGTGCCTCCTAATAATCAAACGCAACCGACTACCAGCCAACCGCCCGCAGGTCAGGCAGCTCCTGGCGCCCAAGGAGCGGCTACTCAACCTACACCTCCTCCTCGGCAGGTTAATCCGAACACTACTCAAAATACGCTCTTAATCTCTGAAATCCGTGAAAGTATGGTCATCATGCACGACGGTACGTTCAGGTCGGTTATTGCGTGTAAGTCAATCAATTTTGATTTGATGAGCTCTAAGGAGAGGGAAGCGGTTGAATATAGTTATCAAAATTTTCTTAACGCCCTGTATTTTCCAATCCAAATCTTCATCCGATCGCAACGAGTCGACATCGGCCCATACATAGAACGCCTCTCTAATATCCGTCGCTCTCAAGACAATATGCTATTAAACGTCCTCATGGACGACTACATCCAGTTCATAGATATTCTCTCCCAAGAAGCGAACGTCATGGATAAGAGCTTCTTTATTGTCGTTCCATATTATCCGGCAGGAGACATAAGTAATGTCGTCGAGCAAGGAAAAGGTTTCTTTACGAAGTTCTTGCCAAGTCAGCCAAAAACTGTAACCAGGATAGATGAAGCTACTTATCTTAAGGCAAAGGATGAGCTCAAGAACCGAGTAGACTCGGTTCTTAGCGGTCTATATCAAATTGGAGTGCAGAGTGTTCAATTAAACACTAAACAGTTGGGTGAACTGTATTATAATGTCTATAACCCAGATACAGCCGTAAGGCAACCGCTTGGAAACTTTGAAAATGCAACCGCTACATTTGTCAGAAAGGGCGAGGGAGAAGCCCCACGTCCGCATCTGCAACAGGGGGGTATGTAATGGCTAAGAAACAGATGGACCCAATCGACATTGCCGCCGAGCAACGCGCGCGAGAACAGGCCGAAGTCGAAGAAGCCTTCTTGAGGGGTATGACGACGCTACGGGACCTCATCGCTCCGAGCAGTATCGAGATTCATTCCAGTTATTTCCGTCTTGGCACGAAGTACGGACGAACGCTATATATTTATGGTTATCCGCGACAAATCTATACCGGCTGGCTTAGCCCGCTCATTAATATCGATGAGGTACTGGATATCAGTATGTACGTGTATCCAGTTGAGAGTCAGGTAGTTCTTAATAACCTGCGCAAGAAAGTAACCCAGCTCGAAGCGTCGATGTCTATTAATCAGGAAAAGGGGAAAATTCGCGACCCTGGCCTCGAAGCAGCCTTACAAGACGCCGAGGAACTCCGTGACCAGTTGCAGGTTGGCGCAGAGAAGTTTTTCCGTTATGGGCTTTATGTCACGCTTTACGGGGATAGTCTGGATGAGCTGAGCTTTATTCAAAACAAAGTCGAAACCATATTCGGTCAACAGCTGATCTTCTCTAAAGTCGCCTCTAGTCAGCAAGAACAGGGACTCAATAGTACCGTTCCACAAATGGCGGATCAGCTTCAAATCCGCCGAAACATGAATACTGGTGCAATCTCAACAAGCTTCCCATTCACTAGTGCGGACCTAACGCAAGAAAAAGGCGTTCTTTACGGCATAAACATGCATAATAACGGTCTCGTCATCTTCGACCGGTTCACCCTCGAAAACGCCAACATGGTCGTCTTCGCTAAATCCGGCGCAGGTAAGTCGTTCACAGTGAAATTAGAAGCGCTCCGATCGATGATGGTCGGGTCTGATGTTATTATTATCGACCCTGAAAACGAGTATCAAAAGTTATGCGACGCAGTTGGTGGTAGCTACGTACGTCTAAGCCTAAACGCCAACACCCGCATTAATCCATTCGATCTTCCACAGGTAATAGACACTGACGAAGCTGACGACGCGCTCCGAGCCAACCTAGTAACACTTCATGGTCTTCTCCGCTTAATGCTTGGTGGTACCCAGATGACCGCGACTGGTCAACTTATGTCGGGACTCACTCCTGCGGAGGAAGCCGACCTAGACCAAGGACTTATCGATACATACGCTCGAGCCGGTATTACCAGCGACCCGCTTACGCACCGCTCGACACCACCCACCATCAATGACTTATACGACACTCTACTCCACTTGGGCGGAACTGGTCCCGCATTAGCGCAGCGACTCCGTAAATATACCAGCGGAACATTTGCCGGTATTTTTTCTCAGCAATCGAACATAGATATTAATAATCATATGGTCGTATTCAATATTAGAGACCTAGAAGATGATCTTCGTCCGGTTGCAATGTATATAGTACTAAGTCATATCTGGAATGTTACGAGGACTGATCAGCGAAAACGAATGCTCATCGTTGATGAGGCATGGCAGCTGATGAAATACGACGACTCAGCAAATTTCCTGTTTTCTCTCGCTAAACGTGCACGTAAATATTCTCTTGCCCTTACGACAATTACCCAGGACGTAGAAGATTTTATGGGAAGCAAGATGGGTCGAGCTATTGTCGCTAACTCATCGATGCAATTACTCCTCAAGCAATCTTCAAGTGCAGTCGACGTTCTTAGCGATGTATTCAAACTTACTGAAGAAGAACGAAAACGACTATCGAATTTCCCGGTAGGACAGGGTCTCTTCTTTGCTGGACAGAACCATGTCCATATCCAAATCATTGCATCACCTACCGAAACCGAACTCGTAAGTACCACTCCCGCAGCAAGCAAAGATCAAGAGTCTGCAAAAGCCGCCCCTCAAATAAACCCCGGAGGGTTTTAGTGAGGTACGCATATGGCAAAAACACCCGCTGACCGAAACAACGAAAATCCTATAGAAGAACGGTACGAACAAGGCCAAGGCTCTTATCGGGGCGAAGAATCATCGTCTATAAAGGATCTTGCGAATCAAGAAAAAGCAGGTAACGCGAACAATATTTCCGGCGACAGCGCGGACTCTATAAAAGAGCAGGAAGAGGCTGCTGGTTTCACCAATAAATTTACGGGTAATGGCGCTCCGACAAGTCGTAGAGACCGATTCATCGGCAAACTTAAAGGTTCGAAAAAACGAAACTCCGCCATTGCGGCAATCGCTGGTTTCTTAGCTATTGTCTTTATTGTTATATTACTGGCGCCGAGTTTGCTTTTTATACACTTCGCAGAAACAGTCACAGAGAAACTAAATTGGCAAGGCGGCAGTATGAGTGCTCGCACAGCCAAAGTCTATGCTGGCATGATGAAACCAACGAGCGGTTTCTGTTCGGAAACCGTTTCTATCCGTTGTAAATTTCGGTCGATGACCGACGGACAGATTCAACGACTTGAAGACGCCGGGATTAAGGTTATCAAGAATGAAAGCGAGACGATTACGGGAAGAAAGAAAGTTACTGCGCTTGAGTATAAAGGTAAAACAATCACCGCTTCTAATTTCTCTTCTGAATTACGAGGTAATTTAGAATTTCGATCTGCCGCAAGAAGCGCGTATAATCCTTGGTTTGCCGGTTTCTTCGATAAAGTCACTACGAAAGTTTATACGAAACTGGGATTATCCAGAAAACCTATCTTCGGTCCCGATTTAAAAACCGATGAGGAGCGTAACGCAAAACTCAAAGAGGCTACAAAGCATGGACTTGATGGTGGTGATACCGGAAGACCATATGTTAGAGATCCAGAAACTGGTAAATTCTTTGATGAAAATGGCAACGAAATACCCGAAGATGTCGCGCAAGCTCATAATAGTGCCATAGAAAAGGCTGAGGAACTAAGAAAACTCGTCGGCGATGTCGAAGAAAGCGATTCAAAAGTTACCCGGAATGTCCTTAAAGCTGCCGATGAAGTATTATCCAACCCCGCTCGCAGTTTCGATCCTAAGAGCTTGTCAGTCGGTCTAATCGCGGCACCGGACAGCGCGTGTACGCTCGTGGGACTATTTAACGCGGTTTCCTATGGGGCAAAAACTATTCGCTCGCTTCAATTGGCTCGCTACGCGATGGTTTTCCTTAATTCGGCGAGTGCGGCGAAAGCGGGTGAAATCACTCCAGAAGTCGCGACATATATCGGTGACATTCTTACAAAAACCGTCACTGAAACATTGCCTGACGGCACCACCGAAACAACCAAGGCGGCTACAGATTCATACGGATATAGATATATAGCCTATGGAGATATTGGACCGCCTACTATTACCGCTACCGAATTTCTTGCCGGTGGCGGGCTTGGCGGCAAAATGAACGGAATCGCGGATTCAATTATCGGCGTACTACCTGGAAGTGTTAGTGATAGTAGACAAAAAATACAAGAGTTTTGCGGCGTAGTTAAGAACCCCTTCGTACAGGCTGGAGCATTGATTATTAGTGTCGGAATCCTCTTTACTGGACCTGTTGGCTGGGCTGCCCTTGGGGGTAGCCTCGCTATGGGAGCCATGACAGATACCGTACTTTCGGTAGCATCGTCAGTTCTTACACCAATCATTGCCGATATTATCGCAGGTAATCTTATTGACGACTCTACATTTGGTGAGGCAGCAGGTGACGCAATAGTCTCCGGATCTGGAGTAATAATGACAAATCTTGCTCAACATGGCGGTAATGCGCCGCTCCGACCAGAGCAAGCAGTTGCCTATATGAACACAACACAAGCTACCGCCGTGGCTTACCACAAGGAGGATGATCGTACCTCCCGGAGTCCGCTCGACCCGACAAGTCCGAACACTTTCTTAGGCTCTATAGTGACCAAGTTCTTACCGTACAGCGGTAAAATATCCTCAGTTACAGACTTTGCTACTACTTCATTTTCCGTGGCTTCAAGGTCTCTCCAATCCATTGTTAATCCATATTCGTCGGCAGCAGAAAATACCATTGACCACTTCACTTTGTGCGACGATGAGGAATACAAACGACTCGGAGTTGCAACAGACGCATTCTGCAATCCTGTACGCGGTATTCCAGAACGATATCTCCAGGACGATCCTGTCGATGTTATTGACAGATTGATTGTTAGTGAAAGCATCGATGAGAATACCGGTCAACCACGCTCAGACACTGTTAATGGTAAACGTTATAGCGATTTCATTAAAGATTGTATAGACAGAGAAGAGCCGCTTGGTTATGTTGGGGAAGACTTTAATATAGACGATGGCTCCAAGTGTTTTATTGAAGATAGTAGTGATGGCGACGGCATAATTCCAGCATCGCTAAAGGCGGACTGGTACGTCTTCCACATAGACCAGCGAGTAGGCAGCAAAGGCGATCAGCGCAATGTGAGACA
>CAZKUV010000012.1:0-17552 GCA_964556075.1 uncultured Candidatus Saccharibacteria bacterium | reverse complement strand
AAAGATGGAAATCGGTGACATTACGCAGGAACAGGCGCTTGAGTACGCCGACGAAATGCAGCTCGAGCTGATGACCGACGATTCCGGCGCGATAATTATCATGGACGGCAATGATCTTGATATGTTCGTCAACCTGATAAACGAGGACTACATTACTAGCCAGATTACTGGTAAGCGCTACGAAATAAAAACGAAGCGTCTCCTTGATGAACCGGAAGGCGAACCGCCTCGCGGCTAGAGCACGCACTGTGAACTCGGTTACGTATATCTCAGCTTGGTCAAGGTTGGTATAATAAGAGGAATGAACCAAGACCTTGCACTTGAGGTGATGCTTTCGGGGGAGAGTGTCTTACTTACCGGCCCTGCCGGTGCCGGTAAGACGTATGTGCTGAATCGGTTTATTCGTCTGGCAAAAGGAGAAGGCAGGCACGTGTCGGTCACGGCAACGACTGGGTTAGCGGCGACGCATCTTGGAGGAAATACCATCCATAGCTGGTCGGGTATTGGGATTCATGACAGTTTACCAAGTACCTTCGCGGATCACTTATCGAAAGGCAGACGCGACATTATCGAAAAGACCGACGTCCTTATCATCGACGAGATATCGATGCTGCACGATTTCCGTCTCGATATGGTCGATGCAGTGTGTCGGGAAGTACGACAACAAGACGAGCCATTTGGTGGCATCCAGGTTATTTTAAGTGGTGACTTTTTCCAGCTGCCACCGGTCAATCGCAGACAGGAACAGCGCGGCGGCAGTTTCGTGGTTAACAGTCAGGCGTGGCAGGAGCTGAGTCCTACCATCTGCTATCTCGAAGAACAGCACCGTCAGGACGATGAGGCGCTGGTTGACATATTAAACGCGCTTCGTAGCGGGGATATCAGACGACACCATGCCCAGCAATTACTCGACAGGGTGGGCGCCGAACCGGTCGGTGACGAGGCGGTTACGGAGCTTCATACCGTTAATGTCGACGTCGATCGCATTAACGAGGCGCGGCTTGACGCGCTTGAGGGAGACGAACTGATATACATGCAGGCGACAACGGGCGCGCAGAACTACGTCGAGACACTGCAACGCTCGGTACTCGCTCCGCCTGTACTGCGTCTTAAGAAAGGCGCATTGGTCATGGCGGTTAAGAACTCGGCGGAGAAACGCTACGCCAACGGCAGTCTCGGAATTGTCGTGGACTTCGAGCCGGGAACCGAGTATCCGTGGGTTGAATTTTTTAACGGCCGCACCGTCTGCATGCTGCCGGATACGTGGGAGCTTCGTGACGGCGATAAAAAGCGAGCTAGTATCAGCCAAGTGCCACTCAGGCTCGCGTGGGCGATAACGGTACACAAGTCTCAAGGGATGACACTCGACGCGGCCAGGATTGATCTCCGGAAGGCGTTTGTCGAAGGTATGGGCTACGTGGCGCTCAGCCGAGTAAAAAATTTGTCCAATCTTTATCTGACGGGTATCAACCAGATGGCATTACGGGCAAGTGAAGAAGCCAGGGAAATCGACGGCTATCTTCGTCAGCGCGGGGCTGAGGACGCGAAGCGGTTTTCTCATCTTCGAGAAAAAGCCAAGAAGAGGCAGGAGCAGCCAGCAGCCGCCAAGAAAACCGGCGCTGGCTGGTCGGACAAAATCGCGAAGATGCGCGAGCGATATCCGAACGCGTATCGTCCATGGCAGCAAACAGATGACAACCTGCTTAAGCAGGAGTTCGTTAACGGGTCGACGGTGAGCGAACTGAGCGAACGACTCGGTAGGCATGAGGGCAGCATCAAAATGCGGCTCCAAAAACACTTCGGGGAGGATGTTACTTTTTAGGGAGTCGCCCGAGGACCGCCGCCTTGACTCGTCCTCTCAGCTCTACGACCGTCAGAATACCGTCGCAAATGAGCGGACCGCCACGTTGAAGCGTCTGTCCTCGGAAAGCGAATGGCTCTCCAGCCGGCACGACGTCGACGGTTCTAATCTGGCGGACGGACGACAAATCCTTGATGATTAGGTCGCGCTCAGCGTCGACATCGACGCTAATTTGATGCGTCAAGCTTCCGCTACGCCAGCGGATACCGAAGATATTGGTATCCTTGATGGCGGCGCCGATCCAGATTTCTTTCTCCATACCGAGCAGATGCTTGACTTTGCCGTGCCAAAAATCGAAGTGAGGGAAGTGACGGTCGTCCTCCGGTACTTCGAGGCGCCAGAATCTGACGTGGTGCCTGGAGCGAGGACTTTGTCGACCGTTGGCCGGCTTCTGAAACCCGATATCAAATGGACGTCCGAAGAGATACAGTTGACTGAACGGCGCTTCTGGGTAGGGGCGGTTGAAGAGCATCGCGTACATAGCGCGAATATTATTACGTAGCGTAGGCTGGTCGGCTAGATACCAGCCAGCTCGGTCCATTGAGGAGATGAGTTGTTCGCGGCTTGAGGCGACGATAGCGATATTGACCGGATCAGACGGCCAACCGTCAGGCGTAACCGCGTAGCGGGGAATGTGGTCTGGGCGGCTGAAGAGTCGGAACATCCGGATGAGCGCCGGGATAATGACGTACGCGAATGCCGCGTAGACGATGAGCAGAACCAAAAAGGCGGGAAGTCTACTGTCGGCATATGGATAGAACTTGAAGATTGCCAACCAAGCGAGTATGATACCGATGAGAAGGACGAACAGACGCCAGGCTGTATGGAAAAGAGCATTTATCATAAAATGTATTATACACTGGGTAAGGTGCTGGTGAACGAAAGGGGGGCTATCACCTCGGAATAGCAACTAACTGCGAGAATAGCATATATATGACACCCCAATATATTGGATCTGATTTAAAAATTGTCGTTATCGGTGGCGGGACCGGTAGTTTTACGTTACTCACTGGACTGAAAGAGTATACAAGGCGACTCACGGCATTAGTGAATATGGCTGACGACGGCGGCAGTACCGGACAGCTGCGAGACGAACTGGGGGTTCTACCGCCAGGCGATGTCAGACAATGCTTGGTCGCGTTATCGGATACCGAGAAGCTCCGGGATTTGTTTAACTACCGTTTCGAAGAGGGAAGCTTCAAGGGTCACGCGTTTGGCAACCTATTTCTTACGGCGCTCGAGAAGATGACAGGTAACTTCGCCGAAGGCGTGGAAGTCGCAGCGCAGGTACTCAACATCACTGGCAGCGTCGAGCCGATCACGCTCAGTAATGTTACCTTAATGATGCGAACGAATTCGAACGGCGAAACCCGCGGCGAATCGAGTATCGGGGACAGTAACCTAAACGGCGAGCGACCGGAACTATGGCTTGAGCCGGAGGCAATTCTAAATCCGAAAGCCCTGGAAGCAATTGAAAAGGCTGATGTCATCGTTGTCGCCCCGGGAAACTTGTACGGCAGCCTTGCGCCGGCTCTTATCGTCCCTGGCGTTGGCGCAGCGCTTGCTCGTAGCCAGGCAATGAAGGTCTACGTTTGCAATCTCGTCACAAAACCGGGACAAACGGATAATTATAGTGTCAGCGACTTCGCGAGCGAAATCGAGCGGCTAGCTGGACATCGCTTCCTTGACGCGGTTATCTACAACACCAGGCAGCCTGAACCAGAGCTCATGGAGAAGTACGCAGGCGTCGGCGAATTGGCGGTGACATATGACCTTGATGAGCTTGAACGGGCGCCATATCACGCATACGGGGGAGACCTTCTGGCCGGCGCTATCTGGAAGAACACCTCGAAGGCCGATCCGATAGCCTCGAAGCGCACGCTTATTCGCCACGACCCGATCGTGGTGGCAAAAAGTATTGTTGATTTATACAACACCTGGTCACAATAAGTCTCTTTCCGATTTCTATCTGGTGCGAGCGACTTCTTTTAGGGTCGCTCGCTCGCTTTTCCACACATTTTGTGGAAAAGCAGGGGGAGAGATTAAAAAAATGCAAATAAAGGCTTGTCAGTGGGTAGCAGTGGGTATTATAGTAGGGTTAGTGGAAATAAGTGGGTAACCACAAAAACAAACACCACTGCAGTTAAAAAACCAAACATAAACCACCTTGCCGTCAGGAGGGCAGGACATAGCCGTGGACTATTTTGAACGCAAGCTTGATGATAAGCGCCGGCTGACAATTCCAGTCGAGCTTAGAAGCGAGTTTGCGAGCGGCGTTGTTCTCACTCGCGGATTCGGCAAATATCTGCACCTGTACCCACAGTCGGTATGGGATGGAAAGGTCGAACCTGCCCTTGAAGGCGATATTCTCGACGAGAGAATCGCTGACCTGAACGTCCAGTTCCGTCGCGGAAAAATCAGCGCGGGACTTGACCAAAAGCAGGGAAGGGTGACAATCGAGCAACACCTGCTCGATTACGCCGGCATTTCCAGCAACGTCGTCGCCATCAGGGCGGGGTCGTACTGGCGACTGATGGCACCCGAATCGGCTGAATAGGTTTATTAAGCGCACATTAACAATTCAGGCCAGATAGTAAAGCATTACTCTCGAGGACACCTATCTGGTAGCAAGGAACGTGGTTTTAAGCGACACCACGTAAAAAACGTCGTTGCACCTTCGTTACACATTAAACACCTCCCAAAAACTCCACCTCACACATAAGTCTCTCACACCGGAGTTTCGATCGTATCGGTTACACGCTAACTATCATTTCGAACTCCGGACTACAAAAACAAACACACTATACAAAAACAAAAACTTCCTTGCTACCAGTTAGGTGACCTCGAGAAGGTAAGTGATATACTTATCTTCATGAGTCAAGAACATCCACCACTACCCGTAAGTGACGCTTACGGGCAACATGTTCCGGTTTTGCTGGCTGCGACACTTGATTTGCTAAAGCCTATTCAGGGAGAGAAGTATCTCGATCTGACGGCGGGCTACGGCGGTCATGCCAGTCGCTTCCTTAGCGAAACTGAAAACTATTCCGGCGCCGTTTTGGTTGATCGCGACGAGAATGCAATCGCATCTCTCGATGCCTTTCGCCAAAAGGGTGTACGTTTGCTTCACTCGGACTTCGCGACCGCTGCCCAGCGGCTCGTGGATGAGGGTGAGCAATTTGATATTGTACTTGTTGATTTGGGGGTGTCGTCACCACAGCTCGATAGAGCAGAACGAGGGTTTTCCTTTACAAAGAGCGGTCCGCTCGATATGCGCATGGATCAACGGTCAGAGTTCACGGCGAAGCAACTCGTAAATACAACGACCGAAGACGAACTGACACGTATCATCACGCAGTACGGCGAAGAGCCGCGCGGCGTTGCCAGGCGGATAGCGCAGGCGATTATTTCGAACCGCCCGCTCTCGACCACGGAAGAACTCGCGACTCTCATAGAGCGCACTCATCGTGGCAAACGGAAGAAAATACATCCGGCCACGCGCACCTTCCAAGCGCTCCGCATCGCGGTCAATGACGAGCTCGGTCAGATCGAGCGGTTATTACCACTATTGCCACGCCTGCTTACGATCGGCGGCAGAGTAGGGATTATTAGCTTTCACAGTCTCGAAGACAGGCTGGTGAAGCAGTATTTCTCCGACCAACGCCAGTCAGGGTACGAAGCCGAGCTGGGCATCGTCACGAAAAAACCGATCGATGGAGCCACTTACGACGTTCACAATCCGCGTTCACGAAGCGCCAAGCTACGGGTCGCAGTGAAAAAATAAAAACAAAAAAGGGGAAGGGGGCACATATGCCAATCCACATTCCTGTACAAAACGAGTCAGTCGAAACAAAAGTCGCTGTTCGTTTTAAATAACCAAAACAGCACGCCCGCGTCATGCGGGCGTGCTCCAAAGAATAAAAACAAAAAAATAGGAACACAAAACGTGTCGTACTCAACACGGACTACACAATTTACGTCAAGGCGTCAAAGCAGCTGGAATCGCAATCAGAACCAGGCGCGATTTGTTTCCAATGTCAAACTTGGCCCTGTGACTCATACGGTATTTGTCGCTGTTATGGTCGCGGTACTTGGTTTGATATACTTGACGCAGGCGGCCAGCGCTACCAATTATGACTACAGTATCCAGGATGTCGATACGAAAATCGCTGAGCTGACGAACGAAAAGGCTGATCTAGAAATCGAGAACGCCCGCCTCACGGCGCTTGAAACTATCCGAAACAGCTCTGTTGCTCGACAAATGTCGGAGCCAGCTGAGACGAATTATTACAACCAGTAACTATGAACGCTAACTCTTTCCGCTTGAGTCGAGCCAGAATGCTCGTCGTATTCACCGTGATAATCATGGGGGTGTTTATCCTTCGTCTTTTTTACCTACAGGTAATTAGACACTCCCATTACGTTGAGATAGCTATGAGCGAGCAGATGAAACAGTTGGTTATTCCGGCAAAACGCGGAGAGATATACGCGCTTGACGGGGGAGAGCCAGTCAAGCTGGTATTAAACCAGACCGTGTATACGGTGTTCGCCGACCCGATGATAGTCGATGAGCCGGATAAAGTCATTGAAACTATAAAGAAGGTTGCCGGTGGAAGCGCTCGGTCGAATTTAGAAGAGCTCCTCGCGAAAAAAGATTCACGGTACCAGATACTGGCTACTAATGTAACCAGGCGTCAAGCTGAACTCATCAAAGAAGAGGGTCTGGTCGGGGTCGGTTTCCAGGAAGGGTCGCGCCGCGTGTATCCAGAAGGACAATTGGCCGCTCAAGTGCTCGGGTTCGTCGACGCTGAAGGCAACGGAAGATACGGCGTCGAAGGCAGTCAGGACGAGCGATTGAAGGGTGAGGACGGGATGCTCCAGTCGGTGACGGACATCCGAAACGTCCCACTGACTATTGGCGATAAGAATATCAACAAGCCAGCGAAGAATGGTGACAATCTTGTGCTTACTATCGACCGTAATATTCAGTCCTACGCCGAGCAGGCTTTAAAAGCTGGTCTTGAGAGGACGGGAGCGCAGAAGGGGAGTGTCCTAGTAATGGATCCGCAAACTGGCGAGGTAAAGGCTATGGCGAACCTACCGACGTATAACCCGACGGAATTCAATAAGGTTGAGGATATCTCGCTGTTCAATAACCCGATTATCAGCGTGCCGTATGAACCGGGATCGAACATTAAGACGCTCACGATGGTGACCGGTATCGACAGGGGCGTGGTCGGACCGGAATCGACGTACAACAATACCGACTATATCCAAGTCGAGGATAGGACGATTACCAACGCGACCAAGGGTCAGACCGGCGTCATTACGATGCAGCACGCGCTGAATTATTCGCTCAATACTGGTTTCGTTACCATCGTTCGACGACTGGGCGACGGTAATAACATCACGCTTGAGGCAAGACAGACGCTGTATGAGTACTTCCATGACCGCTTCGGTCTCGGTCAGCCGACGGGTATCGAGCTGAGCGGTGAAGCCAGCGGTATCGTGGTTCCGCCCGACGACCCGAACGGAGCGGCGGTTCGTTATTCGAACATGTCTTTCGGTCAGGGTATGGATGTGACTACGTTGCAGGTCGCGGCGGCGTTTAGCAGTATTATCAATGGCGGAAATTACTACCAACCAACGGTCATTGCCGGTACCGTCGATGAAGACGGGGAATTTTCTAGGGCTCCTCAGAAAGACCCGAAGCGGAACGTCGTTAGCCCGGCTTCCTCGGATGCCATCAGAGACATGGTCGTAAAAGCCAGACAGGCGTTTTACGCCGGGAATGACAAACCAGGCTATCAAGTGGGCGGGAAAACCGGTACCTCCCAGGCGATTAAAAACGGCGAGTATGTCTTTAATGAGACGGTCGGAAGTTATCTTGGATTCGGCGGTGACGACATACCTCGGTACGTTATCATGGTGGAAGTCTCAGTGGAAAACATGGCGCTCGAAGGAGGAAAGCACGCTATGCCGATCTTTACGGACATTTCGAACTGGATGATAGATTACTTGCAACTGCAACCAAGGAGATAGATAATGAGTAGAATGGTTTTCACAGATATGAATGAAGAACTGGCGTTCATTTCGCTCCTCAGCGTGTTGGCGTTCCTTCTGGCGATGTTTTTAACGCCGTTTTACACCTTTTTGGCGTACCGTTACCGATTCTGGAAAAAGCAGCGCACCGATAGCACGACAGGGGAAAAGCTCTCTGTCTTTACGAAACTCCATGCTGACAAATTCAAGCGAAAGATTCCGACGATGGCGGGAAGCGTTGCCGTGGTAACTATCTTCGCGGTCACGTTCATCTTCAACCTCGATAGGGCGCAGACGTGGTTACCGCTCGCGGCGCTTATCGGCGGGGGAGCGGTCGGCTTTTTAGACGATATCATTAATATCCGGGGACAGGGTCTGGGCGTGGCGGGTCTTCGCTCAAGTCTTAAATTCCTCATGATTACCGCGCTGGCGCTTTCGCTTGGCTGGTTCTTCTATTTCAAGCTTGGGTACAACGGGGTACACGTGCCGTTTCTTGGCGGATTCGAGCTCGGGATTTGGATAATCCCACTCTTTGTTCTCGCTGTTGTATCGACCGGGAACGCCGTGAATATTAGCGACGGACTTGACGGTCTTGCTGGTGGTCTACTTTCGGCTAGCTACGCTGCGTTCGGTGTCATCGCGCTCCTGCAAGGGCAGGTATTGTTGGCCGGATTTTGTTTTACAGTCGTGGGCGCGCTCCTTAGTTATCTCTGGTTTAATATCTATCCGGCTCGGTTCTTTATGGGGGACGTCGGAAGCTTCGCGTACGGTACCGCGCTCGGGGTGGTGGCGATGCTAACCAATACCTTATTCTTACTTCCTCTCATCGGTATCCTCTTCGTCATCGAGGCGGGTTCGAGCCTCATCCAAATAGTCAGTAAGCGTGTTTTCCACCGGAAGGTGTTTATCTCCGCTCCGATTCACCATCATCTGCAGGCGACCGGATGGCCTGAGACGAAGGTAACGATGCGGTTTTGGGTAATTGCGAATGTTGCGGCCGTGGTTGGCGTCATGCTGGCCGTTGCGGGTGGACACGTATGAGACCGGTAGGTGCAACGAGTCGACTCAATTATGGAAGGGTAGCGAAGCCTGCTTCGGTGCAGCGCAAGCACCGTCCGGATTATCAATTGGTTCTATATATGGGCTTGCTGATGATACTTGGTCTTATCGTCATGTACGCTATAGGACCCCAGCAAGCAATGGTAAAGAATCATGCCTCAGGGGGTTCGTTCGAAAGCATGCACTTTTTCACGAGGCAGCTTTTTAGCCTCGGGATGGCGCTTGGTGCTTTTTTCGCGATGGCTATTACCCCGATTGGACTAGTTAAGAAGTGGGCGTTTCCGCTCCTCCTTTTTGGTTTCGGGGTATCTAGCGTGCTTGCAATCGCCGGTCTGCTCGAGCTCCCTATCGCCCAGTGTAGTCTCGGTGCGTGCCGTTGGTTTGTCGTACCGGGAATTGGCACCTTCCAGCCAGCCGAACTTCTGAAACTCGGTATCCTTGTATACGGAGCTGGATTCCTTGGTATCAGAATGAAAAAAGGTCTCATCGATGATTGGGAGAAAAGTATCATTCCGTTCCTCGTGATTATGGCCATCGCCGCGCTCTTTGTCGTCGTATTCCAAAACGACCTTGGTACCGGACTTGCGCTTGCTGCCATCGCCGGATCAATGCTGTTCGTAGCCGGTTTAAACCTTCGTATTATGGGACTGATCGGACTTGCGGGTCTCGCGCTGGTGGTGGTATTCATCGTTATGGCGCCGCACCGAATGGAACGGGTTGCAACCTTTTTCGCGAGCGAGGATAGCGCTCGGGCACATGACGAGGGCTATCATATCAGGAATGCCAAGATCGCGATCGGTTCGGGTGGTTTTTTTGGACTCGGTATCGGTAACAGCGTGCAAGCGACCGGGTATTTGCCTGAAGCCATCAATGACTCGGTCTTCGCTATCATGGGGGAAACCTTTGGGTTTGTCGGGCTCGTGGTTGTCCTAGCGCTATTCTTCGGGCTCTTGTGGCGATTGCTGCATATGAGCGACCGGTTGCAGGAGCCGTGGATGCGACTGGTGGCTGCCGGGGTGTTCGGCTGGCTGGGGGCGCATGTATTCCTAAATATTGCCGCCATGCTAGACATCGCGCCGCTGACGGGAATTACCTTGCCGCTACTCAGCTTCGGTGGTACCAGTATGTTGTTTATCTCAGCCGCGTTAGGTCTCGCATTCCAGATTTCCAGGTATACTTCTCATAGTGTTGTTGATGTAAAGGAGGCGCAGAGTGAAAATTCTGGCAGTAGGCGGGGGATCGGGCGGACACGTTACGCCAGTCGTCGCAGTATTACGAGAGCTTAGGAAGCAGCAACCCGACGCTGACATCCGTTTCTGGTGCGATCGTACCTTCGCACCGCAAGCACGGAGTATCATGGGACATTTCGACGAAGCGATACCCGTCGAGACGATTCTGGCCGGCAAATTACGTCGTTATCACACGCTACCGCTATGGAAGCAACTGCTTCGACCGATTTCAATCGTGCTGCCGAATATCAGGGACCTGTTCCTCGTTGCCGCCGGGTTTATTGAGAGTCTCATGAAACTTATTTTGTGGCGTCCCGATGTCGTCTTCACTAAGGGAGGGTATGTGTGCCTGCCGGTCGGAAAAGCCGCGCAGCTACTGCGAATTCCTTTGGTCATTCATGACTCTGACGCTCATCCGGGGCTAACAAACCGATTGCTCGCGTCCGGCGCGACCTATATCGCGACCGGCGCCCCGCTCCATAACTATCCATACCCAAAAGATAAGGCGCACTATGTCGGTATACCCATCTCGTCCGATTTTACCCCGATTTCTAATGAGCAGCGCCAAGATATGAAGCGAGAGCTCGGCTTTGACGAGAATAGACCACTGCTTGTCGTGACTGGCGGAGGACTCGGCGCTAAACGATTGAACGACTCTGTAGTCGCCGCGTTAGACGCATTACTGCCAGTTACGTCCGTTCTCCTCATTTCCGGAACTGGTCAGTATGACGAGCTCGCTCCACGAGTGCCCAAGGACGATCCTCAGTTCCAACTGAAAGCGTTCATTAGCGGCGGTATGGCAAAGGTGCTTGGCGCCGCTGACATCGTTGTGGCTCGAGCCGGGGCGACGACCATCATGGAACTAGCGGCTCTGGCGAAGCCGACCATACTTGTTCCGAATGCTTTCCTAACGGGGGGTCACCAACTAAAGAATGCCGCAGCCTTTGCCGAAAACGGTGCCGTTAAAGTGCTTGACGAAGAGGCGCTTGTTGAATGTCCGGCAATTCTCGTTGAGACCGTCTCAGAACTACTTGGCGACGAAGAAAAACTCCGGTACATGCAGGAAACCTTCTATACCTACGCCAAGCCGAAGGCGGCTGAGGACGTAGCTAAGCTGCTGCTCGCCGCAGCCAGGAAAGCATAAGTTTGTTACAATACCACTAGCATGAGACTCTTTAAGCGTTCCGAACCGGCAGTCCCTGAACGTCGCAGCTCTATGAAAAGCGATGCTATTCAGGATAGTGACACGTTCCGCCGCGGGCGGACGCTGACGGGTAGTATCTCGTCGGCTATTCGTTCGTCGGGAGAATTTCAAGCAGACCTTAAGTCGCCCAGGGTACACGCGCATGAGTTGAGTCGGAAACGCCGTAAGCTCTCGGCTATTTTTCTGGCGGTCTGTCTAGTATCGACGATGCTCTACGTGCTGGTTAGCCAGTTTACGGCCGACCCTGTCGTCATCGTGACACCTGACGCGTCGATTCGTCCTGACAATGTATACGCCGAAGCGATCGACGGGTACTTCTCCGAACATCTTAGCGAGCGTTGGCGAATGTTCACAAACATTGATACCCTGCGCAGATATGTACAAAGCGTCGCTCCCGAGGTAAAGAATGTGACGCTTCGGGGGTCGGCGGGATTTGGTAAGTCTCTGTTCGAAGTTAGCTTCAGAGAACCAATCGCCTCTTGGGAGATCGGGGGTCAACAGCTCTATGTTGACGCCGAAGGAATTCCGTTCGAGCGGAATTATTTCTCGTCGCCCTCTCTGCAGATAAGCGATCAGAGCGGGCTTACCGCTTCCTCTGGACAAACGGTGATGAGCAATCGGTTTATGGGCTTTATCGGTCAAGTGATTGGGCTTGCCAAAGCACAAGGCTACACTATTACGAATATCGTGATTCCCGAGGGTATGACTCGTCAGATTAATGTCTATGTCGAGGGTGTCGGGTATCCGTTCAAGTTTACGAGCGACCGTCCGGCAGGGGAGGGCGTCGAAGATATGGTACGCGCCCACCAGTGGATGCAGGCGAGGGAACTAACCCCGGAATATGTCGATGTCCGAGTCAGCGGCAGGGCATTCTATAGGTAGCGTCCGTAGCGTGAAAAAGAATGGACAAAGCGGGGAATGCTAAATGTTCTAATTCTGTTCGATTGTAGAATAGGGCAAAAAACTATACTAGGGAACAGAAACAACAAAAAAGCAAATCGGAGGGAAGAGAGGTAGAGAAGTGGGGAAAAGCATAGTCAAAATATCATAAACAAAAAAAGTCAAAATATCTTTGTGGATAAATCTACGACGAGTGTGGCTGACACGCGCTCCGGTGTCTGGCTTACCGGCCTGGGTCGGTCGTAGTCGTCCATGAATGATATGTACGTTACATGTTAATCGTAATGCGATAAGTGAGTATGTACTATGTAAGACGGCAGTACTACTCTCTCAGGCGGCTTAACCCATGATTATTGGCCGTAGTCGGATGGGTCTATATTCATCTTATATAGCCATATCCAACGTCGTAAAAGGTACATTGTGCGACCCATAATTTATATTTAACTTAGTACTCCCTTTTTGTATTGTTCTTTCATTTTTTCGCCTGGTTGAATTGTATTTCCGCCCTTCTTTGTGCCATGTCCCTATTTCGATTGGCTTTGTGCCTTGCCTTGGTCTACGTGTTGGTTTTTTATGAATTCGTGAATATTTCAGATTGTTACTGGATGTAATAATTCAAACCAATCTGCCTGGCTGGGTATCTCAAACGTTCCAAATATGTTCTATTTTGGTCGAACAGAATATTATGCCTGACAATTCACGCACAGGGAATAACTCTTTCCCTGTTGATTCCTCGACCGTATAGAGAAGGAACTATATAAGCCAATCAATTATGCCAAGTGTGTACATTAGTCGATCCAACCGTTCCACGCGTTGGCGGTTGTTTGACCCCAGGCGAAGTTATATAGAGGATCAGACGTATTGATGCCGAGGTTGCCGCAGATGACAGTATTTGTACTCCAAGTCGTGTTCGGGTACGTAAAGAAACTGCCATTGACGATTGCAAAAATCTTACCTGAGGCGCTTCTGGCTGCGACGCCATACCCAGCGTTGCTGCCTGAAGGAATGCCGCAGTAATATAGGTTATTTACGCCCTTGTAGTATGCGTTTTTGCTGGGTGCGAAACGGATACCCGAGAAAAAAGCGGGTTGTGGGTTGCCGCCACCTGCTGGATACTCGCCGTGTAACGCGTAATACTCGTTTACTTTCATAGAGAGATTACGGAGATCCGATTGGATGGCTGAGTCATTCGCTCTGTTTTGGATGCCCGTGTAGGCGACCACAGAAACGGCTGCGAGAATCGCGATAACGACGATGACTATCAGAAGTTCCACTATCGTGAAACCGCTTGTGCTTCTTCTCATTCTTCAAGGGTAGCACAGGTAGAATTGCGGGGCAAATCAGGAGAAAGTCCCCTGCTTCGGTCTTAATCCAATGAGTTAATAAAATCTCGGAATACACGCAGCCGGTCGTATTCCATGTCTGCTTTAAACTGCGTGGCCGCCTCAACTAAGAGGAGGAACACTTTGCCTTCTTCGTCGTTAGCTAGGAGCGGCTCGATATTGGTAAGAAGCTCGTCGACGGAGTCGGTAAGTTCCCATGCCTTGAGCTTCTTCGCTAACTTTACCGCGTTTAGCGTAAGAAGCGTACTGAAGTCGTCATTCCTGTTTTCGATAAAGCTAGCGAGACTCGCAATATAGTCCGAGCGGGCGGTGTCCGAATCCTTGCTTTGTATATCCGACACCGCGATGTCAATATGAACCTTAACGTCATCGGTATCCGAAAGTATTTCCTCTAGGATGGCGTCGGCGAGCGTATCATCAGCTGGGTCGGCTGTTAACTTATATAACCGTTCTGCGATGGTATCGTCGACGTCCTCTTCTACGTTGTATGATCTTCTATCGAGTAGCAGTTCAAGCGCAAGTGAAATGTTTGTATTAGGCGTTTCTTCATCCTCCCGTTCATCGAGTGATGAATCAAAGGAAGCATCGTACCGCTCGAGTTCCGTACTGTCTTCTAAATGAAGTGAGTCGGAGCCTCCGGCGTGACTCATCGCCCCTTCCCTGGCGTTCATGTACGCGAACATGTAGAGATGAATTGCCGCTTGAGCGTCGTGAAAGCCGTAGATTTGTTGGCGGACGTCCTCTGGCAGGTGTCCGTAACTGTCGGTAAGTTTAGTGTTAAGTGTCTCTACGGCGTGTACGAACTGCCAATCTGATGTCTTGAGTGCGAGATGAATGGTTCTGGCAATGTGGGCGAGGTCATACGAGTCGATATCCGTAATAATCTCCTCGACCGCTTCGGTGTAGTCTGCCTCGAGTAGCTCGCGGTCCTCGTCTTTGTCGTAATACGCGGTGATGGCGTGAATCGACTGCCTGATGTCATTATCCGCAAACGTGACAAGGTCGTAGAGCTCGTTAAAGGTTTGGGTGTTTGGATTTCTGGTGTATTCACGCAGTTGTTTAGCGGCCCTCATATCGTCGAACCGGTCGTCGACCCAAGGACTTTCTCTAAGTAAATGGGTTAAGGCGTCAGTGAATTTATTCCGCGGTCTTTTCGGTTCGCGCTCGTATGGTGTATACATTCGGGATATGTGGGGCACTACATGGTTATACAGTATTTAGAAAACTATACCATATTTACTACTGTAAAGCAATTAGCGGAGTCGAAGTATGGTTGGATCTTCCTGATGCGTCTTTTGTGGTTTGTCGTCTTTCTTTGGAGACACCTGCTTCGCTTTCTCTGGCTTGATTTCAGTCGTTGGCCGTACGCGGTGTTCCTCGCTTTTGGCTTCGGTTTGAGGTTTGGTTTCGGCGGCGTCGATCGTTGCCTGTGATTTCTTCTTCCTGCTTCTCGTACGTTTCCTCTTCGGTTTTGGCGTTTCTTCGCCTTGTTGGGTTGGCGCTTGAGCGGCTGGTGCAGGTGCCTGAGATGGAGCGGCCGGCTGGACTTGTTTTTGAGGCTGTTGCCCGCCCTGAGTTTTCTTCTGAAGGTTCGCTGGGACCCGGATAGCGTCGGCGATCTCAGCTTCAACTTCGGCGCGAGGTCGGCTATACCGTGCCCGCGTATTCTCAACAATCTTCGGAGTATTGTCGGTCGGAGCGGTCGGCAGAGTCAATGTGGTAGCGCTAAACGCCGGGGTTTTCTCGCCGTTTATCACCATGCTGAGGATGAAATGGCGGTTGTGCATCTGCAGGAGGTCGAGGGCTTCGAATTGTGGTTCGAATTGTTTCGAGAGAATCGGGGCGTCATCGGCTGAGACGCGGAAGGTTATCATGGTGCCGACGTTACCGAAGACGGCATCACGAACAGTTTCGCTCATCTGTGAGATATACTGGTTTGCCACGGTTAGATTGAGACCATATTTTCGCGCCTCGGATAGAATCGTGGCGAAGCTATCGGTCGCGAAGTTCTGGAACTCGTCGACGTAGAGATAGAACGGACGCCTATCTTTGATGTTCGGAATGTCGCTTCGGCTCATGGCAGCGAGCTGAATTTTGGTTACGAGCAGCGAGCCGAGGATGGAGGCGTTGTCTTCTCCGAGCAGGCCTTTTGAGAGATTAACGACAAGAATCTGGCCGTTGTCCATAATCTCGCGAATATTAAACGTCGACTTTGGCTGACCGATGATATTTCGAATGACCGGGTTAGCGGTAAACGCGCCGACTTTATTGAGTACCGGCGCGATCGCTTCGGCGGTGAACTTGTCGTTCCAGCTGGCGAATTCGACGCACCAGAACTGAAGCACGACGGTATCCTGACAGTATGTCAGGGTCTCCTCGCGGAACTTCTTGTCGGTCAGCATGCGGGTGATATCCAGCATGGTAGCATTCGGTCGGTCGAGGAGCGCGAGCAGTGTGTAGCGCAGAATGTACTCAAGACGCGGTCCCCAGGACATTTCGCCGAAGAGGCGCTTTAAGACGCCGATGACTTCGCTCGAGGTATTGCTTTTTTGCGATGGGTCGGTAATTTCCAACGGGTTGAACCCGAGCGGATAGGCGGTGTCGGCCGGATTGAAGTAGATGACGTCTTGAAGGCGGGATTCGGGTATGAAGCGTAGGTTGTCCATCGCGAAATCGCCGTGCGGGTCGATAATGGCGTATCCCTGATTGTGAAAGATGTCCGAAAGTGTAAATAGTTCGAGGAGACCGGACTTACCCGTACCGGTTTGTCCTATAATGTAGACGTGCCTGGATCGGTCAGTTCTCAGCATGCCGAACTGATGGTTGATACCACGGAAGTTCGTCAGACCGAATGCGCTAATATTCTCGTCAATCGCTTCGTTTCCGGTGATGACTGGGAGTTTGGAGGGCGGCTCGGCGGTCTTGCTGCTCGCCCAGACAATGTTCGGTGTTTCCACGTTGGTGTGCGGCAGATGGAAAACCGAAGCTAGCTCCTCGATGTTCAGGATGAAGCCACGGTCATCAAACAGGCGGGCACGGTAGCGAATAACGTCTTCTTTAAGAAAGCTCATTTTGCCCAGCTTGAAGCCGTTTAAGTTGGTGCTGTTGAATTGCTTAAACGTTCCAACTAATCCTTGTAGACGTAGCTTGGCGCTTTCCTTGCTCTCACCTATATAGACGAACCTGATCTTGGTTTGGTATCCAAGCTTGGTAGCCTTCTTCTCAGCTTCGGCGATACGAGTTTTCTCACGGTCCGATAATTCTTTGGGCGCGGAACCGCCAACGCCGTTTTCAGGTGGCTGCCACAGCGCGGTGACGAGCGCCGCGAGCCAGGACAAGTTGAAACTACCCTGCCCCGTTAAAAAACCGAACGGATTGCCGTTTTTGACCGTGTCAATCCAGCGCGAAGCCGCCTTATGCCAATCGTCGGCGATCGGCCGGACAAGCACCTGGATCCAGAGCTCTTCCCCGGTGGCTTCGAGCTTGGCGAGCGTACCGGTAATACCGGCGAGCGGGTCAACTTCGAAGCTTTGGAAGGTCTTAATCGGGAGGAATTCACTGTCAATTAAATTAAGCTCGGCGGTGCACGCGACGCTATGGTCACGCTCGTGGGTGACGTAGTCCTCGTCAGCGGTATGTATCTGCACGGTTGGATACTGCGAGTAAATCTGACTTTCTACGAAGCTCTGTAGGGTTTTTGGCACCCAAATGAAGAACTGAATCCTACCGTTGACCGACGCGATTTCAAAGCTCAAATGCTCCTGCATGCCAAAGTTACGACGCAGTTCGTCCTTGTCTCGGAGAATACCGTGAAGACTGGCGAACATCTGCTCGGCGGCAAATTCCGATTTGTCGTTGGTGCGCGGGATTTCAAGCGTTAGGAGCACGCTTTCCTGAGCGTCGACTACCTCGGA
>CAZKUV010000011.1:12439-17948 GCA_964556075.1 uncultured Candidatus Saccharibacteria bacterium | reverse complement strand
GTGCCGCGTCATCAAAACGACCTTCTGATAACGCTGCTTCTGCTGAATCAAGTATTGAGTCGGCATCTTCCGCATAATTTCCCCTTTCTTCTTCCTGATCCTCGGACGTTTGCGTATTAAAGTTGAGAGGGTCCGTCATTTTAAGAACAGCTGCCGTTGCCGCAATGGTCAGAACCATGATGAGGACAATTACTATGATAGCTCTCTTTTTGTCTCGTTTCTTTCCCATGTACTATCTCCTTAACTTACAACGAATTCAGGACTAATTCCGAACGGCCCTGCGTCGCCGATTCGCCCAGTTACTTCGTTTATGCAGGTGTAACGAACTTTCATCACTACAGAATGTCCACTCTGGATCCTTGAAGTTGCAATGGAATAGCTTGAAGTCTCTGGGTCACCCAACGATTGACCAAATTCGTTAATTTCTATCGCGTTATCTATATTCCCGGAAGAACTCGGAAAAGCAAGTACCTGCCCTGTCGAGACGGCTCTCAACCCTGCTCCGCAAGACGGTGTTTTCCAGGTCCAGGAAACGCTATCTTGATCAGCTGGCGTATGGACATTCAACTCTACCGGTGCTTTGGGAGCTTTGATTGGGGTAGTAACTCTGACTATCTCAGGAGCGCTCCAGTCAGTCGACGTATGGTCGTTGACACAACGAGCTTGAACTTTAATTGAATATTCAAATCCTTGAAGGTTCGTGTAGATAGTATATCCGGTAGTCGTAACTGGATCTAACGCTCCAGATGCGTACCCTTCTCGCGACCATTCCCTGAGATATTCTGCCGACATGCCAAGCGGACATGCTACATTATCCCAATCGAATGTTATGGCTGTACCGTCCCATGGCAGCGCTATGACCGCCGGTGAAGACGGTGGTGATATAGTATGTACGGCGGTACCGCGCGGACTAGTTTTAGTATTGTGGCGGCTTCTAATAGTTTTTATTTGTCCAGATTCTTCCTTATATTGTAGTCGGAATCGAGCACATCCACTTGCCGGGTTGTTTTGACACTGATCGTTATCATCGTCACTCTCGGCAATATAGACGATGGCGTCGACGGTTGGTTCTGGACCAGCAGTGATTATGTTTGCATTTGTATCTGACATCTGCGGCATACGTAACTGCGTAGGAGATAGTGATATCCTAGATGCTACTAGCTGGATTGTGTTGCCCGGGATAGCATTAACAAGGCTGGCTACTGATGGGTATTCACCGTTTTGGTGATAATACCTCTCAAGAGCTTGACTCAGTCTAACAGCAGTGACACCGCGGCTTACATCTCGTATTTCTCTGCCAACACTTCGGAAAGTAACGATTGAGAACACGCTAATACCTAGTATCACCACAAGGACAATTAGTACCGCAAGAGTCGAGTGAGTACTTTTCTGTATCATGCTTATGCTCACTGTACTATGCTCTTATTCTCGGGTCAAGGACAGTATTAACCACAGTTATTTCGCCTCAAGCACGACCAAGTGCTCGATATGTGGAGTGCGAGGAAAAAAGTTATAGCCACGATTGAAGCTAATTGCATATCTAGAATGCAGTAAACTGATATCCCTGGCCTGTGTGGTCGGGTTACAGCTCAGATATAGGATTCTGTCGGGGTGAGCTTCAAGTAATCTGTGTATCACATCGGTATGTAGCCCTGCTCGCGGTGGATCAACGATGATAATTTTATCTCCCGTGATATATTCAAGAGCCTCTTCACTGGTCGCAAGCACCGGGGTTGCCTGTATCCCAAGTCTTTCTATGTTTTGCTTCATCTCTCGAACTGCATGTTCGTTGCTCTCTACGAGCGTAACCCTTTGACCACCGATTGTAAGACCGATGGAGCCGACGCCCGAATACAAGTCGACAACTTGTTTATCGGTGTCACGTATCCATGTCTGTATATCCAGAAGGGACTGCTCGTAGACGGGTAGGTTGACTTGGAAAAAGCCTTCTGTTGCGTACCGGAACGGGACGCCAAGCAAAGTATCGCTCAATATAGTCTCTCCTGTGCTTCCAAGTCGTTCGCTAATTACACTAGCTGGGCTATTTGGATTGCTAAATATGACTTCTCCTCCACGTGCCGGCAGATTGGATGCGAGAAGAGTGTCTGTGTGCGCAAAATGTGTATCCTTGACGTAGAGCTGCCAAACGCAATTTCCGTTTTTGTCGCTTCGGATAAGGAGGGTTTTAAGTTGCCTCGCGGTAACTCCTTGGGAATAGAGAGTATTCTTAATCGCGTGTGCTAGCCGAACTACCCCTTCGGGTAGTAACGCTGAGTCTTGGATAATGATTTTTCCTTTAGATCCTCGTCTGTAAAAGGCTAATTCCAGGGTCTCTCTCCCAGGATCTGAGGTATGTTCACTATACCAGCTGAATTCAACTTTATTTCGGTATCGATACTGGCGCCCGTCTGTGTATACCTCGGTTGATTCGGGAAGTGTTAACTGGTGGAGTTTAAAGGCTTCATGAACAAGCTCTACCTTATAGTGCTGCTCCGCGGAGAACGTCATTATTTGCCATGGGCTGGTTGAGAGGTAACTATCTGCGTCGAGAGGTTCGGATCGCTCCGGGCTCGGTTCAATCACCTCAGTGACAATGCCTTCGAGGTAGGACGATTTCTTTTTAGTAATCTGTACGCGAACCAGTTCGCCGGGTAATCCACCCCATGCGAACAATTTGCGACCGTCTGGCATAGTCCCAAGCGCTTGACCACCTCCAACGATTTTATCGAGTCTCACCTCGATCGGCTCAGGCTGTTTCATGTATCTCCTTTATACGTCTTTACGTCTATTATAGCGTCGTTTATAAGTTCTCCAGCCGAACCGACGCTTCTTTGGTGTTGCTTTCCCGACCCACGAAGTTGTCAACTGACGCATAAATTTCTTACCAACATAAGATTCCAGCTTCCCCAATTTCTTTAGTTCGAATTGTTGCTTCTTATTAAGTTCGTGTATCGAAATTATTCCTTCTGCCTGACGACGAACGCGTTCTCTAACATGGTCAAGGGGTATTTTCGGGATATGCCTTGAATTGAGTAACTGAAGTCGGTCGCGTTCGATTTCAAGTTGTCCATGTGCCCAAATTGCGAATTGTTTAATGAATAATCGCTCATTTTCAGGAGTATGCTCAAGTAGTGGAGTGCCAGCTGCTTCGAGTGAATGGCCTTCGAACTGGAGATGTGTTCTGATGGCGAGTGTGCCATACTTTGGGTCGTAGTACACTTTACCCGGCCTAACTTCGAATAAGTGCGGTGCAAGTGATTCGAGCCAAATCGGGTTAAGGGCGGTCACGTCCGTTACGAGATGTAGAGTCTGGAGTCCTTTTGGCGTAGGAACTTCAAGGTCAAACGGGGTCGCAGCAACTACACTAGCGTGTTTTACAATTGTTCCGCTGGAGAGTTTTCGTCGTTGTCTGGTCCCTAGATGTATGACTTCACCGTTCGGCTGCACAGCCCACAGTTGGTCGAGCTGTCCTGCAACAATACAGCGAAGCAATGGTTCCGACTCCTCTTCTGTTACTGGGCTTAGTATTGCGCCTTCAAGTCCAAGGTCGCGAAATAATCTGTCTTTTACCTCATCGGCTTTTGATATGTTTTTAGCAATTATCCCGATTTCCTCGTAATCGATAGGATCGATTCCTGGGAGCGCTAGATATACGTCATACTGTCCGAGTAGATCGGAGCTAGTCTGATCCGTGAATTGTCTCCAACCCATATATCGTGTGCCATTCTTTACTATCCCTTCTACTTCCTGAATCGCTATGATAGCCGCCAACTTCGCTCGAATCTCTGGAGAATACCGTTCAGCTTCTACCAGCATCCGTGCGTACCCAGACTCGACTGGAAAACGTTCCATTGTTCGTCCGATGTTTGTCACGGTGCCCTGTTTTGTTAACGCTCCCAGTGTTATTAGCTTGGATTTAGCCCGCCTGATTGCATTTGGCTTTGGCGAGTGAAAAAAGACTAGGTCTTCGATGTCTATACCAATATTTGCGAGCCTCAGTACAAGTCGGTCAATATGTTTCCTGAGGATTTCTGGTACGCCATACTCGGGGCGTTTTTTAATTGGGTTGCACGGCAGTTGGTCGAACTGCGCTAGTATATAAATTCCTTCTTTTGTTCTCCCCGCCCTTCCTGCTCGTTGCAAACAGTCGGCCTGAGAGACTTCGGCGATAAATAGTCCTTCGACACCGTTTCTAACTTCCGCACGACGTTCGAGTCCAGAGTCAATCACGACATCAATATCGTCAATCGTAACACTCGTCTGGGCGACATTTGTCGATAAGATAACTTTACCTGTTGGATAATGAGCAAACGCCCGCTGCTGTACCTCTGGTTCTAACTGACCATGGAGCGGTATGACAGGAACGCCGGATAAGAGTGCTTTCTTTTTGATGACCTCCGCGACATTTTCAATTTCAGCTTTGCCTGGTAAGAAAACAAGTATATTACTTGGTTCGGGGGCATCAATTTGTTTGATAATTTCTTGGATGAGGTCGCTACCGCTTCGTTTGGTTACTGTGTGGCTTCGCCCTGGCACTGTAATAATGGCGGCGCCACCAAAATATCGTGACAGACTTTCCGCTTCAATAGTCGCGCTCATGAGCACGACCTTGAAATGCGGATCTTCCTCGCAACGTTTTTTCGACCATGCGATAAGTACCTCCATGTTTTCGTTCCACTCGTGTATCTCGTCAAGAACGAGTACCTGCATGGAGGACGTACCGCTACCTGTCAGCTCGCGTACGAGCTGTAAGCCATCAGTACAGAAGAGAATGGTATTGTCGGAATCATCGTCACGTTCGTGAGCGGTTCGATACCCAACGATTCTTGTGCTATCTTCGAGGTTTCGTTCTGCCCATTCTTCTCTGACGCGAGAGCAGAGGTTACGAGCGGCTAATATTCGAGGTTGTGTTATTATCACCTTTTTAAACCCAGTCTCAGCAAGATACTGGGGTACCTGTGTACTCTTGCCCGCTCCAGTTTCGGCTGTGAGTATGACGACCTGATTATTTTTAACAGCATCGAGAATTTGGTCCTTGCATTCCAGTATCGGCAACTGTTGAAATCCAGTTTTTACGGCGTTAGTCATGTAATCCTATTGTACTATGAGACCATGCTATACATACAATTGCAAACCATTCAGTTGTAGTGTATAATATTGATTTATCGTAGGAGCCTGCAGGCACCTACGCGCACAGGTCTGCGAACCGTCGCAGACTTGAGGACGCGGTAAAACCGCGGACCACACAAGGAGAGGCGTAATGCCCCAGCTTACCCGAAAAGAGCGTCGAGAGAGAGTCGCACAAGAGGTATTCAAGTTGATGCAGACCGAATACCCCATGATCGAGGCAAGCGATAGGCTTGCCCTTTGCGACCAGCTCGCGCTTCGCCTTCGCCACCGAGGAGCCCACTTGGGGTTTTCGGTAGATCGCCGGGACGTAGCTCTGGCGATACGGTGGCTCGTTGCCAAGGAAAAGGCACGAGCTGGCCACATTTACAGATTTTCGGAC
>CAZKUV010000011.1:0-12429 GCA_964556075.1 uncultured Candidatus Saccharibacteria bacterium | reverse complement strand
TATAGAGTTAATCTGTTGAGATTTTGATCTGTCGCACCTGGGAAGGTTCGGAGGGTAAAACTCTGAACCTTCCCTCCTCGAATCAGGCAAAGCGCCTCTCCATTTTTACCCTATTCAACTCCGATGTACTTCAGGAAGCTACAGCTTCCTTTTTTCTTTGCTCCGGATATTACAGGTGCCCTCCTCGACGTACTTATCTAGCCTATGGCTCGACGTTACGATACACATTTGTCAAATAGGGGAGTATGTATTGCTTAAGATATAATGTGGACTACGGAACCTCGTTTATCGGACGGTGATTTTGCCACTTTCGGGTATACTGATGTCATGGATATATATGAACAATCTTTGCAGCTGCATAAATCGAAAAAAGGCAAAATCACAACCGCGTTACGTGGGGAGGTGACTCCGGAAACGTTAAAGCAATTCTACTCACCAGGAGTTGCCGAAGCCTCTCGCTATGCTACAGGATCGGCAGAGCGTCTGCGTGAAGTATCGTGGACAAATAATCTCGTTGCGGTGGTTTCTGATGGTTCGGCTGTCTTAGGATTAGGGGATATCGGTCCTGAAGGTGCTATGCCCGTTATGGAAGGCAAAGCAATGTTATTTAAACATTTCGCCGGGATTGACGCCGTGCCTATCGTCTTAAACGTTCACACTGTAGATGAAATTGTGGAGACCGTCGAGCGAATTTCGCCAAGCTTTGGTGGTATTAACCTCGAGGATATTGCAGCCCCGAAGTGTTTTGAAATAGAAGCCCGGTTAAAAGAGTCCCTACATATCCCTGTATTTCATGATGATCAGCATGGTACTGCTGTAGTAACACTGGCTGGACTAATAAACGCGGCCAAACTTGCTGGTAAGGACGTGAAGAATCTGAGAATCGTGATAGCCGGTGCAGGATCAGCGGGTATAGCCACTGCTAAGCTCCTCGCGCTGTACGGCGCTGAGGATATCGTAATGGTTGATAGCAAAGGTGTTATTAGCACTGATCGAGAGGACCTAACTCCTCAAAAACTGGAGCTTGCCGAACTTAACACCAGAAATCGGACGGGTACGCTAGGAAACGCGGTTGAGGGTGCTGACGTATTTATTGGTGTGTCGAAAGCTGGTTTGCTCACGAAAGATATGGTCCGTTCGATGTCAGATAAGCCGATTATTTTTGCGATGGCCAATCCAGATCCAGAAATAACGCCTGAAGATGCAATTGAAGCGGGTGCTTTTGTAATTGCTACGGGTAGAAGTGATTACCCGAATCAGATAAATAACGTACTTGGTTTCCCTGGGATATTTAGAGGTGCGCTAGATAATAGCGTGACGAAAATTACGGATAATCATAAGATAGCGGCGGCAAAAGCGTTGGCGGCGCTTGTAACAAATCCGGCTCAGGATAAAATAATCCCAGGGCCGTTTGATGATGGGGTAGTTGAAGCTGTGGCGCAATCAATTACGTAACTAATGTTCCTGCAATTCGTGGGAGTAATGCGCCTAACGAGTCGTTCTTGGAGTAGAAAAAAGCCCCCGGCTAAATAGCCGGGGGTAGCTTCGATCTTCTCGGAGACGGGATTATCCCGTACTTGCCAGATGAGGCTTGAAAGCCACGGTGGTAATACACGCCTTGGCCTCAGAGGACTGAAGCCGTTGGTTGTACTCCTGGCAGAGTGCCTCGTGTCGCGAGCATACTGCCTGGTAGAGCTGGGAGCTCCGCCTCAATGCGGTTTCTGCTGAGGCCACTGCCCCCTTTGCGGATTTTAGACTCTGCCTGGCCATGCGAAGTTCGACCCTCGCCTCGTTAAGCAGCTCGCCGAAGACCGACCACACGTGGGTCAAGAGAGATCTCCACGTATTAATTGCGTGCAGCTCTTCTTCCCATTGATTACCGAAGTGGCCATATTGTTCTGCGAGCATATGGTCGCCATTGGCGTGAGCGAGCCACTCAGCGTCCCGAAATGCTCTCACGACGATTTCGAGCGATTCGGTCTTTACCGTAAGATCGCGGAAAAGTTCTTCCCCGCTCTCACGAAACATCGATTCCACACTGTGTAGTTCGGTAAGGTTTGCTTTCCATTCCTTCACTGCAGCTTGTGCGGTGCGAACGTCTGATCGTGCTTGAGCGAGGGCGATTTTGTGATCCTTTACTCGCTGACAGGCTTCCGTTCTGGCCGCCCCGACATGATCGAGGGACTCCTCGATTTCTGAAATCTCAGCGAGAAATGCAACCGATCGCATTATTCACCTCATCTTCTGTTAAAAAGAACGAAGACATGCCACGTGACATGCTGCAAGAATTCTATCATGTTACCGACTTTTTGCAAGCATAAATGGAATAAATATATGTCTATATTGAAAAATTAATCGAGGATAGTTATCTGAACATTCCGGATTATATTGTCGCTAGAATATCTCGTTGACCCAGTAGTGTCGATAACAAATTTAACCCATGACACATTAGGTCCAGTATTAACAGTGAATGAGCATGCGCTCCAAGTGTTTAGCGTTGATACGCAAGTACCGTTACCATTCGAGGAATACCCTTGTGGGTTTTGAGCGGTTGTTATTTTATCGCTCGCGTAGTAGGTCGACCTCAAAAGTAAGCCAGAGTTAGGATCTCTATAGCCAGAGGGAATTGTTGCGTACGTTTCCAGGGATATGCGGGCTCTAGCTCTGCCCTGAGTAGCAACGAGCGGTGCAGTAGCTGTACCAGTCGTAGAGGAATTGAGGTGAATTTGATCAGTTGTGCCGTCGTAGGTTATGCCTCCAGTATAAGTCCACTTCGAGAGCGCGGCTTCACAGCTGCCGGTGGTTGGTGATTGCTGCGACGATGATACGAATCGGGTTAACTCTCCCAAAGCAATCGACACACAGTAGCCATTGCCGCTTGCCGAATAGTCATACGTTGCGTCACTCGTCTCTTGGATGCCTGCGTCAGCAAGCGATGCTGGATAAGAATCTTGCTCTGCTTTATAGAGCGCTATTTTTTTCGCTGTCTGTGTCAGCATAGCGTCTATACTTGCTTCTTGAGCCCTATTTTGAATACCGTTGTAAGCTACCATAGATATCGCTGCCAATATAGCAATGACGACGATGACGATAAGTAGTTCAACGATTGTAAATCCGCGCGAGCGATTGGCATAGTGGTTATGCATAAGTACCCTTAGGGTATCACTCTTTCAAACTCCTTGGCAAGGTACTATTTAAACTTCAATATATAAGACCATCATCCATTTTCTGTATTATTAGATTTATGGTATAATTAATTTTAGCAAGTTAGTGTAACTGCTTCTCTTCGGGTATGAACTCATTCGGTGTCATACCTCTTAGGCGCATTAGCCTCTATTACTAGACAAAAAGAAAGGACTATTAGATATGGTGAAGGTAGCCCGTCATATTGAAATTGTCAGTTCCTCTATCTCTCAGCTCAGCTCAATGAGTAAAGAATCTCGGCATGCAATACATAGGGTTCTGTCCAAATATTATCAAAAGGTCGGGATATCACTTATAGATTCAGTTTCGGATCTTGAAGCGCTTGTTGCGAAAAAACCGGACGTAGTCTTATTGGGTATGAAGTATGTTCCGTCGAATTCCTCTGAGGGAAGCGAAGAGGGTAACAAAGTATGGTTAGCGGATTATCTTGAAGCGCATGATATAGTCACAACAGGATCCCCGTCAATTGCGCACAAGAGAGAATTAGATAAGTCATTAGCAAAACAATCCGTCGCGAACGCAGGGGTGCGCACATCGGATTTTATTGTTATCGACGTCAATCAGACTATTAAAAAAGGGTACTGTCATCTAGAGTTCCCGCTTTTTGTAAAGCCCCTTAATCGTGGGGGTGGGCTTGGCGTGGATACTAATTCTGTTGTCTACAATCTTGCTCAATTGGAGCGAAAAGTAAATAGTATTACAGAGAAACTTAAATCGCCAGCTTTGATTGAACGATACCTTCCCGGGCGAGAGTTTAGCGTGGCTATACTAAGGTCAAGGGACAAGCCTGAGTATTCCGCTATGCCGATTGAGTTGATAGCTCCAGTCGACAACAAAGGAGTGCGTATTCTTGGTGGCGCGATAAAATCGGCAAATGCCGAAAAAGCAATTGCTGTCGCTGACGAAGATACGAAGCGTTCTGTCGCAGACGAGGCTGTCCTGGCCTTCAAGGCAATAGGCGGACGCGACTATGGACGAATAGATATACGCATGGATGAGAACGGTATTCCATACTTTCTTGAGGCAAATCTAATTCCAAGCTTAATCAATAATTATGGTTCATTCCCGAAAGCATGCGCCTTAAATAAAGGAATACCATACGAAGATATGATTCTGCGAATTGTCGAGTTGGGATTGGCAAGAGCAAATAAGTCTCGCTTTGTGAATGCTGAAGCCGCTACAGCAAGGGGCTTGACACCTTCGACAGCAACTCTATAGCCTTTAAAAATTTAATATTCTCAGACGTGTTATGTATTAGTGTCGTTACTTGACTTTGTATTAGGCAGATTTTCGTGCGTCTCGCTCCAGATGGTTTCAAGCTTGCTCTCGGTCTCCTTTGCCAGAGACCGAATGACGCTGTCTTGATCTTTACGCGTATTGAAAATATCTATTACTTTTTCGTAGGCACTGATATATTGTTTTGTCATTGTCTGGTAATTAAAGAGAATTCGCGCTCTTTCCGAGATATATTTCCTATTCATCTCAAAACATTTTTGAATCTGGTGATATCCTTCAATGAAGTCCTCGACAAGCATTCCTGTACGTTCTGGCTCAATAAGTTCGGGCATAGAGCCTCGCGCGACTGCGAGAGTCGGAGTTCCACAATATGCTGCTTCGAGAACCGATAAACCAAACGGTTCTCTAAAGTTTGTCGGGTGCAGATTACACTTGGCGCGGGAAAGCAATTGCACCTTTTCATCAAAGCCGAGTTCTCCGAGGAATTCTACGAGCGGATGATTAAGGTACTTCTTTATATATTTTTCGAAATACTCCTCACCTTGAAAGTCAATCTTACCGCCGAGCTTGATGTTAATCCCTAGATTGATTGCGAGCTCGATTGCAAGGTGAGGATTTTTTTCGTGATCGAATCGGCCGAGAAAGCACACGTAATCGTCTGGTTTTTCAACGAATGGGAAATCTGCCGGATTTTCCCCGTTATAGACCACCCCAACATACTGAAGATCAGGTAATGTCCCCTGTTGGTTCTTTGAGATCGAAACATAATACAGATTTTTTCGTGCCAGGTAATATGCCAGATCCTTAAAATCGACTGGACCATGAAGTGTAGTTAAGTTAGGAAAGTCCTGGAAATCAATTAAATCGAACCCATGCGAGTGGATGATGTCTAGATTTGGGAGATACGACCGTATCTTTTTTGCAGTATCTCTCTCTAATTTCTGAATGCGTTTTCGGTGAGTTTCAAGTTCGTTTTGTCGCTCAGGAAAGTATAACGCTTGGTCGACGATTGGAACGATTTCGCAATCCACCTTGGAGTCCTTAGTACCGAAAAGAATGGGCTCATGTCCTGCTTCAAGGAGTCCTTTTATCAGGTGGTGAATAATAACTTCAGTTCCACCGTACTTGGGCGGTGGCACGGGAATGTGCGGACTAGCAACAATGCCAATTCTCATCCTACCTCCACGTAACTTAGCCTACATATATTTTACCATCTTATTGATAATCTAACGACCGAAGAGAGCCGAATATTCTTAAGCCTGTCCTATTTGATGCCGCACTAATCTCATTACGAGTCTCGTCTTGAAGGATAATTTTACTGTGTCAGTAACTCGCTGTCATGTTGTTCTTGCGTCGTCGTATCAATAAAATAAGTAAGAATAACATCCCCGCGGCAACGGAGCATATTATTATGGTTATAATTTGCCATGACACGGAATTCTGAGGCTCTTTTACGTGTACTGTAAACTGCGTCGCAGTTTGACATCCCTCGCCAGCTTTAGCAATGACGTATCCGCTATAGATACCTTCATCCGAGTATGGATGTGAAAGTTCTACCTTTCCATTTACATTTGATAATGACTCTTCCTTGTCATCTCCCCAGTTAATGAATAAGTCTATTCCATCTCCATGCTCTACCCGCCCTGCTAGGTTAGCTGGAGCTCCTGTTAAAGCAGTGAGCTTGTGCTCTGATAGCGTGAATAATGGACCGCATGGACGACTCTCTCTATCGGGTCCGCGTATAACAATCGGACGAGACGGCTCACTGCAGACAGTGTCTTTACAAGACACCACAGTGATGCTGTGATTCGACTTGTATGGTGTAAAGTAAAACTCCCATATACCTTCAAGGTTGCTTGTCACCGACCCTATTGCAACCCCATCATCGTGAATAGTAATAATCGAGCCTGGTTCAGCTCTTCCTGAGATAACTATCGGCTCTGTGCTGGTATAATGTTCGCCTGTCGGAAATGATATTTCTGGGGGAGATACGTCTTGAGACGGTTGGTTCGGATGCGGGTCATCTGTGCCGGGTAATGGAGGTTCTATTGGAGGAGGTGTCGGAGGGGCTATCGTAATAGTTCCAGCCGAAAAGTAGCCACTCTCATCAAGGCCGGCAATTACCTCGACACCAAAAGTGAAGACTCCGACTGTTGGGAGTGAAGAAACACTGAAAGGAGCTGAAAACTTACCTTGCCCATCAGATGTCGCAGTAATCGTTATGTTTGGCTCAATGGTAATCATGACAGTAGCATCTGGAATTGTTTGTCCGCTAAAAATGAGTAATCCAATACCGAAAGTGGCAGTGCTCGGGGAGACTGTAATTGACGGTGGGAGGATGAAGGTTACGTAGGTCTTCTGCTGAGATAGAACCGCGATTTGTTTAAAAACTTTTGGAGTGTTTCTGCCATTTATATCTGTGGATTGGACTCCAACAGAAACCATCCCAATATCTTCTTGTGGCAATTCCGCACTGAAAGCTCCTAAAGAATCTGCACTTACACTTGCGACAGGTTCGGTATTGTTATTTTGAAAAATCTTAACATGGGAGCCAGGGCTGGTTTTACCCTCAACCTGTATGCTTCCAGCTGGAATTTGGAGTTTTACTTCACTAGTCTGTGCGACAACCGATCGACTCGTCAGTAGAAACCCTATTGCAACTACTAGTACTGTTAGTGTTGACCATAATATATAGGGTCGGATCGTTTTCCACACGAGTTTACTTAGCTCCGGTTTTACCAGCGAGCGCCTTCCCTGCCAATACCAGTCGACGACGGCCTTTGTAGAGGAAATAAACTGCGACAACTAGGGCGATAATAGTAGGAATTGTTTGCTTGAGTGGAATAACCCAGAATGTAGTTTGAGCCGTAATGATTTGATTATCCTTGCCATATACCATAGTTATGCGAGCAGTATACGGACCGAATCGAAAACCAGGGTCTTCCCAAGCAGCATTCATCTTTCGCTCAGCTCCAGGAATGACGTTATTGCTTTCGATTTCCATATTGTCCACTTGCTTGCCAAAGACATTCGTCACCGAGACAGTACCAGTAGGTTTTAGATGTACATTACCAAAATTCTCAACCAGAGCTTCGATTGTAATTGGAGTATTGCTCGCAAAGATTGGAGAGCCGAAAGCTTTTACGCTTTTAATTGCAAGTTCTTCAGTTACATCACCTGGTACACGGACTAGGATGACTGTCGCAACTTCTTGACTGACGGCCGCGGCGCTATCTTGTCGTTGCTGTGGTATTGTCTGGAATACGACCGAACCAAAATGTCCGCCTGGATCCGCATTTTCGGGAACTGAAATGACAACTTCAAAGTCGGCTGTCTGTCCAGGTTCCACGGTTGTATCACCGGAAGGAGTTACCTGAATCCAGTTGGCAAGCGAATATGGAGTATCTTCCTCTGCGATTTCAATCGCACCCTCGTTCCCTTTAGGGATGAAATTTTTAGGTGTGGGTTTTACAATAATTGGCTGCTCGCTATCGTTAGTGAGCCTAAAAATGTTTGTCGTAGCTTGCCCTGGATTTATAGCAATATCAATAGACTGCGGTGATACGGCGATTGTTATGTTATCTGCTGGCGACTGTGCCGACAGCCCATGAGCAAAAAATAGTGATAAAACAGTTGCTACTGTAGCACTAATAAATAATGCATACGGTGCGGCGAGTGTGCGACGTAAACTAATCAAGGAGTCACTCCTGTATCAAGTACAAATTTATTTAATAAGTTCCTGCTGCAGTGTAGACTAGCGTGGTTGTATAATTACCCGCTGGAGTGGTTCCGGATACACCAAGTTGATGGCCGACCCGAGTCTCCTGAGATCCAGCGCTCGAATTGTCCATGACGAGTTCGTTCACTGTTGGCATACCCGCCCAGTTGCTCGCAGACGTAAATCGGGTTGCTGTACCACCTCCTAAGGTATTGTCTTCGGTAGTATAGCCCCATGCTTCAGTACCGGCGGCAGGAAAAGGAGTGGGGCTGGCATTCGTGCCCGTCCATGGGCTAATTGTATGAGAGCCATTACTTAGACCGGCACCAGTTTGTCGAAGATATACGGAAAATCCACCAGCGTTAGTTGCAACTTCTAGGTCGTGGGCAGAAACACCTTTAGTTGTTGCGTTAGCGGTACGAGCAAAATCAATTTCGGTTGGCATAGATGAGATGGAAGTCGTCGCTCCGTTTACCGACTGCCCATTTGCGACACCAGAAACTGTAAATACGAGTGTTGGATCAACCGTAAGACTTACGAGTGATCCATCTTTGTATGTGTACGCTACAACTGTTGAATCAACTGGTCCGGTTGAGCAGTCGACATTCGTGTACGTGTTAAACAGAGCATAGTACGTTTGATTACTGGTGCTGCCATTTACGATTCCTCCCCATACGATATTGCCAGTACTTGCTGGAGTTTCTCCGCTCGCGTTCGTAATGCGGACGATTCCGCCTGCATTACCTACTGTCCATGAGCCAGCTGTAATTAGAGTGGATGATACTAGAGTTGCACTTGTCGTCGTTAAGCCGCTCGGCACTCCTCCTGATCCGTCAGCGTTCACAGCGAAGGTGAGTTGTGCGCAACGGATTGCCGTGCCAGTAGTAAAGCCGCTTCCGGAAAACGTATAAGTCGTTGATTGTCCTGGGCGAGGGTCGCCAAGCAGCAAGGTGCCGCTAGATATATCGGCAGCACTCACCGCCAACGGCACGAGAATAGTTGCCAGCAGCATTAATGTAACTATTCCTGGTAAACGTTGCATTCTAAGTTTTATCATTGCCATCATCCTGTCTTATTTTTTCAATATATATTAATACATAAGCATAATACTTAATTCTTTACAACATATAATCTCCACTTTTTAATATCTTAATCGCTCGCCCGACTCTTTCCCTCCGCATAAATCCGTACGCTATTAATGGTAAACATAATCCGAGTAATAGCAGTTTTGGATTAAACGGAAGGATGAATACGTTAATTTCAGGGCTTGTTTCTTCTAGATTATGTCCATATGTTACTGATAAGTGGGTCTTATATAGTCGTAGCTGGGCTGAGTCTGGAATTGCAAACGAGACCACTCGCTTTTCGCCTGGCAATAAAATTTCGGAGTCTGCGTCATCTGCTATGCTATTTTTGGCATTCTTCATGTGCAGGGTTGGTGTGAATGAAGTATGTATATTGCCTTCGTTAAGTATAGAAAACGTAGAAATGGTTGTAGCTCCTGACCGATCGAGGAATAGCGTTTTTTGCCCAGCAGCTTCAATCGTAAGTTCCTCACTTATTTCACCCGTGACAGTCAATAACATTTGAATGACGAGCTCTGGCTGAGATGAGATAAGAATATCTTGCTCGCTTACACTTCCAAGAAGCTGAATGGCTATATCCGAATAACGTCCTCCAGGACCAGACTCATTTGGAATTCGAACAGTACCAGTTACCTCTTGTTCCTCGTGAGGCTGAATCAAAAAATCTTTTATTTGAAATGTAATCCAATCTTTCGCGCTCAACGAGCGCATTAACTCTTCTGTTTGACCACTTCTTGCTCGACTGTCTCGCGCATTCAATCGTACTGCCGCAACAGTCTCGCTATTGTTTCTGAGCACAAACGAAAACGGAAGCTCTTCTCCGGGATCTCCTCCTAAATCTAAAATTGCCGGCATAGCAGTGACAGAGACTCCTTTTTGAGCTGCAAGTGTTGAATGTCCCATAATAAGGCAACATAACATCACGGCAGAAAATCCGGCTACTATTATCTGGAGAAAGTAATTAATACGTTGCATATGCTGAGTAGAGTACCGTAGTTTGATATTTTCCTGCTCTCTGGGTGACGGGATTGATTGAAACTCGATTGGTAATCGTATGTGAGTCGCTGTGCATTGGTCCGCCGTCCGGGAGGGAGCCTCCGTCGGCAATGATATCTCCTACCCCTGACATTGAATAAGGTGCAAAGCAGGGGGCGGTACCGCCTCCGGGGCATGTCGCGCTGTTGAATCGATTTACCCCTGCTACGCTGGTGTCAGTAGAGTGGTATCCAAAGCCAGTACCGAGCCCCCAGGCTCCTGGTGCGGCATAAGTGCCACCATTGTACATTCCAATTATTTGCAGGGATTGGCTGGTTAGGAAATCGGTCGCCCTTCCGTAGATCGCGTATCCTTTTTTAGCATTGGTAGTTACGCTGAGGTTAACAGTTTGGCTCACGCTCGCTTCGTTGACTGGATTTATTGAACCAAAATCTATGTTATTTGTTGAACTGCCAAAGGTGAGCATCGGTGCGACCAACTGACCATTGCTGCTAATAACGACTGAATTGCCAGCATTATCTTTTATACGTACGTTGAAATAATAGGTCTCAGAAGTTGATAGCTCGAGTGAACTCTCTGTTGAAGACATGTTTATCCCCAAAGATTTCCAATCGAGTACATCAGTATTGCCCGGGCTGGTGCCAATCGATATCTCGTATTCGTCCAGACCGGATATTCCAGCATTGCTCGTCCAATTCGCCGATAATGTTGTTAGCGATCCGGTATTAAACATCGCGTCAACTCCGATCGTCGAGCCATCATATACTGTTCCAGTAGGATTGGAAGTATCGACCCCGACATCCCGGTCTGACTCGAGATTATTACCGTAATTAATCCAATCTGAGACTAGGCCATCAGCATCCCTGACTTTGGCTCGCCAATGATACTCGCCTTCGGAGATATTATGTATTTCAATCTCGGCGCTAACTGGAGTACCAGAGTAAGGCACGAATTCCCCGCACTCTTCATTGTCTCCGGTGAACGCAGTTTCAATAGGGAGAAGCTCGACGCAAAGTTGCAGCGCATCATCTACGTCAGGATCGCTAACTTGTGCAATAAATTTAACAGCGCTCTCATTTGTCCAATCACCGGTGGTGATGACCGTATCGTCGAGTTTTACTTGCGAAAGGTCATCTGGAATATTAGGAACGGTGTTCGGGATATAGGTGGACAGTTCGGGATATGCTGAATAGGAATCAATCGGCGAACCATCTTCTTGAACAACTCTAAAACAATAGACAGTCTCAGGCTTTTCTGAGGTATCTTTCAGAGCAAAGTCCCACATTGCGTCCTGACCGGCGTCGATTGAATCGATACTATTTGAAAAGGGATTCTTTTCTGTGTAAGTTTGGGCAACGGTAGTGTGTCCGTCGTGAATCGGGTCATTGCCATTAACTGTCAATGGGGAGCCGCTTGTCACGGATGAGTTAAAATTCCACGTAATTTCCGTATAGTCTGGTGACCAGACGCTGTTATACATGTAAGCGCTATCATGTCCGCCGATAAGCCACACCTTACCGTTGTGAGCAAGAGCTGTGTGCTCGAAATTTCCATGCCATCCGGTGTCGGATGCCTCTAAGTTCCAATTAATGCCATCAGTGGAGGTCCATATGTCCGAGTATGGAATTGCTGTCTCTGTTCCGCCCCCGGTTAACCATAGCTTGTTATCTAGAACGGTCAATTGATGTGCTTGGCGAGGGCTCCAATCGGCACTAGCTGTCTCTAGTGTCCAGTTGATACCATCTTCGGACGACCAGACGTCGTTAAAGTCATCTATTCCAGCAAGACCGCTGTTGCCACCGGCGAGCCACATCTTACCGTTCATAACTTCAACCTGATGGTAGCTTCGTGCTGTCCAGTTTGCACTAGCTGTCTCTAGTGTCCAGTTGATGCCATCATCAGAGGACCAGACATCATTGAGATTTAGCGAACCATTCCATCCTCCCATAAGCCACAGTTTCTCGTTGAACTCTACGACCTGCTGATAACTTCTCTGCGACCATCCTGGGCTGCTTGTCTCTAACGTCCAGTTGACACCGTCTGGAGAAGACCAAACCTCATCAAGATTCGTCGACCCGTCATAGCCGCCAAAAATCCAAATTTTGCCATTAAACACAACAGCCTCCATAGATGTACGAGGGCTCCAATCGGCACTAGCTGTCTCTAGTGTCCAGTTGATACCATCTTCGG
>CAZKUV010000010.1:0-18518 GCA_964556075.1 uncultured Candidatus Saccharibacteria bacterium | reverse complement strand
AACTGGAACAATGAGGTAGAGTAAGGTAAACCCTGCTACTGCAGCATAATTTGAATGAATAGCAGTATATGCATCTGCGACTGCTTTTATGACTCCATACGTAGTGTCGATTGGCTGCTCTATAGGACGTGAGGATTTAACAACCTTCTCAGAGAATTCAACTATTCCTTCCAGCTGATTTAGAACCTTTTCATCATCAATGTTGGTATTGTTGTCGCTTTTAGGTTCCCCCTCAATTGAAACTGGCTCACTATTTAATGATTTCGTTTCTTCGTCCGCGACATCTGCAACAGAAGAGACCAATTGAATATTTAACACTGCGTCGATAACTTCCACTTCCCACCCTGCTGTAAGGAGTTGCTCTCGGATCTCTGCGGACTTAACCCCTCTTTGGAGCTGCGTATTAACAAAGTTCTCGAGTTCTGTGTTTTGTTGCATTCTTCGCCCATAGTACTACACAAGGATAACCATATACAATAAAAGGCTACTTGTGAATTCAATCATTACATTGACACTCAATGTTCCAGTCGGGTTATTATCTATTACGCTATTTCGATACTGCCACAAGTAGTATACTGGCTTACTATGTAATCCGGCGTTCTTTCCCTGATAAATATTCGTAATAAGGTGGTTATTGCTCATCAAAATTCATCAGCATAAAAAACCCACGAAGTGTGGGTTTTTTGGAAAAAAATGTTAATTTTAGCGTTTTGAGTACTGCTCTCGCTTACGCGCGCTTCTAAGACCGTATTTCTTGCGCTCTTTCTCGCGTGGATCGCATGAAAGGAATTCAGCCTTTTTAAGTGTTGAGCGAAGGTCACCATGAGCAACTGTTAGCGCCTTTGCAACCGCCAGTTTAATCGCATCAACCTGACCAGCAAGACCACCTCCACGCACTAACACACTAACATCGTACTCTTTTTGCTTGTTAACATGTGCTAATGGGTCTGTAATTTCTGCAAGCATTGTCTTGTTATCGGATAAATAGTCTGCCGCAGGCTTACCATTAATTGAAATGTTCCCTTTTCCTGGGATGAGTCGCGCGCGAGCTGTTGCGCTTTTTCGTCGGCCTAGACCATAGAAATATTTCGCTTCAGCCATGATTATTTAACCTCTACTTTCTCTGGAGTTTGCGCGGCATGTTCATGTTCGGCTCCGGCAAACACTCTTAGTCGTTTCATGCGTTCGGCGGCAAGCTTATTTTTTGGAATCATGCCCTTAACGGCCTCTGTAATGATTCGTTCTGGGTGCTTTGCGCGAACCTCAGCTAAGCTAGCCTCCTTGATGCCACCCGGGAAACCGCTATGCCTAAAATAGGATTTATCAGTTTCTTTTTCTCCGGTAACAATTGCCTCAGCAGCGTTGATTACGACAACATAATCACCACCGTCAACATGAGGGGTGTAACTTGGTTTGTATTTACCAGTTAAGTAGTTTGCAACCTGAGTAGCGATACGCCCAAGCGGTGCCTCCGAAGCGTCAATTAAGACCCAGCGGCGGGTAACTTCACTTGGTTTCTGTGAGTAAGTCTTTGCATTTACCATACTTAAGCCTCCGCCTCTTGCTTAGGAGCGGCCTTCAATTCATCGACGAACTCGATAACTGCCATCTGAGCGCCATCGCCAACACGAAGTCGAGTTCTTTCAACACGTACATGACCACTATTACGGGTCGTCAGCTGTGGAGCAATCTCATCAATCAACTTGTTCGCAGCAGCCTGGGTGTTCAACCCAGCTATTACCTGTCTACGTGAAGCAAGGTCGCCTTTTTTAGCTTTTGTAATTAATTTTTCAATATATCGGACAAGCTCTTTAGCTTTCGGCAATGTGGTTTCAATTCTGCCGTGGTCTACAAGCTGAGTAGCTAATCCTTTTATGAGGGCTTTTCGCTGATCACGCTCGCGGCCAAGCTTTCGCCCTTGGTAACCGTGTCTATGCATATTAGATCTCCAGCTCCGCTAGCTTATCTTTTACTTCATCGAGCGCTTTACTTCCAAAGCCCTTAAGCTCACGTAAGTCTTGCTCGCTCAAGCTGACAAGATCCTGCACTGTACGAATATCGTTATTAACAAGTGCATTCGCTGTACGAGCGCTCAAATTTAATTCTTCTATAGGGGTTGCCAACACACTATCGTCATCGTCAGTTTGAGAACCGAGAGATGGAGCGGCTTCAACAGTCGTGCTACCGGCGAGCGCCTGGTATTGATTAACCAAAATAGCGGCTGCCTGCTCAAACGCGTCACGCGCAGTTATTGAACCGTCAGTTTCAACCGACAGTGATACTGAATCCAAATTGGTCTCTTCACCGACACGAACGCTATCTACTTTGTACCTAGAACGGAGGACAGGCGAAAAATTTGCGTCGAGTGCAATCATGTCGCTGTGTAGCCTCATTTCGCTTGATGCTTCAACCGAGCGATAGCCACGACCAGACTCTACGACCAGGTCCATAACAACTGTTTTCTTTGGGTCATCAATATTCGCGATAACGTAATCAGGGTTTACGACTTCAACGTCTGCTGTTGTCTTGATATCCCCAGCCGTAATTGGTCCTGCGCCCTTCTTTTCTAGGCGAAGTTCGACTGGCTCATCGGAATGTACCTTAAGACGTACCCCTTTTAGGTTTAACTTGATATCATTGACATCTTCTTTTACACCAGGAACTGTAGAGAATTCGTGGTTAGTACCTTCAATCCTGAATGCTACAATCGCTCCACCTTCGATTGATGATATCAAAACGCGTCGAAGGCTATTGCCGAGAGTGTTGCCGTAGCCCTTGTGCAGGGGTTCGATGGTAAAGGTAGCGCTATACTCATTGACTTCATCAATGCGAGCGAGTGCTGGGTTGTGAATTGCTTTTGACATTCTTTCTCCTTTACCTCTATCGTGAATAGTACTCAACGATGAGTGATTCGTTAATATCTGGATCTGCCTCTTCTCGTTTAGGCAAACCAGTGACTTCGATAGTAAATTTACTTGGATTTACTTTGAGCCAACTTAGTGGTCCCTGAGCGGAGTCGTTGACGATATCGCTGAGATGCTTAAAGTATTCTGATTTCTCAGAGCGAGGTCGGACTGTAAGTACATCGCCAACTTTAAGGCGAATCGATGAGATGTCTACTCGGCGACCGTTCAGCATGAAATGACCATGACTCACTAATTGCCTAGCTGCTCTTCGGCTTGTTGCGAATCCAGCTCTATAAACTGCGTTATCTATTCGGAGTTCGAGAAGCTGAAGTAAATTCTCGCCAGCCAAACCTTGTCTGCGTGTAGCCTCATCCATAAGTCGAGCAAACTGCTTTTCTAGAAGCCCGTAACTGCGTCGGACCTTCTGCTTTTCACGAAGCTGCTGAGCATACAGACTAGTTTTACCCTGTCGACCATGAGCATGCTCACCTGGAATACCAGTTTTGCGTGCCAGAACTTTATGCGCCTTAGGATGTAACGCATAGCCTTCTCGGCGGGATTGTTTAACAATAGGAGATCTGTCTCGTGCCATACACTATGCCCTTCGTGCCTTTCTAGGTCGTACGCCGCCGTGCGGTACGCCTGTCTTATCTTTTATACTATCTACGGTTATATCGAAGCTTGAAAGCGCTCGAATCGCTGCGTCACGACCTAATCCAACACCTTTTACAAAGACGTCGACTGTACTGAGGTTATATGTAGATTTAGCAATCTCAGCTGCCTTTTCGGCTGCGACTTGAGCTGCATACGCTGTTCCCTTCTTGCTTCCGCGGAAACCACAAGCACCAGCGCTGCTTGCGGCAAGAGCATTCCCCTTCTTATCTGTAAATGTGATAATGGTATTGTTGAAAGTCGCTTGAATATGCATCTGACCAGCTGGAACAGATCGTGCATTGCGCTTTTTCTTGGACGATGTAGTTTTTGCGTCTGCCATCTTCTATTCCTTTCTTACGTCTTAGATGCAGCCTTAGGTTGAGCGCCACCCACTGCAATTGCCTTACCCTTACGGGTACGAGCGTTAGTACGTGTCCTCTGACCATGAACTGGGAGCCCTGCCTTGTGGCGGAGACCCCGATACGCATTAATATCCTTGAGACGTTTAACATTGCCAGTAACGATTCGCTGCAGGTCACCCTCTACAATGTAGTCAGCGGCAATAATGTCGCGTAGCTTTGTTTCTTCGGCTTCGGTAAGATCCTTTACTCGAGTTGTTGGATCAATCTTAGCTTTCGTTAATATTTCCTTAGCAATTTTAGGACCAATTCCATAGATATAGGTCAGTCCTATCTGCACTTGCTTGTCGCTGGGGATGACTACGCCGGCGATTCGTGCCATTAATTATCTCCTTTCATAAAAGAATTCACCATTATCCTTGTCTCTGCTTATTTTTAGGCTTCTTTTTATTGATGACTCGGAGGATGCCCTTACGGCGAACCAGCTTGTCATCGGGACTGATTTTTTTGACACTAGCACGAACTTTCATAGTGTTCTAGACATCTCCCGTTTACTTTAATCTCTCAAGCGGAAGCTGATTCTTCCCTTCGTGAGGTCGTAAGGGGTTAGCTCAACTTCTACTTTATCACCAGGCACAAGTCGGATGTAGTGCTTACGCATCTTGCCCGAAATGTGAGCGATAATGCTATGGCCATTCTCAAGTTCAACCTTAAATTGCGTATTAGGCAGTGCTTCCACCACCTTCCCTTGCAATTTGATTACTTCCTTCTGATTCGCCATAGATAACAGAAGTAGATTATACAGGAACAAGAGGCGCATTGCAAGCGCTAAGCACTAAATCTTCATGCAATTTTATGAAGCTACTTTAATACTACTATTGTATCGAATTTTACCCACTCGTCAAGGCATGTTCTCTTTCCGATATCATCTGGTAGACAAGAAAATGTAGCGCGATGCGATGCTCAATTTGAATACCAGACTCACACCATAAATCTAATAATCGTCATAGGTAATCATTAGTGCACGCGAATTGATCTGGCGCAATGTTTCAAGTCCAACCTGGACAACGATGAGAAGTCCAGTACCTCCAACAGCAAGATTCGTAGCGGAGATTCCAAGGTGAGCGAAAACGTACTCGGCGACAAATGGCAGTATCGCAATAACACCTAGAGCAAATGAACCGAAGAGTGTTAGTCTGTTTACGATCGTACGAAGATATTTCTCAGTCTGTAGTCCTGGACGAATACCTTCAAAGAACCCGCCTTGTTTTTGCATGTTTTCAGCAATCTCCTGGGCATTCAGAACGATACCAGTATAGAAGTACGTAAACGCAACCACTAATACAAAGTATGTCAGCGGGTATATAAACGATGAAAAATCAGTACCCGTGAATGAACCTGGTTGTGGAGCCTGAAACCACGTTACTAGATTATTGGCGAGTCCCTGCCAATTTTCATTTCCAGTCGCGATCAATACCTGTCCAACAAAAGCTGGAAGCGATAGAAATGCAACCGCAAAGATAACAGGAATGACACCAGCTGTTATTAATTTTACTGGCAGTATACTCCGAACACCTCCGTAGCTACTATTTCCCTGTAATCTCTTTGCATAGTTGATTGTAATTATTCGTTGCGCTTCGTTTATTTTTACTAGCGCATACAGTACACCTAATGATACAAGCGAAACTCCAAGTATAACCCAAAACGCTAAAGGATTGATTGGTATAGTAAACCAGTTAAATACATTCAAAACGCCCTGAGATGTATCTAGTAGAGACGCCCAAATAAATCCTAGTGTATCAGGAGCTTGACTGATAATGCCCGCGAAAATGAGCAGGCTAATACCGTTACCAATACCCTGCTCAGTAGCAAGCTCACCTAACCACATCAATAACACCGCTCCTGCTGCCATTGAGGTTATAGCTACTATCCATTGCATGATTGTTGGGTCGTCAAGTTGTACTGAGCTTGTTACCAATACTGTCTGTCTAAGAATGTAAATAAATGCGACAGACTGGATTACTGCGAGAGGGACTGTAATCATTCGCGTCCACTGATTGAGCTTTCTTCTTCCAGACTCGCCATCCTTATGAATCTCTTCAAGCGAAGGAATTGCTTTCGTTAAGAGCTGTATGATAATTGAAGCCGTAATAAACGGACTCAATCCAACCAGCACAATCGAAAGCTGAGAAAGTGCTCCACCAGAGAGTAAGTTTAAGAACCCTCCAAAACTGTTACTACCAAGAATACGACTGACTACTTCTTTTAATTCAGTAGGTTCAGCAAGTGGTACGGGAATATGGGATAAAAACCGATACGCCACGATGATTCCAAGAATCGTCAAAAGACGTTTCTGCATATCCCAGTTGTTTAGTGATCGAAGTATTGTTTTCCAATTCATATTTTTCTAGCCGCCCCAGATATTAGTAAGTGGTACACTATCTACCCAGTATACCACTTCTATGTTGCTTAGGAATGTTTCTCTGCTTCCTTGCTTGACTGTCTGAGAGGTACGTCAACTTTCTCAAACGATCCGCCTATTTTTGTTAGAGCCGCCTGTACGCTCTTGCTAGCTCCTTGAACTCGAAGCGTAATTGGCTTTTTTAATTCACCACGCGCTATGACCTTGATGGCATGAAATGGTGTCGCCACATATCTAGCTTCGAATAAGCTGTGATTGTCAGCCACTTCTCCATCGAAACTGTTTAAGGTATCGAGATATACAACCTGTGCAGGAGTACGGGTTGATTTGAAACCCTTGACCTTTGGCGTAGATTTAACAAGAGGCAGCTGACCGCCCTGGAAAGTAGAACCGAATTTCTTTCCGGATCGAGCTCCTTGACCTTTTGTACCTCTACCCGCAGTCTTCCCTTGTCCTGCTGCAATACCTCGACCAACACGGCGGCGAGAAGTTTTCGGCGTAAGATTTAGCTCATTATACTTCATATTTTAAGCCTCCTTCTTCTTAGCCGCAGGCTTGCTGCTATTGTTTGGTGCTTTTAACCACTCATCACGCGGTACCATTGAGCGAAGTGCGTCAATAGTAGCGTAAGCGATGTTAACCTTATTGGTTGACCCAAGCGATTTCGAGAGCAGATTTTTAATACCAGTCACACCGATTACCGATCGCACTACACCGCCGGCTATAATTCCTGTACCTGGAGCAGCAGGCATAAGCAGCACTCGCGCACCTGATACTTTAACCTCTGCATCATGTGGGATTGTGTCATTTGATATCGGTATAGTAATTAAATTTTTCTTAGCAACGTCTGTCGCTTTAGCAACAGCTGTTTGAACGTCTGCGCCTTTTGCTACGCCAACGCCAACTTTATTCTTTCTGTCACCAACAACCACTAGTGCCTTAAAACGAAACCTTCGCCCACCCTTAACGACGCGTGCTACCCGATCAATTGAAATAACAACTTCCTCGAATTGCTTAGGCTCTGCTGGCGCAGCCGCTTGGCGACGTGACGTGCGAGCATTTTTCGCAGGGGTATTTGCTTCTGCCATCTTAGAACTCCAAACCTTCTTTACGAGCAGCATCGGCGAGTGCACTCAAACGCGCGCCGTACTGTCGACCATTTCGATCGAACACAACTGCCTTAATATTTGCTTTTTTGGCCTTCTTAGCAATCTCGCTACCAACCATTGCCGCTTTCTCTGTCATGGTGCCAGATGCTTTAGCGCCAACTGTTGTTGCCGCAACCAGGGTATGTCCTTTGTCATCATTAATAACTTGTGCGCTTATGTGCATATTACTGATGGTTACAGTCAGGCGAGGTCGCTCGAATGTGCCGTGTATGCGGCTGCGTACGCGATTCTTGCGTAGAGACCGATTGAGTAATTTTTTAGCATGAGTATTCATGATTACTTGCCTGTCTTTCCTGCCTTGCGAAGAATAACTTCATCGGCATATTTAATGCCCTTGCCTTTATATGGCTCTGGTTTCTTTAGAGCACGGATATCTGCCGCAACCTGACCTACCTGTTGTTTGTCAATGCCGGCGACAGTGATTTCCATCTTATTAACCGTAAGGGTGATGCCTTGAGGCGCTTCGTATTTAACCGGATGCGAGAATCCCAACGCTAGTTCTAGGCTTTGGCCACCACCAGATACTCGGTACCCAACTCCATTAACTTCTAGCTTCTTCTCAAAGCCCTTACCTACGCCCTCGACAGCGTTATTAAGGAGTGCACGCTGCAATCCGTGCTGCGCACGTGCGGTGCGACCCTCATTGTTACGAGTGACAAATGCTTGGTCGCCATCGAGCGTTACAGTAACGTCACTCAGATGTGGCACGGTGAGTTCGCCCTTGGCGCCTTTGACCGAGATAACATCTGAGTCGACCGTGATTGTCACACCGGATGGAACCTGTAGGGGTAGTTTTCCGATTCGACTCATACTTACCTTTCTATTAATGTAAGCGAGTGAAGTGTTTGTCTTCTTGGCTGACATACCAATGATTGGTATGAACGCAGAATCTCCGATTCCACTCGCATAAATTTATATCCAGTTAATTGTAGCATAAACTGACGACAGAGGCAACACTCCTGGGTATGGCTCAAAAGTACATTGCGTCGTTTGTACTGATACGTTACTATGAGGCTGCACTGACAATAAAAACAAACAAATGCACACCAAGGGAGGTGTTATGCCGCACATACATACTGCCAAGGGTCAATATGACTTTACCGTCTCGGGTTATCTAATTTTTAACAATAAAACTCTATTAATAAAACATAAATATTTACCTATTTGGACATCACCAGCAGGTCATATCGAATTAAGCCAAACCCCAGTTGGTGCCGTTATTAAAGAAATTCAAGAAGAAACTGGCATTGAACCTAGTCATTTGACAATCGTTGATTCTCATTCATACACGAAAAGGTTTTACAGAGGCGAATCTATACGAATTCCTATTCCTTTCGACATAGAGCATCATGCTATTACGGATGACCACAGACATATCAATTTGGCGTACATTGTATTGACGGATACAGGCACTATCGCGCCAGGACCAGGAGAATCGAACACATTCAGATGGTTCAGTGAAAAAGAAATTCAAAGTTTTGAAGAAACAACCGAAAGCATTAAAAGTTGTGCAACTTACGCTCTGCAATACTCAAGAGATATGTAAATACTACCTCGAAATCTCATTCCTAATTCATAAATAATTTTTGTAACATATGCCAAATCCATAGACTAAGAATGGTATTGACTAATACGGGTATTCGTGCTATTATGTGCTCACTCTTTCGTTGAATAATAATATTCCGAAAGTGTACGTTGACAGCAGATCATACAGGACGAGCAGAGAGTCGTATACTCTAGATGTACCACTCTCTGCTCGTCCTTTACGCAGAGTTGCGTATAGCAGTCACAGTGGCTGGCATTTCAGGACGAGACGTGAAAAGAGGTTATTATGACTTCTGATGCTATCGCTGGGATCATTCGAGCCAATTGCATGTACATCTCAGGGGATACGCCCCTGAGCTGTGTAGAGCGAATCGCTCTACACAACGCAAGCCAAATTGGGGACACAATTCCAATGGAGGTGCGATGCAATCGGACAAGCGCGCTCATAGGAATTGTTTTCAGGGGAGTATTTACCCCCTCCCTGTCCCAAAACAGCGCCGTTTTGTAAGCCTTTTTTCTAGGAAGTAGAGTATTCCCAGCTCTACTTCCTAGATAGCTGTGTACGCACTCCTGCTGTCATTCGCTCCATAAGTAGCTACTTATGCTGATGAGTCCTGATAGGACGAAAGCGAGTAAATATTTGCTATTTAAGGGTTAAATTTGAGAGATATCACCTTCTCAGCGTGATCATCAATTAATCCGTTGTATTCGAGTTGTGAAAGCGCGCGTTTACCAGATGAGTTCAATGACCGTTGCGCGAGTGCCGCGAGGTATGGCGCCAACTCGTCAGGATGCGTGGCAACGAGTTCATCAACTTTTTGACCAGCCTGCTCTCGGTATCGTTCATATCGGGATACGACACTTTCGAAAGAATCTTGTAGAAAAACCGTTGCACCATGCTCATTCTGCATTTTTGTAATTGCCTGAACTGCTTTCCTTGCCATAATCATCTGTGCGCGATAGTATTGAAGCTTTTCTTCTAGACGGTCCTCCCTGTTAGCTCGGCGCTCGAATATACTCTGTAGAAAATTCATCATGCGATCGAACACGTCTTTTCTGTCAGTATAGAGGCTTGGATCAATTTCTTCATGCTGAGCGTACTCAATCTTTTCTGTCTGCAGAGTTAGTTTGCCGTGAAGCTTTCTATAAGTTCGCTCACTAACTTCATGGTTAACATATAATCGCTTAAGTGTGGTTCGTTCAGCATGAATCATCGCAAGATGAAGCGACTGGTCGAACAATTTTCGTCCATGTTTTTCGACTAACGCTTGTCTCTCATCTTCCAATCTATTAATCTTAGTTTTAACCTGATGCTTTAATCGCTCAAAGTCTTCGGCTGTCACAAACCCTTTTAGTTTATGCATAACAAGCCTGGAGAGTTCTGTCATCAAATAATATAAACCGAGATCGATTTCATGAGCCTTCTCTAAAGGCTCCGGGTCATCGATATGATATTTCTTTACGAGCGGTTTTATGAATGGAACCTTGATGAAGAGTGTTGCTAAAATACATCCGATTGTTAGTGTCAACAATAACTCACGCGGAGAATGACTATACGACCAGCCGTCAGGCGCAAAATTTGCTGGTATGAGAGTTACGATAATGATTGATAACGCACCTCGAATACTACCCCAGGCGAGTAACTTTTGCCAAGATGAGTGAATGTGAGCTTCTAACTTTGCGAAATTTAGCGGAATAATAACACTATATATAGACACCGCCCGTGCCAGAGCTACAATTAGCACTGTGATTAAAATCGGTAGCCAAAGGTCTCGGATATCGATACCTGAACTCGCGAATAGCAGGCCGGCCATAATGAAAACAAGTGAATTAACTACGAATGCCATGTGTTCGATTAATTTTGTAAGGTAAGAATCGACATGAGGCTCTAGTAAGTGTCGTGAGTAATTTCCGAGGAATAGCCCTGCAACAGTCGTTGCGATAATTGATGAGACATGGATAATGCCCGTCTCATTAATTGCTTCGGTTAAGATAAATACTATATGCGCAGATATCAGCAGTAGAGTAACAGTCACAAATTCATTAGATTTCGTGAGCCGTAAGAATCGAGAAAAGATTGTCGCTACTATTAAGCCAAACAGCACTCCGAGAGATATCATCAGAACTAGATCAATGCTACCATGCAAAATTGTCTCAAAACCATGAAACCCATCGACAGCTACGCTCAGGAGCACTAGAAAAAGTGCCATAGCCATACCATCATTAATGAGACTCTCTCCTTCGAATATCATAGTAAGTCTTTTTGGCACTCCGAATTCTTTGAAGAGTGCCAAAACTGCAACAGGGTCAGTAGCAGAAATGATAGCGCCGAACAATAGTGCAATAGAGAATGGAAGCTGCAATCCAATTAGCGGCATAGAAATAAATAATAATAACGCTATAACTGCAGCGGAAATGAATACCGCAACGGTAGAAAGCAGCATTATTGACCACGAACTCTCTAACATCCGCCGAATGTTGATATTGAACGAAGATTCAAATATTAGTATTGGCAAAAAGATATAAAAAACAGTTCGGGGGTTAGCGCCATATCACCCAAAAAACCGAATATTGAATTCAGATAAGGAAGGTTTACAACGGGCACTAGTAATAGACCTACGAAAACTAAGAGCACGGTATAGGGGACTTTGAGACGCTTTGCAAAAAAGAAAACCGCTGTAGAAAGAGCGATTAACATGAATAATGCTAGTGTTGAAGTTAGATCTAAAATCATACTGCTTTGCTAAAACCAGGTTTTACTATACGCCTGTAAAAGCCATAGTGCAATACACGAGCCAGATGCAATCAGACAGCTAGGAACACAAGTTCTCATTTCAAACAAAGGCTCCCCTCTTTAAGAGGAGAGCCTTTTACTAGACACATTTGGCTAGTAAACTTTAAGAAGAAGTTCTCCTCCAAGTCGTTGCTTTTTGGCTTCATCGCCGCTAATTATACCCTTAGACGTGCTAAGTAATACCATACCTCGGCCGCTTTTAACGCGCGGGATGTCATTTACTCCAACATATACTCGTCTACCAGGTGTCGATACTCGCGAAATTTCAGTAATTGCGCAGTTCTCACCCGGACGATTAATGGTTATAACAATAACGTCACGCGGTTTTGCACTCTCAACTTGAACATCGGCAAGATATCCCGCAGCCTGGAGTTGCTTAGCGATGGTTAGCTTTAGTTTACTGGCAGGAACCCGTATTTCCCGATGGCCAACAGCAGCAGCATTACGGATACGAGTCAGCATATCTGCGATAGGGTCAGTAGATTGTAGTGACATATACTTTCCTTTCTCCTTACCAGCTACTCTTTGTTATTCCGGGGATATCGCCACGGCTGGCTTTTTCGCGGAAGTTAATACGGCTTATTCCAAAACGTCGCATGTAGCCTCGTGGTCGACCATCTAGCTGATCACGGTTCTTCCAACGAGTCGGACTGCTATTACGAGGAAGTTTGGCAAGGCCTTCTTGATCAGCCATTTCTTTAAGCTGGCGCCGCTTTTCGGCATACTTGATAATCATTTTCTGCCTCTTTAAGTCGCGAGCAATCATTGATTTTTTAGCCATTTACCTATTTCCTCCTTGCCCGGCGAATGGTATACCGAACTTCTCTAGAAGCTTTCGCGAACCTTCCTCACTGCCATTTTTAATCGTAAAGGTAACTTGTAACCCGTGCAGCACTTGAGTTTCGTCAAATGTCAGTTCCGGAAAGATTGACTGGTCGGTAATTCCTAGATTGTAATTGCCGCCTTTGTCGAACTTTGTCCCAACACCATGGAAATCTCGAACCCTCGGTAAAGCGATATTGGTTAATCTATCTAGGAATTCATACATTCGGCGATCTCGAAGCGTTACACTAATACCTACACGATTCATCCCGGCACGTATTTTGAATGAGGCTATTGATTTTTTCGCCATTCGGTCGACAGGTGCCTGACCAGTAATTTTAGTTAGCGTATTCCTAACTGTTTCATAGTACCGCTTGTCATCTTTGTTTTTTCCGATTCCTACGCTAACTACAATTTTCTCGAGTTTAGGTACTTGATGCACATTGTCGAGTTTGAGTTCGGCTTGCAGTTCTTTGACAATAGTGTCATTGTACAAAGCTTTCAAGCGAGGAGCCGGAGCAGTAGCAGTTTTATTTGCCATTACTTGATCTCCTTATTATTAGCCTGTCGGGCGAGGCGAACCTTCACCCCTTCGGCGTTCTTTGTATATCCAACCCTACTGGACTTTCCTGTTTTTTCATCTACGATTAAGGCTAGTTTGGAAAGTGGTATTGGTGTATGAATGTTTTTAGTGCCGCCCATAGGATTAATCCTAGATGGCTTCATCTGTCGCGTCTTAACACCAACGCCTTCAAGTAAAGCTGCATTTTTACTTGTCAATACTGCTTGTACAGTCGCGGTAGCCCCTTTAAGGGTTCCGGAAATAATCTTCACCTTGTCGCCTTTTCGGATTCGTGCTGACATATTAAAGTACCTCCGGTGCTAGGCTGATAATCTTGGTGTATCCTAGATCACGTAATTCGCGTGGTACTGGACCAAATACACGAGTGGCCTTTGGACTTTTATCATCGTTGATAATCACAGCTGCATTGTCATCAAATGATATTGTAGACCCGTCTTTACGGTGAATCGGCTGACGAGTACGAACAACAACAGCCTTGACGACAGACTTCTTCTTAGTGGCTCCTGTCGGGTTGGCTTCTTTAACGCTGGCAACAATAACATCACCGACTCGAGCATAGCGCCTTCGGGTACCGCCGAGTACACGGATACAAAGAATCTCCTTTGCACCTGAGTTGTCGGTTACTACGAGGCGACTTTCCTGTTGAATCATATCTTACGCCTCCTCTTCCTTAAGCTCAATGGTGCCTCGAGCTTTTTCAAGCACACGTTCAAGCTTGAAGTTCTTTCTCTTTGAAAAAGGACGAGTTGCTACGATTGTTACCAAATCGCCTTTTTTAGCCTCATTCTTTTCGTCGTGAGCAGCGTATTTACGCGTTACCGTATACTGCTTACCGTAAATCGGATGTGTTTCACGACTCGTGACTGTTACAGTAATGGTTTTGTCGGCAACGTCGGAGGTGACGGTGCCGGTTAATGTCTTTGCCATCTACTTCTCTCCTTCCTTGCCTAACTCTTCCATTCTTAGAGCAGTTTTTATTCTTGCAATTTCTTTACGGGTTGTGCGGATGATACCGGTATTCTTCAGTTCTCCTTGTGCCAGTCCTTTCTGGTAACCAATAAGATCAGCTTGTTTGGTTGCCAGAAGTTCCTTCAGTTCTGCTGGTGATTGCTCACTCATGGCAACATCCTTCTTGGTAGCCTTTGCCATTAGTTATCCTCCCGAGCAATAAACTTAGTTTTAACCGGTAGCTTGTGACTCGCAAGTCGCATCGCCTCTCGCGCAGTTGCTTCATCTACGCCCTGAAGCTCGAACATTACTGTTCCGGCTTTTACTTTGGCGACAAAAAACTCAGGATTTCCCTTGCCACTACCCATCTTGACGTCTTGCGGTTTGCGTGTGACTGGAGTGTGCGGGAAAATTCGAATCCATATCTTACCGCCACGCTTGATATACCGTGACATGGTTGTACGGGCAGATTCGATTTGACGCGAGGTGATTCGTTCGTTACCGATAGCCTGCAGACCATAGTCACCAAAGGCTAGGTAATGGCCCCGAGTTGCAACGCCATCGTTCTTGCCTTTTCGTACCTTACGGTACTTGGTCTTCTTCGGAAGTAGCATTACGCTTCACTCCTTTCACCTTTATAGATCCATACCTTGACACCGATAATACCAGCTGGTGTCTGGGCTCGAGCAATGTGAAAATCTACATCAGCACGAAGAGTATGAAGTGGTACAGAACCTTCAATCACCTTTTCGCGTCGAGCCATCTCGGCATTATTCAGTCGACCTGCTACTTGAATACGAACTCCTTTAGCTCCGGCATTCATCGTACTTTGAGCAGCTGCCTTAGTCGCGCGTCGGAAGTTAATGCGACGCTCAAGCTGGCGAGCAATATTCTCGGCCACCAATTTTGCCGACAATTCTGGTCGTCGAACTTCTTCAATGTTTATTCGAACTGGAAGGCTCGCAATCTTTTCAAGTTGACTCTTCAGTTCGGTAACTCCAGCGCCTCCTCGACCGATGACGACACCCGCTTTAGCGGTGTGTATCGTTACAGTAATGAGGTTAGCTGAACGTTCGATTTCAATACGAGCAATGGTCGGACGAGATGCAAATCGCTTTTCAATGAGTTCACGAATCTGGACATCTTCCTTTAACCATTTCGCAAAATTCTGCTTATCTGCAAACCAACGTGAGTTCCAACCTTTGGTAATCTGCAATCGGAATGCAATAGGATTAACTTTCTGGCCCATTACTTAGCCTCCTCTTTCTCTTCGCTAGTGTCAGCGGCAGTTGCAGCAGTCTTTTTGGCTGCAGGCTTCTTTTTCGGCTTAAGGGCGCCTGAAACTTCAACCAAAATATTACTTGTAATTTTTTCATACGGTAGAGCGCGACCTCGCGACGCAGGCGTATAGCGCTTCATGCGAGTGCCAGCCGTGACAGAAATGGTCGATATAACAAGTGTTTTCGTATCAAGGCCATGATTATTGGTAGCATTAGCGCTTGCGCTCTCAATTGCCTTCTTAACAGGTAGCGCAGCTCGCTTTGGAACATGATCAAGAATGACGAGCGCATCTGCTACTTGGCGTCCGCGAACTAGGCTAGCGACAAGACTTACCTTGCGTGGTGCCTGAGCGACACCCTTGCTATAGGCACGAACAGTAACTAGATCAGCCATTACTTCTTATCCTTTCCGCCGTGCTTACGGAACTTACGAGTTGGACTAAATTCACCGAGTTTATGTCCAACCATATTTTCGGTAATAAGCACTGGTACGTGAACACGTCCATTATGGACTGCGATTGTACGACCAACCATTTCCGGGCTAATAGTGCTTGCGCGAGCCCAGGTCTTGATAACGGTTCGGTCATTCGGACCAAGCGCCGCCACCTTTCGGGCGAGCTTGAAGTCGACGAATGGGCCTTTTTTGAGTGATCGACTCATATATTACCTCTTCCTCTTCGCCTCGTGACGGCTTCTTACTATCATTTTGTTGGTACTTTTGCGCTTACGCGTGCGGTATCCAAGTGTCAGCTGGCCCCATGGTGTGCGTGGTGGTTTACCACTACCATGGCGACCGCCGTCACCACCACCATGAGGGTGGTCGGCCGCGTTCATAACGACACCTCGTACGGTCGGTCGAATACCCTTCCTTCGCTTTCGTCCTGCAGAGCCTATCTTGACGTTCTGATGTGCAATATTGCCTACGACTCCGATGCTTGCCGTAGCATCTAGGCGGAATCGTCGAACCTCGCCACTTGGCATACGCACTAACGCGTAACCGCCTTCTTTTGCCATCAATTGCGCACGTGCCCCAGCTGCGCGTACCATCTGAGCTCCGCTGCCTGGATTGATTTCAATCGCGTATATCTGAGTACCGACTGGGATATTATCCAGAGGTAAGCGATTACTAGACTCAATAGGGCTATCAGCACCACTTCTAAGAACCTTACCTTTTGTCATTGAAGTGTCAGCTAGTATGTAGTGATACTTTCCGAATTGATCTTTCACGCGTGCGATACGAGCACTACGATTCGGATCATACTCAATCTCTTCGACAGTCAAAACTAATCCGTCTGCGAGATTATGGTTAACAAGTCGATAGTGACGTTTTACGCCACCGCCTCGATGTCGAGTCGTAATCCGACCTGTATTGTTTCTACCTGCTCGTTGCTTCTTGCTCGCTAGAAGACTCTTAAGTGGTTTTCGCGTAGTAATCTCACTCATATCCTGAGTAGTCATGCCACGGCGAGCAGGTGTCGTTGGATTATATGCTTTTACTGGCATTACTTAGCCTCCTGCTCCGGGGTTTCATATACCGGAATAGTGTTGTTTTCTGCAAGGGTTACGTATGCTTTCTTTGTGTCCTGACGATTTGTAACACCAGGGTAACGGTTCTTGCCGCGAGAAAAACGTACGCTCTTTCCTTTCTGGACTACAGTTGTAACTTTCGTCACCTTAACCTCGTACTGTTCTTCAACAGTCCTTGCGATCTGTTGCTTATTAGCACTGAGAGGCACATCAAACACATAAGTGTTCGTCGATGAGGAGAGACCGTAAGCTTTCTCTGTGGTTCTAGGTGTAGCTAAAATCATCTTACGCCTCCTCTCCTGCGAGCCAGTTCTTAATTGTCTTCACTGCGTCTGGCGCGATTACAACGCTGTCTGCATTGAGGACACGGTACACACTCAAATATGTACTTCTAACTAAAAGGACGTTCTCTAAATTATTTGTCGCCCTAATCAGCTCCGGTGTCTTTTCATCTACTACAATCAGGATGTTACCTTTTAGCTTGTTGTCCGAAAGAAAGGTTGCAACCTCTTTGGTTTTGCCAGCAGTCTTGACCTCTTTAACAATGATTTTATTAGCTTGTGCAGCTAATGTCAGTGCTTGCCTTAGCGCTACTCGCTTAGATGTTTTCGACAGCTTTATGCGATGGTTCTCGCTGCCCGTTGGGCCGAAGACAACACCACCACCACGCCAGATCGGGCTCCGAATGGAACCGACACGGGCGCGACCAGTGCCCTTTTGGCGCCATGGCTTCTTACCACCACCACTTACCAGCCCGCGAGTCTTAACCCCGGGAGCAGTTACCCGAGCGTTCGCTAGGTAACTATTATATGCACGTTTGAGAAGCTCGTGGTTTGGCACCTCAACTGCAAATACTTCCTTAGGAAGGGTAGTTTTAGTTGCGTCAGTCATTATGCCTTACCTCCGATCATAACCAGACCCTTCTTGGGACCAGGCACAGCGCCTTTAAGACCAATTAGACTGTCTTCAACATTAATGTATGCTACTTGTAAATTCTTTATAGTAACTCGCTCCTGACCCATTCGTCCGGCCATGGTTTTACCCTTAAAGATCTTCTGAGGATACATCGATCCAATTGAACCAACTTTACGAGTATTACCCTTACCTCCGTGTGTCGCACGCTGACGTCCATAATTGTGACGCTTGATTGTACCGGCGAAACCTTTACCCTTGCTGGTGCCAGTGGCATCAACAATGTCACCGAGTTCAAATGCAGTGACATCGATGACGTCACCGATCTTAATATTTTCCGGTAGGTCTTCTACGCGAATTTCCCGAAGGTACTTCGGGGTTACTTTTGCTGGTGCTACATGCCCAGCGACGGCCTTGCTCAGGTTCTTACCCTCACCATATGCCACTTGGACTGCGTTGTAACCATCTTTTTCGACGGTCTTCACCTGAGTCACAGTCACAGGGCCAGCCTTAATCAGTGTAATAGGCACTACTACACCTTCAGGACTGATGATTTGGGTCATACCAATTTTGGTACCGAGAAGTGCTTTCATGCCT
>CAZKUV010000009.1:19225-20008 GCA_964556075.1 uncultured Candidatus Saccharibacteria bacterium | reverse complement strand
AAAAAGCCCACAGAAACTTTCCTATCTCACTTTCTTGTAAATACGGATTTCTCCACCAAGTGAAGTGACCACTTGGATTACTCCGCTTCGCGGAGTGATCACATTTGGGGGGGGGGCTAAAAAGCCCACAGAAACTTTCCTATCTCACTTTCTTGTAAATACGGATTTCTCCACCAAGTGGTTATCAAGACGAAAGCCTGAATTATTACCATCGGAGGAAGCTGGTTCATCGGGCAATTGGCTAGTATCAATCTCGATTACTGGATCTGAGATGTCACCATCAATGTTTATTTCAGTTGATGTGCCGTTACCATCATCAAGAACAACCTCATCAGAAGTGGGCGCTATCGGTGTCGGTATCGGTATCGATGTATTGGTAGTGACCCAGTCAGTTCCATTCCATAGTAGTGTATAGGCGCTCTTTGGCAACATAGCTATGGGTTCATTTTGATTAATGACTAATGTAAACGATTTGGAGTCATTTGCTGCCATGACATATAAGATGCGACCGGGCGTGATTATAGTCGGGTCCGGTAGGGTGGCCTCCCGATTATCAGTGCTAAAACCAATAATGACCGCGGAAGACGAGTCAACAGTTTTCTGGGAGACAGTACAGTCACTGTCTACGAGAGACCCGCCCGTATAGCAGTTCTCGTCATCGGTCGCAGTCGCAAACGTAGCGGTTGTTAAGACGACTAAGCCATCCGAGCCATTTTCGCCGCCGCTCCCTCCAGTTAGTACTAGATTGCCCCCATTCGATTGATTATCATCACTGTCACCACC
>CAZKUV010000009.1:0-19215 GCA_964556075.1 uncultured Candidatus Saccharibacteria bacterium | reverse complement strand
TAAGAGTTCTACCGTTACCGCTATCGTTTGAAGGAGATATAGAGATCCGATGATCTGAGTTACCTCCAAATGAAATGTCCCCTTTGTTTGTTATCGTGAATACGTCGGTTGCGTTTCGCTGCAATTGCACTAAATTACCTTTGCCGGTAGTGTTAATGTGGATGCTCGGGCTGTCAGTCGTATTGGTTTGTACTCCCCGTCCGAGCTGAATGAAGTCATTAGATGTTAGCCCGCCAAGTGTGCCAGCGCTTAGTGCATAGGGTACAGCCGTGAGTTGAATTCTGGGCGACATCTCGCCATCCCATGGAATTATCTGAGCGTTGGCTATCTGTCCGGTTCCTCCAATATTCATAGTGAGCCATAAATTACCATCCCAATTGATATTGCTTCCAAATGGTGTTCGTGAACCGAGCTTTACATTAAGGTATCCGTTAGATACTTTTACTCGGTAGTCCTCCCCATCCGCTGGTCCGTTTTGGTCGTAATATGTTTCAGACCAGATCGGACTGCCTGATTGTTGGGTGGTGTACAAATTGAAGCTAATATTATAGTACCCATCTGGAGCAATCTCGCCACCAGCACTTCTTAATCGTGCTGAAAAGCTGATGGTGCGATTATTTGATGAGTTTGCGTGGACTGGCGCTGTCATGACAAAGAGTGTTGCAATAAAAGCTAGGAAGATTGACAGCAGCAACACCCGTCTCCATCGAAGGGGTCTTTGAAGGAATAGAGGTTGACGTACCCACACAGCCATTCTGATATTTTACTCCCGTTAGGGCAAGTAGTATTTGTTTCACTATGACGTGTGGTGGTCCATCAAAGCTTATGGTCATACTACCATAAACTGCGAGTCAATCGCAATATTTTTAAGCGTTATACAGGTTCGTTGTGTGCTATGTTACAATTAGCATAAGTGTATCGATAATAAAGAAAAGTAAGGCAAACAAAAGTGAAGCTATCCCGGTTGATTTATGGCCTAATGATTGCGGCGGTGTTTGCTGCTGGGCTTGCGCCAATCGTAGTGGCAATCGATCCAGCGAGTGGTAACGTACAGGGATATGGAGCTAATCAGCCGATTGACCATGGTACTATTGTAGAGCTTGTCGACGGTGATACTCGAAGGGTTAAAGCCGTCTCTCAAGCAGATATGCAAAAGATGTTTGGTGTCGTAGTTAACCCTCAGCTACTACCAGTGAGAATAACAAGCGAAGGGCTCGAGAACGAAGTTTTTGTAGCATCGAGCGGAACCTATGATGTGCTAGTAAGTTCCCAAGGGGGTGATATAAACCCTGGTGATTATATCACCGTATCATCACTCAATGGCATAGGCATGAAGGCTAGTCCTGAGGAGACATCAGTGCTCGGTCGAGCAGTCGCTGGGTTCAATAAACAAAGCGTGTCTAGGGGTTCGGTCAAAATTCAAGATGTGAACGGGAATACCATAGATACTGTCAGGCTTGGATCTGTTCCAGTTACTATTGAGATACAACGAAATCCGCTCGAGAAGTCAACCAAGGCAAAAGTACCTGAGTTTTTAGAACGCGTTGGTCAGGCCATAGCTGAAAAGGAAGTGAGCGCTATACGCATCTATATAAGCATGGCTATTACTACCATAAGTTTAATTACGGCTCTTGTTGTGCTATATGTTGGAGTTCGTAACAGCATCATTTCAATCGGACGCAACCCGATGTCAAAACGATCTATTTTCCGAGCCTTGATAGAAATTATCTTAACCAGTATTCTAATATTAGTTATAGGACTGTTCGCAGTGTACCTACTGCTACGACTTTAAAGAAAAGAGGTGGGTGAATAATGGCAATTTTCGGGAAGAAGAAAACGATTACTCGCTCTGATGACGAGACAGTACACGCCGATATACTCGAAGATTCGGCTTACCGTGAAGAACTTAAAGAGCTAGGACGCAAGAAGTTTCAAGATTTGATTGAGTCTCAAGCTGAACATGTGGCGCAGGAGATTGATAAAATGCTCGAACAAATCTCAGCCGACGTTAAGGTGAGTGTTGGTCGGAAAGTCGATATGTTAATGGGGAGGCTTAACGCAGAAATTTCCAACCAGTTAAATGAGCGGATGCGAGAGTATAATCGCGTATCTGGTGACGCTCAAGAGCTAGTCGCACAATCCTTGAGCCGTAATGCGCAAATGGTGCATGAGAAATACCAACAACTATCCCTTAACCTACAACGTGTTGTTGCCGATCAAGAGGTAATGATGGCGACTGTTTTTCAAGACAGCAAAACACAGATGGCAAACGTACAGAGCCAGCAAGAAAAAGTATTAGAGGAGTTGCGAGAAACCGCATCAATAACTCGCAAAGAAGCCGAAGAACTTTCAAGGGCACTTACATCAACCGTTAATGAACAATCTACTAGGCTCAAAACAGTATTTGAAGAAAATATGACTAGTGTTGAGCTAACTCGCGAAAAACAGTCTGCTATGCTAGATACTCTACATCGAACCACCCAGGAACTCGAGGAGCAATATAGGCAATTGCGTGAACTCCTTGACACTTCAATAGAACACCAAAAGACAATGATAGCCGAGACGATTAATGAAAATATGGCTCGCATCGTAGAACATTACCTGATAGGAGCCCTAGGAGAGCAGTCTAGCATTCGTGAACAGCTACCATCGATACTTGAGCGGATGGAGGAAAATAAACAAGCAATGATGGATGACATGAAGTTATGAAAGAGACAGCGGTCGAACATACTCCCGGAGTATTAGTCTTGCCTCCAAGCGTCATTACCAAGACAGATCTTGCATACTTAGTATCTGAGGCCGAGCGTGTTGATCGGAATATGACGGATAGAGCTGCACGCGCAAAAGCAGGCGTTGTAATAAATCAGGAGTCGGCAATTTCAGAACAGTTGAGCGATTTTCTCTCGAAAAACAAATTCGATTTAGGTAACTCTGAAGATCGCAGTCGACTTGTTAAGCATCTGCGTCATTTAAAGTCGACAGCACCGACGATTCACTTAACCTTCGCAGCTGTGCCAGATAAGCAAAGTTTACGACGCATAGTTGCTTGGTTGAGAAACTCTGTTCATGCTCATGCTGTGATACTGGTCGGTCTTCAGCCTTCGCTAATTGGAGGCGTGTATATTCGGACTACTAATCATGTGCACGATTTGAGTCTCCGAGCGCAATTAGCCGGGCACCGAGATCTTATCATCAAGGAAGTGGAGGCTTTGAATGGAAGAAGTTAGCCCAGTATTTCAGTCTTTAATAGAAAAAGATAACCCGGTCGGCGAAATAATTGGTATTGATTCGTTTATGGTGACGGTAAAAGGCCTCCAGCCATCTAACGTTCGTGCTACCGTTCGCTTTGAGGATGACACACGCGGTTTTATTCACGAAATCCTTGAAGACCATGTTGTGGTGATGAAGCTTGACCCTACCCCTCTTAGGGTCGGTATGGTATGCGTCATTGAATCTTATAGTCTGACTACTCCCGTCGGGAAAGAGTACATTGGACGAGTGATTAATGTCTTTGGAGAGCCAATAGATGGGAAGGGACCGATACGCCAAGATCAGACTTGGGACGTATTTCATCCAGCTCCGATGCTCTACGAACGAGAACTCCTAGATACTCCTGTTGAAACTGGAATTAGCTTAATCGATTTAGTATATTCGATTGCTCGTGGTCAACGAATGGCAATGTTAGGTGATAGTAAAATAGGCAAGACCGCACTTGCCGCGCAAGTAGCGATAAATCAGAGGAATACGGACATAACTGTCATTTATGTTCTCATTGCCAAACGTCAACGTGATGTCGCAGAACTAGTTACAAACCTAGAGAAAAATAATGCCCTTAAAAAGGCTGTGGTAATAGTAACTAACTCCTTTGAATCGCTGATTTCGACCTACCTTGTTCCGTATGTTGGAGCAGCGCACGGGGAGTATTTTTGGCAGAAACATGGTATGGATACGCTAGTAATCTACGATGATTTAACTGCCCATGCTCAAGCGTATAGGGAGATGTCATTAATTTCCGGAGTCAGCCCGGGACGCGACTCATATCCAGGAGATATGTTCTACACCCACTCAAGTCTATTGGAGCGCGCCGGTAAGCTGGAATCAACCCATGCAAGTCAAACTGTTATTCCAATAGTTTACACTCCTGGCGCTGATATTACTGCATATCTTCCTACAAACATTATGTCCATAACGGATGGTCAGTGGATTCTTGACGGTCAGGTTTTCAAGGACACTATGCGTCCGGCGGTTAGTACCGCGCTCTCTGTAACCCGCGTTGGAGGTGTAGGCCAAAACATGAGACAGAAAGCTTTGGCAGATAAGCTTAATCTTACACTTGCGGGGTATAGAACTGCAGAAGAATACGCACATTTTGGAACGGAATTAAGCCCTCAAGCCCAAGCTGATTACGATAAAGGTAAGGTGCTATTTAAACTTATGAATCAAGCTATAGGCGAGATTTATTCACCTGTCGAACAGCAATTTTTGCTCCATATCGTACTTGAAAGTAAACCGGAAGAGATAATTGACGTTGATGCACTAAAGAAACACGTTCATGACATTGCACCTCGATTACAAGAAAATGACAAACTCGAAGGTAATTTTGAGGAGTTAGCGGCCGAACTTAAAGGGATGGTTACCACCATTGACGAAGTTAAGAAAGCGGCAATTGAAAAACAAGCAAAGATCGAAGCTGAGAAGCTGCGTCAGGCCGAAGAGGCAGCTAAAGCAGCTGAGGCTGATGAAACTGACAATGAAACCGGTAATAATCAAGGTGAGGAGGGCAAGTAATGCGACGACCACTTGAGATTAAGGCCGAGGAGAAAGCAATACGATCTGTAGTTAGCCTAACATCAGCCCTCGAAAGCCTGAGTAGTATGCAGATTGCTAAGACAAAGAATAAGGTTCTAATTTCAAATCAATTCTTTGATGAGGTATGGAATATATATAAACAGATACGTGTTGATGTGTTGTTTAATTTCGGTCGAACTCCAGATGAGAAGCCAATCAATAAAGAGTTATTAATTCTTATTACAGCAAAAGCTGGACTAAGCGTGGATTTTGATCAGCGTCTAATCAAAAAGTTTATTGATCGGTATGATGAAGTTAAAAATGACATATTAGTAATAGGTCGTCATGGTGCGGTCAAGCTGAAACAAGTGCACATTAGCCCAGAGTACTACTTTGATCTGCCTGAAGGCGATTATATAAATGTTGACCCACTTATGGATATTATCAGAAGATATGAGAAGAGTCGGATTTTTTATCAGAATTATGTATCGCTCGGACGCCAGGATATAAAAGATGTTGACTTAAGCGAAGTTGTTTCAAGCAAGGGAAGGGTCGCTGACCTATCATCAGTCAGTGATGATCTCGTCACTGAAAAAACCTATATATTTGAACCAAGCTCATACCAAGTTGCTGCGTATTTAGAGAACTCTATATTACGACTTACAATATCGCAATTCATCTATGACAGTCGACTAGCCCAAGTGGCTAGTAGATTTAAGGCGATGTCAGCTGCAAAAGATCGATCCATAGAAACAGCAAATGCACTTCGTCTTGAATATAATCGCGCAAAACGATATCAAGTCGATACCCGTCTTAAAGAGTCACTTGCTGGACTAAAGAAGATACGTGCCGGAGGAGAGTTGTAATGGCAAAACAGAAAGAAAATCAGGAGCAGCATCCGCAGCCGCATTATAAAAAAGGAATCGTGAGAGGCCTTAAAGGTATTGTAATCCGAGTAAAGTTTGATGAAGATTTGCCGGATATAAACGAGATGCTCTATGTCGATAACGACCAACAGTCTCCATTACTTGTAAGCAGTGTAAAAAATGGTGATACAGCGGTATGTTTAAATATCGGAGGTGACTACGGTATTAAAAAAGGCGATACCGTCTCTAGGAGTGGCCATAGCCTTGAAATACCAGTTGGTCATGAAATGGTTGGCCGCGTGTGGGACGCGATGGGTCGTCCGATTGACGGCAAACCACCACTCGATAAGGAAGTGGTTGATAAGATGTCAAAGCGCCCCATCTTTTCTCCTAACTTCCAAGAGACAAGTCTGAAAAGCCGACCTGACGACATTCTGGAAACAGGACTCAAGGTGCTTGATTTCTTTACACCCTTTGTTAAGGGAAGAAAAATTGGCATCGTTGGTGGAGCTGGTGTAGGAAAAACCGTTCTTACGATGGAGATTATTAATAACGTGGCAGTCGGTGCTGGCGCAATCAGTATGTTTGCAGGTATTGGTGAGCGTATCCGTGAGGGTCACGAGCTATACAAGACACTGGGAGATAATGACCTCTTAAAAACAACTGCAATGTTCTTCGGTCAGATGAATGAGAACCCGGTCCAACGTTCATTAATCGGTCTGAGCGCCATCACTCTCGCTGAGTACTTTCGTGATGACGAAAAGAAAGATGTTCTGCTTTTTGCAGATAATATGTATCGCTACATTCAAGCAAGAAATGAAGTATCTACAATTATTGACCAAACACCTTCTGAGGGTGGCTATCAACCAACGGTCTTTTCAGACGTCAAAACGTTTCAAGACCGACTCGCGAGTAATGAGAACGGCTCAATTACCGCACTGCAAACCATTTATGTTCCTGCAGATGACTTGTCTGACCCTGCTGTTCAAATGATCCAGCATGAGCTCGATAGCACTATTGTTTTATCAAGAGCAGTTGCAGCTCAAGGAATTCGACCATCGGTAGATATACTCGCGTCAAAATCGAGTCTATTAACCCCCGAAATTGTCGGCGAACGTCATTATGATCTTGCAACCCGGGCTTTGGCTATTCTACAAAAGCATGAATCACTTAAAGGTATTATAGCGATCATTGGTGAATCGGAACTGTCGGCAGAGGATCGTGATGACTACCAGAAAGCGAAGCAGCTTATTGAATTCTTCAAGCAGCGCTTTAATGTTATGGAAAAAGTGACCGGAGTACCTGGCGAATATCTGACCCGAAATCAGACCCTGGATGGCGTAGAAGCGATAATCGGGAAGGGAAATACGACTGACATGTATCAAGATGCTGAGAAAGCGAAAAACGCCCTAATTCCTATGAGTCAAAGCGAAAATCAAAAAGAACGGGAAGAGAACCTGGTTGATGAGCGCGAATGAGCAACAGGATGCTACGCTTGAGTCGAGCGAGAAGCCGACAATGTTTGTGAAAGTGTATGCACCTTTTCATGTTTATTTTGAGGGTGATGCATATAGTGTGAGTGCTGAAAATGCTACTGGACCATTCGATATTCTTCCTAAGCATCATAATTTCCTTTGTATGCTGGTACCTAGCACCTTAATAATTAACCCGGCTACTGGGAAAGAGAAACAAATTAGAATTCACCGAGCACTGATGCACGTTAAGGCCGATAGAGTAGTGGTATTCATGAACGTATAGCTTAAGTATCAACTTTCAGACTTTGATGGCCATTATACTTTCTTAGGGCAGATATGAGCAGAAAGAATGACCCAAGTATTGATGGTTAGTATGTTACAAAATAATCAAACGCGAACGATTGGTTTCCGGGTGCAGGGGAAGCCGTACAAATACTGAACCCGCCTTGATCGCGTTCGACATAATACTGGGTGCGACCAGCTGCGTTTCCAACAGGACTGATTAGGACATGTGGTTGATTGCTAAATCGTTGGTTGAAATTTACGCGTACTATACAGCCCGCAACTGGGTTGTTGCCTGTGTTAATATTTACGACTCCAGCAGTATCGGAGCCACTGATTGAAGCAGAGCCACCAGTTCCAAGAGGTCCAGTATTGATTGTATGACTAGGGGTTGGACCAACGAAACTGATATGATTTGGTATCTCGAGTCTCGCATTACCGCTCAGGACGAGCTCTGTTACTGATATCCTGGAAGCAGTCATCGGTCCGCTGAACGAACTTGTGCCTGCTACATTAAGATCTCGGAGTGTTGAATTTCCCTGGATAGCTACGTCTGCTGCAACTTGGAGACTATTTATTTGTGCCTGTCCAATATTAGCAAGTCCGGAAATCGTGATAGTAGGACCCTGGATACTTCCTCCGGACTGAAAATTCCCAGCCACATTAAGATTTCCTCTCATTAGAGTTTGCCCATCAATAATGGCATTTCCGCGAATTGTAAGTGTTTGACTAGTATCGCCAACATTTGTATCAGTGTTTGCCAGCTGACGGAGTTCTTCCTCTGTAAGCTCTTTACTAGCGATATTAGGTAAGTCTGGTTCCTTTTGGCTGTTGAGATAATTAACGATTACAATAGCACTTGAGATCACTACGATAAGGACGAAGAGAAGGATATATATATTTGTCTTCCTCCATATTCTTCGTACGAATGAAGGTTTCTTATATTCAGACTGGGGGGTAATCTGCGAACTACTATCTTTAGACTCTCGTTCAGCCTGTTCCTCAAGCTCATCGGGTGTTCGGCTCAATGCATCAGCAGGAGCCTGATCGAGATTAGGAGACGCTTCCGTCTGTTGTTCGAGGCTTTCAGGAGTTTTCTTTTCGTCTTCTTCCATTGCTATTTGTGTTTTACATTATTTCTAAGAGTAGCTTAGCACGACATGCCAATTGACGCTAGCTTCCGCTTAGGTAATAATGTACTACATAAAGCTTATGCGGAGAATTATAAGAGGAGGCTTAAGAGCGGCAGGGCTATGTATCGCCTTGTTTGCTCTTATGTATGCCGAACCAATAGTAGCTACAACTACTAAATCACAGAACTACGAAGCGATTGAAGCGGAGTTCGGATCAGGAGCGGCGCTTGAAACTTGCTCAGGGTCATACTGTGCGAAGGCTACTTTGAGCATTGGAGGTGGGGATAGTAGTAGCCAAAGTTACAGTGTGGATTTCGGACCACTGACTGATGACGATGAGCCAGTACTTCAGATGGTCCTCGAACCTGGGGAGTCGAATCTTGGTGATCTACAAATTGATCGGACCGCGACCCGCACAATGATATTAAAGGTCCGCAGTCATTTGGCTGGGGGGTATATAGTTCAAGTCACTGGGAATACCCCACGCTACAATGATTACTATCTCGCAGCTCCAATAGAACCGACACCGTCACTAGTCGGTACAGAACAGTTTGGTATTAATCTTGTCGCTAATTCAGAACCTCAGGTGGGTGTCAATCCAGTTCAACTACCTTCAGAACAGGAAATAAAGGGGGTCGTTCTCCCGAGATATGCAGTGCCAAATATGTTCGCGTATACAAACGGAGATCCTGTTGCTCGTATGGATAGTGAATCAAGCCTGGTCCGGTATACTATCAGCATGATTGTAAATGTGTCTGGCACTACGCCAGCCGGTCACTTTTCAGGTGATTTTTCTACCATAGTCACCCCTGTATTTTAGCTGTGTATAACTATTTACAGAATATGCGTGAAAAACCCTTGCTTTTCGGAAAAGGCTTATGGTAGACTAACGAGTGAACCCACCGTGTAACGGGGGAAAGAAAAATAAACATTAATTAAAACAAGGAGATATACAGAATGTATACACTCAAGCTAGTTGCTCGGCGGAGTACCGCATTGGGCATGGCACTATCTCTGTTGGCGGCAGTGATAATGCCAGCCGCAGCCGTGTACGCTGACGCACTAAATCCTCTGACGGAGCGCTCATTGCTACTTAGTAGCTCCGCGCCGGGATACCAGGATACAGATGGTTCGGGGAATCCAACTTATGCCCCTGCCGGTTCTGGACCAAACGGTAAGAAAACTGGGGAAACGTTTACATTTACTGTCAGCTCAACAGCTACGGTCCATGGTATGAGTTTCCAGTATTGTACAACAGCTGCTGGACTATGTAGAGGACCTGGTAATAATAACGGTGACGCACGAGGTACTTGGGACCCAGTAGAGGAAGAATGGAACGGACCTTCTACTCGTGAAACCAACGAAGGACCTGGTAATGCTCATGAAAACAGTCGAAGTGACCTCGATGTTAAAGCAGCGTTTACACAAGCTGGCTTCGGAGATGGCGCTGAAATTGATCCAGTAGGCGGCGAGTTCCAGATATATGTTGACGGTGATCCAATTGACGTCGATGACTGGGAAATGAATATCCGCAATGCAGAAGATGATGAGTGGGAGAATATTGCAGGCCAGATGGGTCTCACAGGCAAGAACAACTACATTACTCTAAGCAGTGCGACCGGACTTGCACTCTCAGCTGATGATGAGGTAAAGGTTGTATTCAAAGCATCTGAGTCTGTTTATATAACTAACCCTGGTGCAGATGAGTTCTTTGTAAAGATAAATACTTACGATACTGCTGACGAGGATACTGAATATACTGACTCTACTCCTCTCGCTGAAAACGAGCATGTTATCGACGGCGGTGTAACAGTTGCAAATGTTATGACTGACTCGATTCACATCGTTACGAAGGTCCTTGAAACCATGTCCTTCTCTGTAGGAATTGAAAACCCAGATACAGTTGATCGCCCTGGTAGCGTTGAACACGGACGATGCGAGCCGATCTCACAGGACAGCGTACGAACTGGTCTGACCAATAACCGCCTAAACCTCGGTAATCCTAACGCAGAGTATTCTCTTGAAACAGGAAAGGCGTGGGATGTGTACTCCTACTGGAGACTCAGTTCAAACTCATCCGGTGGTGCAACTGTATACTACTCAGGTAACACCCTAGCAAATACGTCTGGTGACGAAATCGCTGACATGCAGTCAGAGCAACTTTCAAACCCTGGCACCGAGCAGTTTGGTCTTGGATTCGTAGATGCTGGACTTGATACATTCGCAGATTCCCTATTAAGCGATGATCCAGCTTACATAGATGGAAATGATAGTTTCCAAGTAGGCTGGGAAGTACGGAGTTTCCCATTCATTACCGTCGCTGGTCAATCTGGCAATGCACCTTATGACAGTTTGGCCGCTCAGGCAGCATCATCTGGCTATGATGAAGCGTCAGGACGAATTAACGACGAAGGACCTGGTAATCCGATCCAAGCAAAATTCCAGTTCCACAAGAGTAGCTTGCTTGTACCTGAGGTAATTGCTCAGCAGAACGAGATGGTAATCAGCTGTGCTACCGCTAAGATGCGATATGTAGCAAATATCGGTGCAGACACCCCAGCTGGTGTATACACCACCAAGATTAACTATCTAGCTGCTCCTCAATACTAAAAAGCAGTACTGAACCGAACGAAAACCGCCCTCATGAGAGGGCGGTTTGCTTGTATTTTATAGTACAATGATAAATGTTATGCTCCAGTATTCTGCGCATTGGCATGCCAAGACACTCTATTGGCACCGGTTTATTCTTGAGTTATTATTTGCTATTTGTCTGGTTGCTTTTGTTGTTGTTCCGTCAGTGTCTGCGGCAAAGAGGCTTCAGGAGCGTAGTCTTTATATGAATAGCACCAGAGCGGGCGAGACGACATTCTATAGACTTAGTTTCCGATATATGAGCCCTAGTCCGATTGGTTCGTTCGAACTCTTATTTTGTGAGGACCCAATTCCATATCATCCATGTGACATACCTCCTGGCCTGAATGTGGTTAACGTTACTTTAGGTGAACAGATAGGCGAGACAGGATTTTCTATAGTAGAGAAATCCACTAATAGATTACTTCTATCCCGCAATCCATTAGTACCTATTAACCATAAATCATCATATGTATTCGATGGAGTCGTTAATCCAACTACGTCTGAGCAAGCATTTGCGGTGCGTATAAAGACATTTACTTAGACGGACGGATCTGGACCGCAGGGAGATTTCGGATCAGTTAGTGGGCAAATTACAGAAGGAATCATAATCGAAACTCAAGTACCACCAATGCTAATCTTTTGTTTAGCTCAAGAAGTGGAATATAATTGCACCGATACCAACGGCGTGTATTATGCCGAAATGGGTGATTTATCTCCAGATTCCACATTAACAGCGCAGTCACAAATGGCTGTAGGAACAAATGCCACGGCCGGCTTCTCAATACTTGCATACGGCACACCTTTGAGTGCAGGCACAAACGTAATTTCTCCTATTAGTGAGCCTTCGGAAAGTATTCCTGGTCAAAATCAATTCGGAATTAATTTAGTTGCAAATAGTGAGCCGGAAGTTGGTCAGGACCCAGAAGGGGAGTGGGCAAACGCCCTGGCTGCCCCTGACTACAGTCAACCTGATAAATATAAGTTCGTGTCGGGAGACGAAGTGGCATTCTCGCCAAACGTAAGTCTTATGAAAAAATTTACCGTCAGCTACATAGTTAATGTCAGTGAGAACCTCAAGCCTGGTGTATATAGTACAACAGTAAACTTTATCGCATCGGGTCGCTTTTAAAAGATTAATGGTACAATAAGGCTTATACTTATACATTAACCGAAGTGTGAGGGAGAAATAGAAAGAATGAACCGCCTTAAAATCAGTATCTTGATTATGCTCGCAGCTATAACAGTCCTAGGTATGGCAGTTATACCTTCGATACCAGTTGATGCACAAGGCTCGGCGGCTCTAAGTATTACACCGCGAAAGAATTACACGATCCAGCCAGGGGACCTTATAGAAGATACTTTCCTGGTCAACAATCTAGATAAAGAGCGACCGCTGTATTTGGCTATGCGCGTCGTTGATTTTACGTATGCAAACGATGGTGGTACACCGAAACTACTGCTCGACCCCGATGAGCCTGAGAAACCTTGGTCGCTCAGACGGTTTATTGATATTCCCGAAACTTATACTGTGGATCCAGACTCGAGCGCGTCTATTCCAATTAGTATATCCCTTCCGGAAGACTATAAGGCGGGTAGCTACTATAGTGCGGTACTGTTCTCGTCGTCTTCTTCGGAAGGGGGCAACGTAGGATTAAGTGCGTCAGGTGTTTCACTCGTTTTTGTGACTACTCCTGGTGAAGTTGAAGAGAATATGTCACTTCAGAAACTAGGAGCGTATTGGCCAAAAGAAGACACTGCAAGCACTCGTGAATCTGATAAGCCAACAGGTGATTTTAAACTCATTAATATCGATATGCCGCTGCGGATTGGATACACATTAAAGAACGAAGGAAATGTTGCTGAAAGTCCTGTAGGAAGTATGACGATCAAAAGTATGTTTGGTAAGGAGATATCAATCAATGATATTAATCCCAGTGGCGCATTAGCATTGATTGACCAAACTAGAACCTTTAGCGTGTGTGTGAAAACCGTTGAAGAAGAGGTTGATTTTGATGGGTCACGTCAAACAGCACCCTTGTGCTCTAAGGATACAGGTTTGTGGCCAGGTCTATATACCGTTGAACTTAATGCGTTCTACGGCTGGAACGGTAATCCAACGAAGGAAATAGTCGGCAAAGCATGGTTTATTTACATGCCGATTTGGGCTATTGCCGCTCTAGTGTTAGCTCTCGCATTTGTTGGTTACCATGTCTGGAGAATTGTGAGATTCTTCAAATCAAGAAAAAGCGGCTTAAAGTCACATAGTCGAAGTAATAAATAAAATCAGGTAGAAGGAGAGGGGCGATGAAAAGTATACTCCGTCCGCTGCCAATCTGGGTTTCACTGGTGGTGACAACGGTAATCGTCGGACTCATGCATTCAGGACAAGCGGTTGCTCAACTTACACCGCTGCCAGAACCCGATCCTGCCCCAGGCGGATTTGGTCTTGAGGCGCGCAAGACGCAACCTCCTCCGACTGAAGGAGCGACTATTGCCGTTCCAGGCGATGGAGCCTCATTCTCAACCTCGCCAATTACTGTCCAAGGCATATGCCCAAATGACTTATTAGTTCAAATATATAATAACGGAGTTATGGTCGGGGCAGTGTTATGTGAGAATGGCAGCTTTAGTATAGAGGTGAGCCTATTCGCAGGAACCAACGAACTAATGGCGAGAGTATTCGACGATTTGTATCAAGCGGGACCAGAATCTAATGTAACTACCGTATCGTATACAGACACAAACTTTACCGCATTTGGCGAGCTTATTACGCTTACGAGCAATTTTGGGCGCCGATCTGCAGCGGCCGGAAGTCAATTGACATGGCCACTTCAACTCTCTGGAGGAACTGGGCCTTACGCATTCAGTATCGATTGGGGTGATGGAAGCGAAGCAGAGCTACTAAGCCAACCAGTAGCAGGAACATTAAATATCGGTCATACGTATAGAAACGCCGGAATATACCAAGTAAATGTACGAGTAACAGATGTCAACGGTGTCAGCGCATTTTTGCAGCTTGTCGCCGTATCAAATGGAGAACCGACTCCTGTTTCCGGAGAAACAGACGATGATGGATTGCCTCGTGAAAGAACGATAATTTTATGGATACCTGCTGCAGCAGCACTTGTGCTGTTATTTCCAACTTTTTGGCTTGGACGACGAAGCCAGCTAGTTAGCTTGCGTAATCAGATGCTCAAAGAGAGGGATGCCTATTCGAAGCAGTAATGTCGTGGATAAGTGCTTGTTAGCATAAGCATCGTCGTGATACACTAAAGGCGTCTTTTGAGGCAAAAGGGTAATAAAAAGGAAAACGGGGGAAAGTTTTATGGGTCATACAGGCCTGATACAAAAAATATCTAGTCATAGAACTGTCATTACGGCAGCGACTTTGACTGTGTTATTGTTAGCATCTATCGTCTCAACACTAGTGTCGGCAGACACATTAAACACTCGTTCAATTACTCCAAGCTCAGCATCAGTTACTGCTGCGCCAGAGAGCGTCCAATATACAGTAGCATTTACACCTGAAGAAGAGGCAGGTGCATTCGTAATTGAATTTTGTTCAAATACTCCTCTGCTGGGTCAGAGCTGTACAGCACCAACTGGATTTGACGCTAGCGCAGCTGAGACGAGCACCGCAGGTGTCGTCATTACTGCCGCAACTGCGAATAAGATTGTGGCAACAATGGAAATAGATCCACAAGAAGACGAACACGTGATTGAATTTACAAAGCTGACTAACCCAACCCAGACTGGTGTTATGTACGCTCGAATTGTGACCTATGATGATGGCACGGATGCTGCGGGATATCAATCAGAGAACCCTAGCGCTGTAGGAAACGTTCTCGATAGCGGCTCAGTAGCACTTTACTTCAACGACAGCGTTAGCGTATCTGGTACAGTTCTCGAAACTCTTGAGTTTTGCGTATCTAAAGAGGATATTGCTGCTAACTGTTCAAACGTTGTCGCGCCAGTCTTGCAACTTGGTGAAGAAGTGGCGGAGGGCATCATTGCATTGCAACCAGGCGTTGTAAGCACAGGTTCGTTGTTCACTCAGATTAATACTAATGCGGTCAGTGGTGCAGTTGTCCACCTAAAGAGTAGCGCACTTTGTGGTGGGTTAATGCGTGCAGGCACCGACCAATGCGATATTGTTGCAGCGCAAGATAATGATGTAACAACTTCGACTGCTGCTTTCGGTGTAAAAACCGCTGCAGCCCCAACTAACGCCGACGGAGCTGTTAACCCTATTGGTACTTTGAGACCGTATGACCCATCTGTTGATCCAGAAGAACCTGAGGCATACTATGGACCACTTAAATTTGCATTCAAATATGATGATACGCATGCCAGCGGTGTTACTAGCACATTTGGTGATTTATTCCTTGATACAAATGGTGCACCTGCAACGGGCAAAAACCTTGAGCTTGAGTTTGGTGCGTCAGTCACTAACAGCACGCCTGCTGGCCTTTACTCGACCGACCTAAGCATGATTGCTGTCGGTAAATTCTAAGAAAGGCAACTATTACCATGACTGCTAAGATTCTGAAAATAACTTCGACGGCTGCGTTCCAGCTACTTATCGGTGCTGCGTTGATGGTAGGGATTTCGTTGGGACTGCTAGGTGCAATTTCATTCGCACAGTCGACCGAGGGTAGTGAGGGCACGGCGAATACCCTCAAGGTTTCGCCACTCCGTACAGACGCAACTGTTAATCCCGGTGAGACGAAAATTGTTAAGGTGACAGTTACTAACCCTAGTGATAAGAAGGTGTCAGTACGTGTAATTCAAAATGACTTCGTCGCTGGGGATGAGGATGGTACACCAGCCATCATCCTTGATGAAACAGAATATGCTGACGAACATAGTCTCAAACGGTTCATGACACCGATTGAGAATATAACACTCGAGCCAAAAGAAGCGAAGGTAGTCGAAATTGAACTGGTAGTTCCAGAAGACGCTCAGCCTGGAGGCTACTTCGGTTCAGTTAGGTTTGCTCCGACAGATCCTGATACTGGCGGTCAAGTTAACGTAAATATTAGTGTTGCATCTCTCATTCTGCTTACAGTAGCCGGTGATGCGCCTGAGAAGCTAGACTTAACCCTCTTTTCAATTCATCAAGGTGGTCGCCCAAAGTCATTCTTTATGAACGGTGAAGACATAGAGGCGGTTGTAAGATTCGAAAATAAAGGGAAAGTTCAGGCTGGTCCTTTCGGTATGATATCAGTTACCAAAGGAGATGAAATTGTATTCGAGAAGGATTTCAATAACAAGGAACAAAGAGACGTTGTTCTGCCTGGCAGCGCTCGACGTTGGGTTGAAAAACTTGAGGGTATAGAAAGTTTTGGAAAATATACCGTTAATGCGACGTTCACTTATGGTTCGAAAAACCAGAGTATTGAAGTGTCTGAAACGTTTTGGCTGATACCTAAATCGGTTATGATTTTAGCCGCGGCAGCAGTGGTACTTTTTGTAGCACTTATAGGAGGACTGGTTTGGTGGATACGCGGTCGTGCGCCAAAGCAGCAAACCTTTAGTTCTCAGAGATAATGTGAAGAGCCCAAAGGGATAGAATGACGACAGCACCAGCCGATTTCGGTTGGTGCTGCCTAGTGCTCAGAGCTTACAGAAAGGTTACAGAAAGCAAATAAACGAACCGCTGGTTCGTTTATTTTGTATTTTGTGCATACACGTGGTGCGGATGAAAGGACTTGAACCTTCACGCCGTGAGGCACATGCTCCTAAGGCATGCGTGTCTACCAATTCCACCACATCCGCATAACTTCCAAGAATAGGTAATTCTTGATTCGACACAGCATTATTTTATCAGAGTAACCAGGGTTTTGGAAGTGCATTGGATACTACCTAAAGTAGGCGGTCTGGATGAGCTTATGCTATCATATGGACATGAGTGGAAGGATAGACTTGTTATGAGTAAAATTGGAGCGTATCTCCAGGAGCATATTTCAGGTGAAGTTTCTCTGAGTCGAGATGTGCGCGAAAGCATGAGTCGAGATGGAAGCCTACTCAAAATGAAACCTGAAATGGTAGTGTATCCAAAAGGCACAAATGATATCCGTAAAGTTGCACGTTTCGTCTGGCAGCTAGCTGAACGCGGCCATACCTTACCTGTCACTTCCCGAGGGGGAGGTAGTGATTTAACAGGTGCTGCGATAGGTTCCGGCATCGTACTTTCATTTCCTGCGCTTATGAATACGATATTTGAATACGAACCGAAGCAACGGCTTGTTCGAGTACAGCCAGGAGTAACTGCCGACACGCTTGCTGCGGCTTTACGTATGCAAGGGGTTTGGATTCCAGCTCTGCCAGCAAGCTCTCAATATAGTACTGTAGGTGGAGCCGTTGCGAACAATGCAAGCAGTATCTTTTCCGGAAAATATGGATCTATGGGGATGTGGGTCGATAGGCTTGAAGTCGTTCTCGCAAATGGAGATGTTATCCAGACGGGGAGAATTAACAAGCGTGAGTTAAGCAAAAAGAAAGGGCTTGGAACTTTCGAAGGTGAGATTTACCGAACTATCGACAACCTTATTGAAGACAACAAAGAACTTATTGATAGTATTGCTCAGCGTAATACAGCGACGAATACTGGGTATTGCCAAATTGCCGAGGTCAAACAAAAAGATGGCTCTTTCGACCTAACGCCGCTATTTGTTGGTAGCCAAGGTACGCTTGGTGTTATTAGCGAGATGATTTTAAAAGCTTACGATATCTCTTCTGGGCTAAATGTCATTGTAGCTGCATTTGACGACGCGGAGGTTGCACAGGATACGGCTGAGGTAATTTTGGCAAAAGAAAAACCGGCTCTTCTTGAAAGCTTTGATGTAGCAGTGTTTGAGAAGGCAACGCTAATTGGAAAGAGCTATAACTTTCTTCAAGAGGCAGGTTTTGACGTAGAAACAGTACTTTTGATTGGTTTTGACGATTATAATGAGCGCCATAGAAATAGGCATGTCAAAAAGACGATTAAAATCCTAGATACCGCGAACGTGTGGTATATGGGAGCGATTGGCGACGAAGCCAAGGAACTTTTAACGATCCGTGATGCTTTAATCTGGACAGGTTCTTGGGACCGAGTTGAGTTTAGCGCTCCATCTGTTTTTGGAATGACATATATTCCTCCGGAGGGTGTGAGTGTCTTTAGATCAGGACTTAAGACGTTAGCGAAAAAACATAGTATACAGTTTCCTCTCTATGGAAACGAATTGATGAATCTCTATCAAGTTTGGCCTTTGCTCAATCTGAAGAAGAGCGGGGAGAAACAGAAAATGCTGAAAATGCTCGATGAGTATACAAGACTGGTGCAAAAGGTTGGCGGAGAGCTCGTGGGTGTTGGCGCGGAAGGAAGGTTCCTGAGTCGATTTGCACTAAGTACGTTCGATGATGAAACACTTCAATTGTTTGCTGATATAAAAGCAGCCTTTGACCCATTCAAGTTGCTAAATCCAGGTGTTAAGGAATTGCTGGAGATAAAACAATTAGCTCCTCTGGTCCAAAGTGATATTTCATTTCCGTCGCTTCCCAACTATTTACCGCGAGTCTAGGTCTCGACAACCAGGACAATAATAGGGTATTATTAGCAGCGTACTCACAAACAGTGAGTTAGAAGCGGATGTGGCGGAATTGGTAGACGCGCTAGCTTCAGGTGCTAGTGTCTTTCGAGACGTGGAGGTTCAAGTCCTCTCATCCGCACCAAACAAAAAACTCGGCAGAACCCGAGTTTTATTTCTTTTCAATCTAATAGTCTACATTAGATTCGTAAGCATCTGCCCCTTCAATATAAAAAGAAGGTTCCGCGAATTCATAGGGGTTTTTTGTGGGCTGCGTGTCATATCCGGTATGTTCCAATGAGCTGTATGGATTATCACTTATTACATCTTCAGATGACAATTCCAAAGTAAGATTGCCAATCCTCCTGGCTCTAGCAGGCGATACTTTATCTGCTGGAAATTCAATAATATTTGAAACTTTATTCTCAGAGAAGTTCATACTTATTCCTTGTTTTACTGAATATTT
>CAZKUV010000008.1:8097-20694 GCA_964556075.1 uncultured Candidatus Saccharibacteria bacterium | reverse complement strand
GTCTTGATCTGTAGCTGGCAGTGCCTGGCTATGGCAGATGCAAGATGGGTATATTCTTACATACAATAGTGGTTCTGTCAATATTAGGCATCTATCTATCCTCAAGAAATATATCGGTAACGCCGTACCAATACGACTCCGATACAAAGCCATCTGCATTAAATTCCTGAAAACGACACTACCATGAAATACCCCACTCATTAAGTTGAATAGCAAAGATCATAGCAGTAACACTGCTCGTAAAACTCCATTATGCTATTCAGCTCGGTGGTTAGAGCGAATAACTCTTCGTGAAGTGAGAAAGAATTTACACGTGGGTGGTTATAAATTCTAGACTTCCCTACCCAAAATCGAAACTCTCCGCTCCGACCCAACCACACAAAGCCAACTCGCCACTACTCTCTCTAATTACCTCCGAAGAATCGGAATAGAATTCTAAATCGGAGACACAGAAGTTATCCTGTCTCAGTTATAGAAAATCAAGCAAGGACTACGGCATCATATTGACAATTCCGGCACCCCCGGCAGGAAACGAATCGACAAAGGGACGCCCCACACAATGCAAAGCGCGTAGAGTAGCAAAAGAACGTTGGCACTTTACTGGGTTTTTAAATACTGCCGATAAGTTTTTCTGCTATGTCAGCAATCGCCTCTCTTCGGAACAACCCAGTCATCTATTGTAATGATCTTTGAATTCATTTTCTGTTGGTACACATAACTCGTAATACAATAACCTTATGAATTTGAACTGATCATGCCCTCGGATGATATAAGTGGTCGGTGCTACTCTGACAAGTACGGCACAAAAGTAATACACGAGACTTATAAACTCATTGAGTACCTAATCGTGCTCTAACAATGCATAGTACGCTGTTAGAAACACCTTCGGCACTTTCGTTGGCGTTTTTCGCCACAGTTGCAGCATCAGTATTACCTGATTTGTGTAACTCAGGCGATAAAGGCATGGTGCACTTATCTATTATCTTGAAAGCTCCCAAAGCTAGGCGGTCATCAATTCTTCTGCTGCTACGACGATCTGCCAGTCTATGTCTAATTTCACAATCACCATATCAGGTTCATCTTCCGTACCTTATACTGCATTGCAGTAGCATGACGAGCCCTAGTACCGCTTTCGAAAATGTAACTTTTTATTTAGCTATTAGTTCATTGAGCTGGCGTATTATTTCTTCGTTATAAGCTGGAACAACGCTAGCATCGCGGTCTGACATTATGATGCTCTTATGTTAGGAAACTGCACGCATGTACAGCTTGGCAAGCACCGTTAGCTGGTCGCCGCATGTATGACTGCCTTCATCAACGCGCACTGAAATAAAGCTATCTTGACCATGTTGCTCATAGAGTCGCTCAATTGCTGGTTCTATATTTTCTGGTTTAGCTATAGCTGAATTTGCACCGTAGCCAACTACCAACTTATCAACTACTCCTTCATCAAGAATTTCCTGAACACGCTGTTCAAAGACGTTATTTCCAAGACCCTTATATAGAGCTAGGTTAAATGGATGTGTTGCTGAACTACCGAATCGAGTAAAGTCAACCACGCCTGAACCCAAGGCTTTTTTCTGAGCATTTAAACCGGTGACTTCCACGACCTTTTTAAGGTCACCAGCACCAGCCTCGAAGAAGTAACTAGCCAACTTTGGCATGCTGCGTTCTTCAACGCCTGCGGGGTCGCCAACAGCAACAGCTTGAGTATCAAGGTTAGCTGAATATGCTGAACGAGCACCGGCTAAGGCAATGTCAGCACCTTGCGAAAAACCAAACAGAGCGACTTTACCTATTTCTTTTTCACTTACAGCACGAAGCAATTCTCTCGCAGCAGGTCCTAATTCGCCCTGTTTTAACTCACGACGCTCTTCTTTTGTTAAACGCAATGTACTGCCACCTAGTCCTGGGCTAGCAAGCATTACGACTGGCTTGAGCTTGCCGTCAGTGGCACGAACGTCAGAATATTTTGCTACTTCACGAATAAATTCCGCGCGTACCAACATGTTAGGGGTTGCAGCATTAGCAAAGGGATTGAATATCACCAGGGCTTCTGTATCAGAATATTCGCTAGGGTTTTCTCCTTTCAGCATTGCGAAAGTCACTCCACCTTCAGAACGCTCTACGCTTTGTTTGAGCGTGTCTATTAGCTTTCCAGGATTTTGCTGGTTCATATCAAATAAAGCACGCTGGATAGGCTCATCAAGCTGGGATAACTCAGAGATAGACGTCCACGTCTCGGTTGGGGTAAAAACTGGCGTGTTGGGATTGGTCATAATTACAATACATTAGCACATTTTCTGTTTTTGCAAACTCCTAACGCTTTTCCCATTCCAACTACTAGACCCAAGCGATGTATTTCGTAGCACGTCCACTCCCCGTCTTTTACCCAAGCACCTCTGCTAACGACTCTGGAACATAGCCATAGGGTATTAAGTCCCTACACCTAAGCGTTAAATTGGAGCACAGGTATAGCGAGATATATTTTTAACCAGGTTCCCGAGCCTAACACCATTTATCGAACACGCGACACCTCGAATCATTTACCACCAGAATGTTGAGATGGGGATGTGTACGCACATTAAAACAAACTTTGTTAGCAATGTCCTTACCGGCAGTTATGCTATCTGCGAATAGCGTTTCTGACTTTAGTACTTGTTAGAAAGTCGACTTTGAAATGTAAGCATTGCTAGGTCTCGCTGACGTTGTAGTTAAGCTCAATAGAAACGATAGCTTCGGGTTTCATATTGAGTTTTGGAGGTCGCCCAACGGCATTCTTGATTGCCAGAATAACTCATTATTGTCTGTCAAAAATTACTACTCTAGTTATGACAAATAGAACTCAGATGTAAGCGTCTAGCTTACCAACCAAAAACCACCTATAGTGTTATCTACTTATGGGTATTCCAAAACAATCATCAATATCCAACTATTATTCCGTTGCAAAATCATTAAAAACTTTCGCAAGCAAATACGTAGATATCTTCCTATGCCATATTGTTATCAATAAGCGAGAATTAGACCTAAGTAAGCTAAACAACAAATTCGAATTTCTGATTGCCCAAATGTCCGCTCTGAAAGACGAAATTACCAACCAGATACCGATAACGGTCGAGCAACACTAGAACGGACTCTTAGCAGTTGTTGAAAACTTGAGCTTTACGGAGAAAAAGGAGATAATTAAGAAAGTAATCACTAAGATTGTAGCGAAAAATCAAGAGATCAAAATCTGGGGTATATCCTCTTGTTCGCTACGCTAAGAACGGAAGTATAAAGTAATTATGGAAATTCTGTCTTTACAAACCATCTGGAAAACGAAGGAAAGGTCGGTTTAGATGCTGAGTATTGGAATCGTCGGTCTTCCAAACGTCGGGAAGTCCACTTTGTTTAACGCACTCACAAACAATGACATCCTCGCGGCAAACTATCCGTTTGCCACCATCGAACCGAACACAGGCATCGTCCCGGTGCCTGATGCTCGTCTTGAGGTACTTCAAAAAATGTACTCAGCCGAGAAAATAGTTCCGGCAACAGTTACCTTCGTAGATATCGCGGGACTTGTCGCGGGAGCCAGTAAGGGTGAAGGTCTAGGGAACAAGTTCCTGGCAAACATCCGTAACTGCGACGCTATTGTCCACGTTGTGCGTGCTTTTGAGAACAACTACATTGTTCGTCACGATGAAAGCTCCGTTAATCCGAAGAGTGACATTGAGATAATTAATACCGAGCTGATTCTCGCGGATATTCAGACTATTGAAAACAGGATGCCCCGCCTTCAAAAAGAGGCAAAGGCGCATCCTGCAGCTCGCGACCAAATCGGCTATCTGGAATCATTGCTTCGTCATCTAGAGAGTGGTAGCCCGCTATCCGCTCTCCCCTCTCTAGATACTGAAGCAATTTATGATTTACATCTACTCACCGCCAAGCCGGTTATCTATGCCTTTAATGTCAGCGAAGAAGATTTATCAGACGAAAACGCCCTGACGCAACTACGGAATCTAGTTGCCCCCGCCCGATCGATTTTTGTAAGCGCAAAAATCGAAGAGGAAATTAAGGATTTACCCGAAGAAGACGCACGTGAATTGCTCGAAAGCTACGGCGTCAAAGATACCGGCCTGAATCAGCTGATTACAGCCGCTTACGACACGTTAGGACTTCAGAGCTACCTCACCGCGGGAGAAAAAGAGGTCCGTGCGTGGACGATTAGAAAAGGAGCGACCGCGCCTGAGGCAGCTGGCGTCATCCACACGGACTTCGAACGGGGCTTTATCGCCGCTCAGGTCGTAGATTTTGAAGACCTCGTTGCCGCCGGTTCTGAGGCTGCTGCGCGCGCGGCTGGCAAAATCCGTACTGAAGGAAAAGACTACGTAATGCGCCCAGGGGATATTGTCGAATTCCGGTTCAATGTCAGTAAATAGAACCGTTCCCGGTTGCCTTTCGTCCCTGTGACTTCACTGTCATGCTTATCCTGAACAACAAAGTAGTTCTTAGCCCATGCTTCGAAATCTTTTAGAATCTGACGTCGTACTGAATCATTTTTGATTACACCCTTGTTAATCTGATGTCTCCCGGCCTCGAACTGCGGTTTTACCATCGCGACGATCTGCGTCTGCTTGCTACTCAGATGTTGCGCGATATGCGGCAGAATTTCCCGGAGGCTAATAAACGAGACGTCGATGACAATAATATCGGGACAATTCTCTTCTAACCGAAACTTACGGATATCGGTTTTCTCATAGGGCTCTACGCGTGGATGATTTCTCAGACTTGGATGTAGCTGATCGGTACCAACGTCAACTGCATACACTTTTTTTGCGCCGTGCTGCAAAGCGAAGTCAGTAAAGCCGCCGGTACTGCTACCAACGTCAAGCACGACTTTGTCGCGAAAGTCTAGCCCGAGAATGGCCGCAACACTCGCTAGCTTCAGCCCAGCGCGACTTACATACTGCTCGCTGGAATGCAGTTTGATAACGGAGTCTGGCCTAACGGGAGTTCCCGCCTTGCTGGCAGCTCTGCCATTGACGGTTACCTTGCCGAGACGTATCCAGTTTTCGGCTTGAGAGCGAGTGGGAGCGATTCCACGTCGAACCATCTCGTTATCTAGTCGTTGTTTCATTTGCTTCTTATTCCTATGAATACATTATTTGTTCGATTTGTCTTGTCACCTCTGCAATTCTCTGCCACGAGGAACCTTTGGTCATGATAACAACGACATAGGTCCCTTTAGGATGACGTACGATAGCCGCGTCGTGCAGGTAATCCCAAAGGAATCCAACTTTGTCCTGCACGGAACCCGCGCTACCAGCAGGAATACCGGACCTGGAAAGTGGACTATTACGATCGCAAGGAACGCTCCATGAGACCGAGCAGCTTCTCTCGGTCGCTACCACCGACAAGACTACCGCTTTCAATACCCCGAAGTACTTTTTCGAGATCCGCTGCAGTCGTCTGCGCCGCGACGCTCGACAGAAACGTTGTCTTCTGACTGACACCTTTTCCGTAGAGAAATGCATTCAGGGCTTTCGCACCAAATCGATCAATCCATTCCTCGGCGCAAGGATTGTCGGAGTGGACGATCATGCGCTCCAGACACCCGTCGACGTTTGTCCCCTGCATACCGTCTCCCCATCCGAGCTTCCCATGTTCAATCTGCTCAAACAGCATCAATGCGACATACAACTTGTACGTACTAGCGGCGACTGTCTGTTCATCGGCTCTCCCATATGCTGACCAGCCACCTTTTTTCACCTGTGAAACCGCGATACGCATATTCTCAGTTTCAGAAAGGTATTTAACGAACTCCTGCAGCCCTTTTTCAGTCGACGTATATTGCCTGTCGTAGACCACGATTGGCGACACGGGAACTAGTCTGGCAACTAACTTTGTCTCAGCCTCTCCACTAAATAACGCCTTCGTGAGATCATTTATAAGTTCGTCACCTGCGACAGCCAGTCCAGACGGAGCCTCAGTGCGCGACACCTCTTTGCCGTCCACGATCGTCGCCTTCGCGGTGCCTGGTTTAACCCCGATACTGTCATTCAGTTTCGCAATGAAACCACCCATGCTGTCACGATTAATACCAAGTTCAGGTTTGGCGCCGTCTTCTTTCGCTGCGACGGATAACCATGACGCTATCTCATCCCGAGTCGGTGAAAATTCTCTTCCATCCGGGGCGACAACTGTCAGTTGGCGACGAATAATCTCCTCCGCTCTAGAACGGAGCGCGGCAATATCTTCATCCTTAACTCCAGGCTCGTCATCCTCACTCGGCACCTGGATTTCGGTTGTAGTAAATGAGAAGGTGGATGTTGATGTTACCTTGACTATATCGTCTGATGATACGTTTTGACCAGCGCTCGATTCTGTAACGATTAGCTCGCCTCCTGCGATATCTAACTTGGCGTCTTGCGGAGGTATACTCAATTTCTCCGCGAGCTCATCGGCGATTTCCGTTAACCGTTCGTCGCTTATGGTAACCTCGAGGTGGCTAACCTGTGGTCGTTTGAGGATAATCGAGAGAGGCAAAAGCCGTTGCCATAGCGGATAGTCTGTAAGAGGGTTTGTTGTCGCGTCGGCTTCAAGCACTGCTCCAAGATAACTTAGAGAGACAGTCTCAGACACGTCGCCCGCTTTTAAGACTACGGTAGCCTCGTCAAACGCCGCGCTAGTAAGACGCACGAGCTCGTCGTGAGATTTTCCTTGCACGTACTCGCTTCCAAGACGCGAGCCCAGGAGCGCCTGGTCGGAAGGATAACAAAGCTGGACAAGAAGTACGGCCACAAGAAGTAGGCTGCCTACACTCAGCAGTCCTCTCTTGTGGCCGCGTGTCCATTCCTGCACTCGCAGATAAAACGGAGTTGCCCGCTTTATTAAGCTCATATATCTATTGTAACATCAGCGAAAAAGACTACTTTTTGCGCTCTCGATAGTCACCGGTCGCGGTATCGACCGAGATAATGTCACCCACCTTAATGAATGCGGGAACCTTAATCGTAATGCCAGTTTCCAGCGTAGCATCTTTTAAGACGCTACTGGTAGTATCACCCTTCACGACGTCCTCGGTGTACGTCACCTCTAGATAAATATTCTTCGGGAGGTCGACATTAATAACCGTATCGCCGAAGAACTGAAGCACCAACGATTCGCCCTCTTTCAGAAAACCCGCTGCGGAATCAACGGTATCGCTAGATACCTCATACTGCTCAAAGCTTTCGGGATCCATAAAGAAGTAGGTTTGTCCGTCGTTATATAGATATTGGACATTCTGCGTGCGGACTTCCGCCGGCTCGATTCGTTCCTGCCCCTTAAACGTCTTCGGGATGACGCTGCCGTCAATTAGATTCTTCAGCTTAACGTTCACGATGCTTCCGCCGCGTCCCATAACTTTCTGGGCGTATTCAATGACACGGTATGGTTTGCCGTCGAGCTGGATGATCGTGCCCTTTTTTAAGTCAGTCGGCTGATACATCGAACTAGCCCTGCACGAATGGCATCAGCGCCAGATGCCTGGCTCGTTTGATAGCGATTGTCAGCTGTCGCTGCTGCTTAGCGCTAAGACCGGTCTTGGTGGCCGGCTCGATTTGTCCGTACGCGTTCACATAGCGCTGTAGCGTTTTTACGTCCCTGTAGTCAAAGAAAACGGGAGCGTCTTTCTTAAATCGTTTCATGTATATTCTCTCCTTGAATTACACTGTAGCTAGGGCGCCAAAAAAGTACTATTTTCGAATTTGCTTCTAAGACGCTAGCCGTATTACACGTTAGAATGGTATTTCGCTTAGGTCGATTGGTTTGTCGTCGATATCATCGATGACAACGTCCTGGCTTTTGCTGTCCGACTGAGCGGATTGATCAGCACCGCCGACAGCCGCGTCACCGCGTCCGCCGATGAAGTTAAAATCTTCAACGACCACTTCGACAGCCTGCCGCTTGTTGCCGTCCTTATCCTCATAGCTCCGCTGGTCAAGTCGACCGCTGACGAGTAGTGGCGAACCTTTCGATGTATATTGAGCGATAATTTCGCCGACCTTACCCCACGCGACGCAGTTAATGAAGCTGGTCTGCTCGTTTTGCTGACCGTCCTGGCCGCGCCAGCTGCGTGATACCGCGAGGGTGAAACTGGCAACATTCTGACCGCTAGTCGTAGTACGTACTTCGACGTCACGCGTCAGGTTACCCATCAAAATCACCTTATTAAACCCCTTAGCCATCTGCTATTCCTCCCCTTCGGCGTCCTCTGATCGCCCGTTTGCTTTCGCTTCCGCCAGCGCCTTGCGACCCTCCAGGTCGGTAACGACCAGTAGGTAGCGGATAACTTCGTCGGTGATGTTAAGCGTGCTACTGATTCGTGCCGGAGCGTCGGCTGGCAGGCGAACGTCCATGTAGACGTAGATAGCGAAGTCCTGGCCATTCACGCGGTACGCGGTCTTCTTCTTGCCTTGGACATCCTCGCTGACGATTTCGCCGCCTGCTTCGGTGACGATTGATCGCACCTTTCCGAGCGCTGACTCTAGATCAGCCTCGAGGTCCGGATGGATCAGAACGCTTAGTTCGTAATCTTTCATAGGTTCCTCCTCTGGAATCCGTTATGGATGCTTATGCCACTACATTCGCATAAGCTGAGTTAATAACCCTTGTAGTATAGCAAAAACCTGTGGAAAAAGCTAGCAGCCGGGAGTCATATACGGAAGGCTTCGCGGTTCCGAAGCTGTCCAATTATATGTTGTTCCCGGCTTGAACGTGGCGATACTATCCCTTCCAAGTCCACATGGTCCGTACGTACCGGTCTGTTCTCCTTCGTTCTCATCGATATAGTACGGCCGTCCAACTGGATCGACGAGACCGACGACATTCATGCCAGAAGCGTTGCTGATATTCTGCATCGTGGTGGCATATCGAGTCCAACATTCGTCGGTCGCCTTGTCGAGTGCGGCTAAATCTGGGCTTGGATCCTTATTCCGGCATATGCAGCTGGTGCAATTGGAACCAGTAATCTGCAATAATACTTTCCCAGTATTGATTCGGGCGGCTTGGATCGCCTTTTCTATCTGCGTCATGTCAGCCTGTATCTTCGACGCTCGTGCCCTAGACTGTATACCGTTATATGCCGCGACCGCAATTACGGCCAGGATGGCGATAATAACAATGACGATAAGTAATTCAACTATCGTGAAGCCGTATTCTTCTTGACAGGCATTAGCATGATACTGCTCACTATAGCCACCGCGCTAAGTACGGTCAAGCTAGTTGAGTTCGTCGAGACTGCTAATCAGCACTTCGCGCGGACGAGATCCGTCGGCTGGACCGATAATACCCTGCTCTTCCATTTCTTCCATGATCCGCGCGGCTTTACCGTAGCCAATTCTAAGACGACGCTGCAGAAGACTCGTACTAGCCTTTCGCATCTCGACGACCACCCGAACAGCATCCTGATACTCGCTGTCGCTTGAACCGCCGTCCATATCCATGACCACCCCGCCCTTATCATTAATTTGGACAGGTTGTGAGACAATTTCGTCGTTATATTGAGGAGCCGACTGCATGCGCAAGTGATCGGTAATCTTGACGACTTCTTCGTCCATCACCCACGCACCCTGAATACGCTTCGGTTTGCTCATATCAGCAGTCTTCATGAGCATGTCTCCCTGACCAAGCAGCTTCTCTGCTCCGACACTATCAAGAATGGTTCGAGAATCCACCTGCTGGGATACCGTGAATGCGATTCTTGCCGGAACGTTCGCTTTAATAAGACCGGTAATGACATTGACGCTTGGTCGCTGGGTCGCGAGTACCACATGGATACCGACCGCTCGAGCTTTCTGAGTTAACCGAACAATCAACGCCTCGACGTCTCTTGAAGCTACCATCATGAGATCGGCAAGCTCGTCAATTACGATGACAATATACGGCATCTTACCATCTTCATGCTGCTGTTCGACACCGTTTTCATCGGCGACGGCAATTTTCTTTCTTGAGCCTTTTATTTTTTCGTTATACGTCACGATGTCGCGAACTTTCGCCTCGCGCAGCATCTTATAGCGTCGCTCCATCTCGTTGACCGCCCACTTAAGAGCGCTGATAGTTTTTTCTGGCTCCGCAATTACCGGTGTAAGTAGATGTGGAATATCGTCATAGAACTGCATTTCCGCTCCGCCTTTCGGGTCGACCAGGATCAGCTTCATGTCACTAGGGCTATTTCGGTACAGCAAGCTAGTCAGCAGCGTATTAATCATGACCGACTTACCGCTTCCGGTCTGACCGGCGATTAGAAGGTGCGGCATCTTATTGAGCTCTCCGACGACGGCCTCTCCGGAAATATCCTTACCGACTGCGAACGCGAGCGGCTGACGGGAATTCTTCCATTGCTTTGAGGTCAAGATGCCATGAAGACGCACGTCAGCAGCTTTCCTGTTCGGAACTTCGATACCGACCGCGCGTTGTCCGGGAATCGGAGCCTCGATACGGATAGCGGGCGCTGCTAGGTTCAGCATCAAGCTGCTTTCCAATGCTGAAATACGGCTTAACTTGACACCGCTTGGCGGTTTGAGCGTGTATTGGGTTACCTTAGGACCGATATTTGCCCCTTCCATTTCGACCTCGATATTAAATTCCGACAATGTATCTCGGATTGTCTGGGCGTTTTGCTGGATATCTCCAGCATCAGCTGGTGACTGCTTTTTCTCTAGCAAATCTAGGCTTGGCGGTTGCCAGTTCGGATCAGAAACGGTTACTAGCGCAGAGCGCTCTTCAGCTGCCTTATCCTGTGGAGTTGACCCCTTGAAGCTCGACAGACGAGAAGACTTCTTTTCGGCAGCCTGGTCGACGGTCGGCACACCGGCATTAAGCTTCAGCTCGGCGACCGGAGTAGGCTCGGATTTTTCCGCCTTTCCGACTTTGGCAGCCTTTCGCATGATACCAATATTTGCTTCTTCCTCGCTGACATCATGTTTAAAGAGCGCCAAGAACCCGCTAATTACGGTAAACGGCGAGAGTCTCAGTATGAACAGCAGCGTAATTAAAAGGAGAACTATATAGATGAAAATACCGACGCCGTTCGTAACAATGGCGCTCATAACTTCGTTGATCACCCTACCGATTGCCCCGCCGGACGTTCCGCTTGAGGAATCGATCGCGAGGCCAGCCAGACCTGACAGCCAAAGAACAAAAAGTGTCGTCGCGAATTTGAACAAAAACGGCACTTTATTCTCTTCCGCCCGGAAAATCTCGACCGCGACGTAAAACAAGAGGAATGGCAACGCGTAACTCGCGTACCCGACTAGATCGAACAGTAGCTCCGAAACACGGTTTAGGAGCGGCCCTCCGGCATCGAACCATGTGACCGCGAGCAGAATCGACACGACAATCATCGCGACCGCGCCGGTCTGCGCCCAAAATCCTTTGGGCAACACGTGCTTTGGTGCTGCCGCTTCTTTCTTACGGGACCTTGTTGCTTTTTTCCTTTTTGCCATATCTGTTTATATTATACTGCTTATACTCTTCTATATTATAGCAAAAAATGCAACATAATGCAAATGCTTATCCATATCAGAGAAATTGCGTATCCCTCAGACCTCTAATGAATACAACCGACCGAAAGACGACTCGATCCGCGCGCCTTAAAGAGCCCACGCTTCCAGGACAGAATCGTATCAATGTTTGGAACCAAGCCATTCAACACGCCTTGCCTATCGTCGTACCTATGGTCGCCTTTTTGCCTAGGAAGAGGCATGCGCTTTTCTAGCCCAGCTAAAACCGTCATTTTGACGGAACGAGAAGCACAGTCATGATACGTACCTTATGCAGTTCTTTTTGACACATTAAAACGATGCGTTCACGCCAGCACGATACAACCCGATGTATGGTAATATGGATAGCGTTATTATCCTATTATCGCCCGAGGCTGCGATACTCTGGGAGTCAATCGTTTTACCTACAATTGACCAATGCGCCGAAAGCATGCCCCATCTATTGGAGTAAAAGAAGGACGAGCTTATGGACAACCCCCTCATTCTCATACTGGAGTCAGACAAGGAATACGCCAGAAGACGAGTGCAAACCCTGCAACAAGAAATCGACGCGCTGGGATCGGAGTTCAACGACGCGTTTACTCAGACCTCGGAAACCTGGCATGATAACGCCCCGTTTGAGATCGTCCGCGACAAGCAAGCCGTGCTCTACGCGGAACATCAAGGACTGAAAGGCATCCTGCAATCTTCCCTGCCGTCTATACCGAAACAACACGAACAATCCGTTGGCATCGGCGCGGTCGTTGAAACCGTCTCAGACGGCAAGAGCCAATCATACTTCATGGCCGGTGACTGGACTCCCTTTTCCGGAACGAAACTCCCAGGCACGGATACCATCGTTGTCAGCAGAGTCTCGCCTATCGCCCAGTGTTTTCGAGAGCTTCACGAGGGCGATGAATTTATCTTTAATCGGAAAAAGTATACCGTAGCTCGAATAAGCTACGGTTACCTTGATCAATACGCCGAACTGGCTCGTTCCGCCAACTAGTACGCGCGCGTGTCTGGGCGGACTCTTGGTTCAACCGTCTCAATGTCCGGTACCATCGGTGCCGGGAATTTCTTGGGCTCAGGT
>CAZKUV010000008.1:5436-8087 GCA_964556075.1 uncultured Candidatus Saccharibacteria bacterium | reverse complement strand
CAGGTCGTACGAAGGCTGCTTTCGGCTTCTGGACGTCGGCCTGACGTCCCCGGTTTTGATTACCGGCATTCGAGCCGCCGATTTCATTTATCACCGGAATGACTATCGGAGTGCGACGGGTCTGGTCGTACAAGATGTGGGTTATCTCGTCTTTGATTTCCTTCTTGATGACGTCCATGTCAACCTTCTTGCCGCCGAAACTGCGAGCGACTTTCTGCTTGAGGTACTGACGAATCAGACCCATCAGTTCTTCGGAATCGCGCAGGTAAATGAATCCGCGAGAGATGATATCAGGACTGGTCAGCAGCCTGCCCGTACCGCGTTGAAGTGTTAAGACAACCACGAACATACCTTCGTTCGCCATATGGATTCGGTCCTTTAAGACAACCTCGGAAACAACAGCACCGCTATCGTCGTACATCACGCCGCCAACCTTGATACGACCGGCTTTACGAGCGCCGTCATGGTCGATTTCAATGACATCGCCGCTGTCAGCCACGAAAATGTTATCCCGAGGAATGCCGCACTCGTGCTCGGCAAGCTCGGCGTTATGCACCAGCATGTGGAATTCGCCGTGAATCGGTAGGTAGTACTTCGGATTTAGCGCGGTGATAAGCTTAACGTGATCTTCGTAGTAGCCGTGTCCTGAAAGGTGCAGTGGTCCGATTTTATTTTCATTTGTAAGCTTGTCGACAGCGGCCATGAAGTTGTGCTGCCGTGCCAAGTGGGTTTTGCCGTTTTGAATAACATCCGACCCTTCACGCATCAGACCGTCGACGGTGCGGACGACATACTTTTCGTTGCCCGGAATCGGGTTGGACGAGAAGACGATGACGTCACTGTTCTTAACCTTGATGTATTTATGAGATCCGTTGGCCATGCGGTTCAATACAGCGTTGAATTCGCCCTGCGAACCAGTACACACGATTGTCACCTTGCTATCAGGCAATTTGACAATATCCTCCATCTTGACGATGACGTCCTTTGGAATTCGAATAACGCCAGCACGAAGCGCCACTTCAAGATTTTGAATCATACTGTAGCCAGCAAACGCGACCTTGCGTTCGTGCTTCTTCGCTTCTTCCAGGATCATCTGCATACGGTGAATCTGGCTTGAGAAGCAGCTGATAACCAAGCGAGAATTGGAGTATCCGTCCATAATCTGACCAATGCTCCGCTGGATATCATATTCGCCGTGCGTGTGGGTACCTGGCGACTCGCAGTTGGTCGACTCGTTCATGAGCATTAAAATACCCTCTTTGGTCGCGATTTCGGTCAGGCGCTCGAGGTCGAACTTCTTACCGTCAACCGGGTTCTCTTCGAACCGCCAGTCACCCGTTTCTACCAGTACGCCAATCGGAGTCCTGATGACCACCGCAGCGGAATCAGGTATGGAGTGATTGACACGTACCAGCTCGATTGAGAAACTGTCGCCAAGTTGTACGCGCTCGTGACTTTCAGGATCGAGTGGATGGTATTCGGGTTCGTATCCGCTGGTCGAGTCCTCCATGGTACGCTGCAACATACCGAGCGTAAACTTGGTGCCGTAGACAGGCGCAGGTATCTTGTGTATGAGGTGACGGAACGCCCCGATATGGTCAAGGTGTCCGTGCGTAAAGACGTGACCACGGATTTTATGCTTGTTCTCTTCGAGGTATGTTATATCAGGAGTGATATAGTTAATGCCCGGATAATCTGAGCCTGGAAAGAGAAAGCCCATGTCGATAACGATAATGTCGTTATCGTATTCGATAGCCATCATGTTCTTACCGATGCCCATTTCTCCGAGCCCGCCGATAGGTATTACCCGAAGTACCGGACGTGGAACGCGTGGCTTTTTCGGCTGATCGGCCAAGCTAAACTGCCGGCCACCGTACCCGTTATACACAGACTTATTCACAGGAACGTTGATAACGTGCTGCGACGCCTGCAGGTTCACTGTTTCGCTCGTGCGGCGCTGCGCCCTGAATACCTCTCCTTTTCTTGTCGAAGTATTGTTTAGAACTGTGTTATTAGATTTTTGCGACCGAGGCGACGGCCGTTTCGACTGGTCGTCACCTTCGGGTGTTTTGAGTCTTCTTTGACCCATATATTGTTTTTCTCCTTAGGTATTTTTCTAGTAATTAGTAGTTTCGAATAGTAAATATAAGACAAGGGTAGACAGCCTTTTCTTAGAAATACCCATCTCCAGTGCCCCTAGTATAGCAAACTTTAACAATAAAATAAAATCAGGCGCGACCGATAATCTCTGGAACCGCCAAAAAATCGTCGATAAGCGTCTGTCTCATACTTCCGTTATATAAGGCTGCCGCGGGATGATATAAAGGTATTATCAGCCACTCTCGTTCGGATTTGTCGTGATAAATGACCTTCTTTCTGGTTGCCCGACCATGAATCTGACTGATTTTCGCGTTGGGCAGGAAATACTCCATACTATGTCGACCAAGCGTCACGATAGCCTTCGGATCGATAATTTCAAGTTGTCTTAACAGGTACGGCAAAAACGACGCCTTTTCCTCGGGGAGCGGGTCGCGATTATGCGGCGGACGGTACTTCACGATATTAGTAATATACACGTCCCCCCTCTCCATGCCGGCCTGAGACAGCATTTCATTGAGGAATTTACCAGCCGCGCCAACGAAAGGCTTACC
>CAZKUV010000008.1:0-5426 GCA_964556075.1 uncultured Candidatus Saccharibacteria bacterium | reverse complement strand
ACCCTGCTCGTCCTCGTGTTTCCCGGGAGCCTCCCCGATCAGCACGATGTCCGCGTCGGGATTGCCATCCCCCATAACGAGTTGCGTCGCCTGAACGGCCAGCTCGGGACAAATATGCTTACTGATAATTTCTGATTGAAGCGCGTCGATAGCCGCTTGTTTCTGCATACATTTACTATACAGCCGAAGACACCTAGAAGGTACCCCGTCCGGGAGCAACCGACTTCATCCCATATGTGCCGTTCGAGACAGCAGCACCCTGTCGCTTCGGTCGGAAACACGGCTCGTTCGAACGCATTTTCATCCAATGTAAGTAAGGGATTTGTACGTCTTTACATTACGATGATTGCCCTTAGGCAGCAAAGGAAGCTAACCCTCGGGTAAACGCCTCGAGTTGTTCGTTAAACGGTACTTCTCCGCTAATCTCGATAACGTTCTCGTCTTCACCGGGCAGATCAGTTACAGTGTTAAAGCGGTCGATAAACCATGCCATCTTCTCTTCGTCATACTGGTGGCTGTCATCCCTGGCTTCACGCTCCTGACCGCGACGAATGGCTGTTTCCCTGCTCGTCTTCATCCACACCAACACTGGCAACGCTCCACAATCCGCCGCGATACTCTCAATATTCCGACGATTTTCTCGCTTGGTCTGCTGGGCGTCATAGATGACCGAATGCCCAGCAAGCAGCGCCTGCCGCGCTGCATAGTCCATCGCCCCGAATACGTCTTTATACAATCTCGCTGGGTCGGTGGCGCGAATAGTCTCGATTACCTCAATCGATCCGAACATCGCAACCCGCATAGCGTCACTATTCAATGTAATCGCGCCGATACGTTTGGCAAGGCGAAGAGAAAAATGCGTTTTCCCCGAACCCGGAAAGCCGAGAAAGGCAATAAGGAGCGGTCGGTTCATATCCCTAATATACCGCGAGTCAGAACTAGGTCCGCGCATTTGACTACTCTTCGACGGCTTTGATGCTCAAGCTGAGACGACCTCGTTCGTCGATACCAGTCAGCTTAACCTTAACAATCTGACCTTCTGAAAGCACGTCTGTAACTCTTTTAACGCGCTCGTTCGCAAGCTGTGAGATGTGAACCATTCCGTCGATACCCGGGAGAATGTTCACGAAGGCGCCGAAATCTTTGATACTGACGACTTTGCCTTCGTAAATTCGACCGACTTCTGGCTCTTCGGTCAGGCTCCGAATCCAATTCAACGCCTTTTCGATGGAGTCGCCGTTCGGGCTGGCAACGGTAATCAGACCGTCCTCTTTAATATCGATTTCAGCGCCGGTTTCGGCGGTAATCTTATTAATTACCTCGCCGCCCTTACCAATTACCGCCCCGATTTTTTCAGGATTAATCTTAATCTTCTCGATTCGTGGCGCGTATGGACTGAGAGTCATGCGCGGAGCAGCTAGTATTGACAACATGTGCTCGAGAATATGCGCTCGTCCGGACTTCGACTCCTCGATTGCTTGGCGTAAAATGCGCACCGGCAAGCCATGCAGCTTCATGTCCATCTGAATTGCGGTGATACCTTTTTCGGTACCGGTCACCTTAAAGTCCATATCTCCGGCAAAGTCCTCGGCGTCAGCGATATCGTGAAGAATGTACGGTGTATCTCCATCCATCATAAGTCCCATGGCTATACCACTCACTGGACGCTTGATTGGCACGCCGGCATCCATCAGTGCGAGCACACTAGAACAGGTCGCTGCCATACTGGTCGATCCGTTCTGACTCATGATTTCCGTCACGGAACGGATGGCGTATGGGAATTCCTCTTCGCTAGGTAGGACCGGTAGCACGGCTCGTTCGGCGAGATAGCCGTGCCCGATTTCGCGCCTGCCCGGGCTGCCGAGACGGCGAACCTCGCCGACGGTATATCCTGGAGCGTTATAGTGATGCATATAACGGCGTTCGCCGTCGTTCACTTCCATAGTATCAACCAGCTGGGCGTAGCTGAGAGGCGCCAACGTGACGATGTTCATCGCCTGGGTTACACCGCGAGTAAAGAGACTGGAGCCATGCGTGCGCGGCAAGATTCCGACCTCGCTCGACAGCACGCGGATTTCGTTAAGTCTACGGCCATCAGGTCGGAGACCGTCCTCGACGATACCACGACGGACATCCTTGTGAAGCGCCGCGGTAAAGGCCTCGTCGTACTCGTCATAGAGCGCTTCGTACTCTTCCGCCCCAATCTTCTCGCGAAACGCTTCGTGAAACGCCCAGCGAATCTCGTTTACAACATTATTTCGCTCAGGGTAATCTTTGCGGATATCCGAGCCGAATTTTCCATCAACCCAAGCGTCAACCTCCTTTTGTATCTCTTCGTTCGGAAGTACCAATTCATACTCTTGGGCGGCTGGCTGGATACGCTCGACCAGCTGTTTCTGTAGCTCAATAGCCGGCTGATACGCCTCAAACGCCCATTCAAGAGCTTCGCCAATAACATCTTCGGATACCTCGTTCGCACCTGCTTCAACCATGGTAACGCCAGTCTCAATACCTGCCACGACCAAGTCGAGGTCGCTCGCTGCTCGCTCTTCAGGACTCAAAAACGCTTTGAACTCGCCATTTACTCGGCCAACGCGAAGTCCCGCCACTGGACCGTCAAACGGCGTGCCAGTCAGCATTAACGCGGTGCTAGCGGCAATCATCGCGACAGCGTCAGGTCGAAAGGTAGGATCCATCGACAACACGCTTGTCACCACCTGCACCTCTTGGCGGTAACCCTTTGGAAACAGCGGGCGGATTGGACGGTCGATTAATCGACCAATCAGAACCGCCTCGTCGCTCGGACGACCTTCTCTCTTTATGAAACGGCTGCCGCTGATTTTACCGGCTGCATAAAACTTTTCTTCATAGTCAATACTGAGCGGGAAATAGTCCAACTGAATCGGCTTACTGCCAACCTGGGCAGTCCCTAAGATGACCGTATCACCGTAGGTAACGAGCACGCTAGCGGTCGCACGAAATCCGACTCTGTTAACCTCAAGTGTTAGCGGGCGACCATGAAAATCTCCGCTTACCGATATAATTTCCTTGCCGTGCGGATTGATAATAGACATTGATGTCCTCCTTTGTCGTCAGCGGAGAGTAACAGGGGTAAAAGTTTACGAGGCTGTAAACCCTTGTCTCTATCACCATCCGCCTTAATTACGTTCCTATTATACCACGGCTTGCAACTTGTCTTGTCTCATCTTTCGACACTTGAAATCTTTCACGAAAGTTGTAAAATATAACTGACGCCTGTCGCGACCTTCGTGAACGGAGACGGTCATGTTGTATTTCGCGCTCACATCGGCAATCCTTATCACCAACTTCCTTTACATCATGTCGTCGGAGGAGTTGAAATGGGCGATTCCATCGAGCCTTAAGTACCAAGAGGCACTGGAACAGTGTATCTTGCTTGGCTCGATGAGTCTCGTCTTCTCAATCTCACTGGGATCGGTGTACTTCGTAGAGGGCGTCTATACCATGGGAGTGCTCTTGCTCCTCTATGCGCTGCTTATGGCAGTCAAAGTCAAAAAGCACATTGACGATGACAACTGGTATAACAACCAGCGACAACGCCTAAGCCGCAAGCTGGAGCAATTCCGCGAACGCCTAACATCCCCGTTCGCTCCGCGCACCCACTAGCCCCGCCCGTCACGTCGAGCCTCGCTCCTTTCGGGCGGGGCTTCGACGTATATGGACGACCATACCTCGGCGCGTTAACGAGTCCCTATGGTATCATCGTCTAGTATGACAAGAACCGTATTAGCAACCGAAGACCAAGTAACCGCTCGTATTCGCGAGCTCGCCGACGACATTATCCGCGACTATCCCGACGAAAAACCTTTGTTCGTCGCACTGCTCCGCGGCGCCGCTCCGTTTGCGGCTCAGCTCATGTTCGCAATCACCAAGCAAGCCCCAGACTTCCATCCTGAAATCGACTACATGATGGTTAGTACCTACGGATCGGGACAAACCGCCGGTGAACCGACCATCGTGACAGATATCGCGCCGTCGACCGTCATCAAGGATAGACAAGCGATCGTACTCGATGACGTATTAGATAAAGGAATTACTGCTCACTTTGTCGCCGAACATCTGCGCGTGCAAGGCGCCAAAGATGTCAAACTGGCGGTACTTGCTAACAAGAAAACAACAAAGGAACGTGATATTATTCCGGATTATTGCGGATTTGAGGTTGATGATGTTTGGCTTGTCGGCATGGGGATGGACGACGCTGGCAGCGGCAAGGAGCACAGTCGTTGGCTTGGTTCGATTGAAGCCATTTCCAATACCGATACATCCGCGTAGTCAGCTCTAACAGCCTCACCCACTATCATGTAAAAGTCCATCAAAAAACTCCGCTTGTACGCGGAGTTTTTAGCTGGCTACTTTCGTAGGCCTAGTTTCGCGACAACGGCCTTATAGCTCTCAAAGTCATTCTTCTCGAGATATTTGAGAAGTCGTTTGCGCTTCCCAACCATCTGAATCAGACCGCGGCGGGCCATGTGGTCCTGCTTGTTGGTCTTAAGGTGTTCAGTCACCTCTTTGATACGAGCCGTCAAAACCGATACCTGAGCCTGTGGGCTACCGACATCGTTTTTGTTGACCTGAGTCAAAGCAATTGCCTTAGCTTTATCTTCTTTAGTAATCATAAGACTGTACTATAGCAGATTAGCGGGCATGTTTCAAGATGACCAACCGCGCTCTGCTCATACCGGACGCCATTTTTTAGACCGAGATAGCGTCAACCGTCGTCGCGTCGTCGATTCTCCACGTACCAACTCTCGTCCGCCGAAGCGTTTTGCAGTACGCCCCCGTTCCTAACGCCTCCCCGATATCCACAGCCAGGCTCCGAATATACGTGCCGCTACCGACGTGAGTCCGAATGAAAAGCGAAGGGTACGAGTACCTAATGAGCTCAATAGCATGGATTCTGACTCTCCTCTCGGGCATTTCCACCTCCTTACCGTCCCTCGCGAGTGTGTATGCTCGCTTTCCATCGATTTTTATGGCGCTAAACATAGGTGGACGCTGTCGGATATCTCCAATAAACGCCTCGAGTACCGAACGGACTTCGGTTTCTGTCGGCTGTTTGTCGCTGACGCTTGCCAACTCTCCTTCGGGATCACCAGTCGTGCTCGTCTGTCCGAGCAAAATCTCCGCCTCGTATGTTTTATCGAGCTTAAGGAACTCACTCGCTTTTTTGGTGGCGTCCCCAAGCAGGATAATTAACAGCCCGGTCGCGAATGGATCCAGTGTGCCGGCATGCCCGACTTTGAGTTGACGCTTAGTCGGTTTGACGCCGGCATCGAGATACTTACGTCGTACCCCTCCCCGGATTTTCGCCACCACGTCGAAGCTCGTCCAGCCAGCAGGCTTGTCTATGAGTAGAATGTTGCTATCTGTCACTCCCCATATTATAT
>CAZKUV010000007.1:0-21372 GCA_964556075.1 uncultured Candidatus Saccharibacteria bacterium | reverse complement strand
ATAAAAACGTTTAACATTCCAGAATCATCTGTTTTGCGCTATCATGTATTCATCTGGAGAGGTGCAAGAGTGGTTGAATTGGCACGCCTGGAACGCGTGTGTGGCAGCAATGTCACCCAGGGTTCGAATCCCTGTCTCTCCGCCAGAAGAAACAGCCCTACAGACTCGCACGAGGAGGAGGGCTTTTTCTTTTTCTAATTCTATGGTATAACTGTCTTACGCAACACTCTCTGTTGCATCTACCGCAAGGTGTACCTTGAAAGGATAACGGAAATGATGAACCGGGTTCTTGTTCTGGTCGTCCTCTTGGCTATTCTGACTGCACCGTCGGCTACGGCGAACAATCAAGTTCGCTTCGTGCCGGATGACGAAGAAGTTTTCGGGTGGTGTGGCAATTACCTGCCGGACGTAGGTACTACCGCGTCCAGGAACGACCACAACCACAAGTTCGAGGTGGATATATACTGGTCGGTTGACCATCTCGCTGCTCTTCGGTGTACCGGTGCGTTCGTAGATGTCGAGTTCAAACTGTTCGGGGTTGACCCCGATTACGACGACTTGCTGACTCTTTACACCGATACGTACACGTACAAGGTGTCGTACGTAAAATTTGATTACGAATACGACGTCGAGACTGGCACAATGGTGAGGTTCTGGGGGGTTGACCCCTACGAACTTACTGCCGGACCTGGAAGGTTCGAGTTAGGTATTGAGAACGAGGCATTCAAGGAAGGTGTTACCCCGGCTTACACAATGACGCTGACTCTGAGTCAGTGGTGGGAAGCTGACGGTAACTGCGAGCCAGCCCACGTCATTCCGTTGCTAGACGGTGAAACCCTCGAATATTGCCGGTACGTGTTCACCGAGGCAACGCTCACCGGTGAAGACGGAAATACCTGGTTTACGTTCGACGAAGAGCCAAGTGTTTCCGATTCAAAATGAAACAGAGAGAATGAGCCGCCCGCCGAGAGCGATATCTCGGCATTTTTCTTGTGCTAATTAGTGATTAGAAACGTTAGCGGTATTGACTCAACCTACACAATGTGCTATAATCTGCTCTGTATCCGACAGTCTGCATTGCATTGATATAAACTGAAGTTAACAATTTAGGAATTCGAAGAATACATTGAGTTTCCACGAGGTATATCTTTCTTGGTGAGAGGATGTATAGGTGGGAACTCGAATCGGTCGAGTTCCTCGCTGTTAAAGATCGGGAGAGGTAACATGGACACAGTTCTTACTGTTGTTATTGCGGTGCCACTCTTTTTGATGTTTTTTCTCTCCATGCTGTCTGGAGTCATTGCACCTTTGGTGATGGCTCGGACAGTCGAGGAAAACGGCGGCGGAGAGTCCTGACTCTCAACGGGGAGGTTTGACACCTCCCCTTTTTTCTTTGGTTTAATCAGGCTTTAATATGAGTACAAATTCTTTATAAGAAAAATATCCGCTAAGTTTACTTAAGGATAAGAGCCAATGTTACTCAAAGCTACTTGGCAGGGTTGGTTATTTATTGAGGTGAAAATTTTACATACCATTTTCAATCTGGGAACTGTATACTTTTGCAAACCCGATACGCACGATTACTACCCGCCAGTGGCTTGTAAGACGCTACTATCGTCGGAATACGTTGTGATGTCAATGATTCAGTATGCGAATGCAAATCCTATGACCGACTCCTTTACTGACGCTTACGGCGACAATCTCCATCGCAACCTCGTTTCTTAGGGAACGTGAGTACTTATCAAAGACGCAAAGAAACTAGAATTGTGATCAAGTAGTCTGTCAGAGTTAAAGAAGAAATTGTATACGACATTACGCTATATATAGCGTTGTAAATAACAAACATGGCGCTATAAGAGGTATATGTTCAAACGGAAGCGGTTTTGGTTGTGAAATGTACAAAAAGGCTTGAAACCCATATATATAGAGATTATAGTCATATGCAGACGCTACATATGTAGTAGTTCCATAAAACAGACACAATGCAAATAGGTATGGTTTGCGCCGCCAGGGAGGACGGCATACTTGTTTGCACTCTACGACTGAAGCGTGAGAGATAACTAACATAATAGAGGTATAGGGGTAATTATGAGTGACCTTCATGTGGTCAAACGCGATGGCACCCGCGAACCATTTGATGCCAACCAAGTCAATTTAGCTCTCGTTGAAGCGAGCGAAGGATTGCCTGATCAAATCAGCAAAGTTGTTCAGGTGGCGACCGAATTGCAGCTGACACTGTTTGACGGGATGACGACGGCGCAACTCGACGAAGCGCTTATTCAGACAACGCTTCAGAACGTCAAGGACGACCCAGATTACGACACGATAGCTGCCCGTCTTCTTCTTAAGAACATATATAAAGACACGCTTGGTGGATATGGCGACGATGCCGAACTTAAAAGACTACACCGCGAAAAATTCCCTGAATACATTAAGCAGGGAATTAAGGACGGTTTGCTTGACGAACGCATGGGTCCAAAGGTTTTCGATCTCGAAAAGTTGGCTGAAGCGCTTGAACCGTCACGAGATAAACTGAGCAAGTACCTTGGCGTTGTCACCAACCGAAACCGTTACGCGCTTCGTAAGCAAAACGGCAAACCAATTGAAGTACCACAATTTACTCATATGCGTATCGCGATGGGACTGAGTTACAACGAGCCGGACCCAACCGCAGCCGCTATCGACTTTTATGACCACATGAGTAAGCTGCATTATGTGCCCGGAGGTAGTACACGGGTAAACGCCGGCGGTTCGTTCCCGCAGCTGTCCAACTGTTTCGTGCTCGAAGTACAGGACGACATGGAGTCGATTGCTAAGAGTATCCGTGACACGATGTGGATTGCGAAAGGAACCGGTGGTATCGGTATCTCGATGAACAAGCTACGCGCCACTGGAAGTCCGGTGAAAACGACGAATACCGAAAGTACCGGTCCTATTCCATTCATGAAGATGATCGACACGGCGCTCTTTGCTGTCTCTCGTAAGGGAAAGAAAGCGGGCGCGGCTGCGCTGTATATGGAAAACTGGCACCTCAACTTCCCGCAGTTCCTCGATCTTCGGCAGAATTCAGGAGATCCCTATCTCCGTACGCGATTTGCTAACACAGCGGTATTTATTAGCGACGAATTTATGAAACGCGTCCAAAAGGATCAGGACTGGTATCTCTTCGATCCAGCCGAGGTTAGCGACCTACCTGAACTCTATGGCGAGGCCTTCTCGAAGCGCTACCGTGAATACATCAAGATGGCAGAAGCTGGCAAGATGAGGGATTTCGAGAAGGTGAAAGCTCGTGAACAATACCGTTCGATCCTGATTTCACTTCAGGCCACGAGCCATCCATGGCTGACTTGGAAGGACACCATAAACGTCCGTGCGCTGAATAACAACACCAGCACGATTCACCTCTCCAACCTCTGTACGGAAATCACCTTACCACAGGACGAAAAGAACACAGCGGTATGTAACTTGGTTAGCATTAACCTCTCTGCCCACCTTAAAGAAGACAAGACGTGGGACTGGGATTTGCTGGCCGCGAGTACGCGTAGCGCCATCAGACAGCTCGATAATCTTTGTGATATTACGAACACGCCGATTCCTGAGGCGATGAACTCAAATCTACAGAATCGCGCGCTTGGGCTCGGAATCATGGGCTTTGCCGATGTGGTCGAAAAGCTAGGATATAGTTATGAATCAGAAGAGGCGTATGATCTTATGGATCAGCTCGCCGAGTTTATTAGCTACAACGCAATCGACGAGAGCGCCGAGATGGCCAAAACTCGTGGCGTATATCCTGCATTTAAGGGAAGTGGTTGGAGCAAGGGTATTCTACCGATTGATACTCTGGATTCGTTAGCCGAAGATCGAAAAGTGAAGGTTAATGTCAACCGCAAGACGCGACTTGATTGGGAAAAGCTGCGTAAGAAAGTTAAAAAGGGCATGCGTAACGCGACCTTGATGGCAATTGCCCCGACCGCGAATATTGCGCACGTCGCTGGCACTACTCCTGGTATTGACCCGCAATTCACCCAGATTTTCAGCCGATCGACTCTAAACGGTAAGTTCATGGAGGTCAATATCAATTTGGTTCGCGACCTTCGCGAGCTCGGTATCTGGGACGAGGTCAAAGACGAGCTGCTGGCTAGTCAGGGTGACATCCAAGGTATCGACAAGATTCCAGATAATCTAAAGGCTATCTACAAGACCAGCTTCCAGTTAAGCCCGTACGCCTTTATCGAGGTGGCTGCCAGGGCGCAAAAGTGGGTTGATCAGGCGATTTCTCGCAATATGTACCTCGAGACCCGCGACATCGACGAGTATGAAAAGATCTATATGGAAGCGTGGAAGCGCGGTCTGAAGACGACATACTATCTCCATGTCAAGCCGCGTCACCAGTCAGAGCAGACAACCGTTTCAGCTCAGGCTGCGGCTCAGAAAGCCAACAAGGTTCGCGTCGGTGGGGCTCGCGGGTTCGGCTTCGCTCGCAAAAAGTAACAAGCAAAAGAGGAGGGGTTAACTATGGTTGAGATACATATGGAAGGAGAGGGTATCCTCGGTTCAGGACTGCGCGACGGGCTACACCTTAAGCCGGTGCGCTACCCATGGGCGATGGAGCTATATGAACAGGCGGTCGCCAATACCTGGTTTCCAAACGAAGTTCAGTTAGTTCAGGATCTGACGGACTTCAAAAAATTGACCGATGAGGAGAAGCACGCGCTCAAGACGGTCATAAGTTATCTAAATCCGAATGAACTGCTGATTAACAAATCTTTAGCGTTTGGTATCTACCCATACGTCAACGCGGCTGAAGCGCAACTCTACCTCTCGAAACAGATGTGGGAGGAGGCCAACCACTTCATGACATTCGAGTATATTATTGAGACGTTTCCGTTTGATCGTGAGGAGATTTACGCTGCGGGCTTTGGCAAGAAGAGTCTCGCTGATAAAGCTGCGTTCCAAAACAAGCATCTCCAGGTGATGATGTCACCTGATTTGGATATCACTACGATTGAGGGCAAGAAGGATTTTGTTCGGAGCCTCGTAGCCTACAACATCGTGCTTGAAGGCATTTGGTTCTACTCAGGATTCATGGTAGGTATGAGCTTTAGACAGCGCAACTTGCTCAGGAATATCGGTTCTCTCCTCGACTGGATAACCAAGGATGAGAACCTACACCTAACGTTCGGCATAAACTTATTGCTAACCATCCTCGACGAGAATCCCGAGCTCCAAACCGAAGAGTTTGCTGAGGAAATCCGTAACCTCATCCTCGAAGCGGTAACTCTCGAAGAAGCGTATAACCGTGACATGCTGCCGAAGGGAATCTTGGGGCTGAATGCCGATTACGTCAATCAGTATGTCAAACACATGACTGACCGACGTCTCGAAGAACTTGGCTTTGAGAAGGAATATCACGTCTCAAACCCGGCTAAATGGATGGCGACCGCAAACGATACGCTCGAACTTGTAAACTTCTTCGAGAGCACTAACACAAGCTACGAAGTGAACACAACGAAGTAGCTATCCATGAAGTCGGCGTCTGCGGATCAATACACCGCAAACTGAGAAGATTGCATACACTTGTTTATACCAAGCGGTACGCTCATCTAACGCAGAGTAGTGGAGTATGCGATGTATAGGGTCGGGATGAGAGTAAAAAAGGAGGTGTCACGATGATCGAACAGGTAACCGACATTTTTGACAACAATGTCATAGGTGTTTTAGCGACAGTACACGAGGACGGATCTCCTCGGGCGACTCCGATTCATGTCGCCACGGACGGACAGTCGGTGTATTGGTTCTCGAAAGAGGATACCGTGCATTCGGGTAATATCGCCCGTGATTCCCGAGTTGGGTTGTCGTTATTTTCGCCCGACCTGAGCGGCGGTCCGAAGGGTGTGTACCTTCATGGGCACGCGGAAGTTTTGGACGAGACTGGCTATACCGAAGCGAGAAATTCGTTCGAGCGTCGTTTTGGTTCGTTTCCTCCGCACTTTGAGGGTTGGAGCGCGTACCGTCTGTTAATCGGAACGTTAGACGAACAAAAATCCACAGGCGGCTGTTGGTATTTTTACACCTAAAAAATAGTGTCAAAACGCTATATACGGTGTATAATCTATAAACGTAAGCGCTACATATATAAACAAACAAATCACAAATTAGCACAAGAGGGTATAAGGGGGAGAGAATAATGAACGCATCACAAATTATCTCAGACGACATGACACTGGAAGAAAAACTGTCCGCAATTGAGCAGGCGATGCAGAACGCTCAGGCGCAAGCAAACGAAGAAGCGGCTAAAAAGGGTGTAGCTCCAGTCCCGCTTGATCCTGCTGAACTGACAATGTGCGATGGTTGCCAGTAATTAAAACTCACGTAGCGCAAAAGAAAAGAGCCTTTGAGAGACGGGCTCTTTTTCGTGTCTCACCACTCTCTGTCAATGAGATGACCCGGTGCTACTCAAAGCTATCTTATGAGGGGTAGTGTAGTATAGAAGATATGAAGACGAGGCTCCTCATTTTCGGGATTACCGGTGATTTAAGCCAGCGTAAACTGCTACCGGCGTTGGCTAAGATCGCCGCATCAGATGACTTTAGCGACCTTGAAATAATCGGCGTATCTCGTCGAGACATCCACCTTCGAGAACTCCTAGGTGAGCATCTCAACCTGGTGAGATCTCTCAGTATCCACACTATGAATCTAGCTGATGCCGTAGAGTATAGCAGACTGAAGAGCGTGATAGCTCCTAGTGACGGAGAGCAATTACTTGTTTATCTCGCGGTACCACCGAGCGCGGCAGCGCAGATTGTCGATTTCATGGGCGAAGCGGGAATTACTTCCTCGAACGTAAAAATTTTGTACGAGAAACCGTTCGGTGTTGATGTTGAGTCGGCTAGGGAATTTATCGCCAGAACAGCCAGATACTATGAGGAAGATCAGCTTTACCGCATCGATCACTATCTGGCTAAAGAAATGGCTCAGAATATGGTGGCGTTCCGCGGACGTAATGCGCTTTTTGGAAACATCTGGAACAGCAACTTCATCGAGCGAATCGAGATAGTAGCAAGCGAGTCAATCGGCATTGAGGGTAGAGGTCAGTTCTATGAGCAGACTGGCGCGCTTAGAGACGTCGTGCAAGGACATCTCATGCAGTTGCTCGCGCTGACCTTGATGGACATACCTACGGATTTTGACTGGGAGCAACTCCCAGATTTGCGTCTGAAAGCCCTCGAATATATAGAGCCAGCAGATCCGAAGCGGGCATATAGAGCGCAATACGAGGGATATCAGGAAGAAGCGGAAAATCCAGGAAGTCTGACCGAAACTTTCGTGAGCCTGGAACTTAAGTCGAACCAACCGCGGTGGCTCGACGTGCCGATTCGTCTTACGACAGGCAAGGCGTTGGCGGAAAAGACGACCGAAATCCGAATTCACTTAAAAAAAGTACACGAGGCGCAAAGTAATACTATCATCTTTCGTATCCAACCGAACGAAGGAATAGATATCGAGGTCTTTACGAAACGTCCAGGCTATGAACGACTATTCGAGCCGCGTCGTTTGGAACTAACGTTTCCACAGGACACGATATTTCCTGACGCCTATGAGCAGGTGCTCGTGGATGCGATTCGAAGCGAAAAAAGTCTTTTTACTACTAGCTCGGAGGTACTGTGCAGCTGGGAGATTCTTCAGCCACTACTTGACTCGTGGGGGCTAGAAAATTCGCCGCTCCCGCTATACCAAAAAGGGACTACTATGCAACAGATTGTGGATAGTAGCGTAGAATAGACAACAAGTAGCTCTAGATATGGTGCTTTTCGGTAGCCGGGCATGGTATAATTAAATCCCGTAATGGGAGAAACAAACATGGGAGCAAAACAAAAGTATATCTTTGTTACGGGTGGAGTATTATCGGGCGTCGGTAAGGGTATTACAGCTGCCAGTATCGGTGCCGTTCTTAAAGCCAAAGGCGCGAATGTTTCCATACAGAAATGCGATCCCTATCTGAATGTCGACGCCGGTTTGCTTAATCCTGCAGAGCACGGTGAGTGTTTCGTGACTAAGGATGGAGCAGAGACAGACCTCGACCTCGGACATTACGAACGGTTTCTAGATATCGAGCTGACAAGGAAGAGTACCACGCTCGCTGGTCGACTTCTGTCGGAACTAATCGCGAACGAGCGAGCAGGAAAATTTGGCGGAAAGACGGTCCAGTTGGTTCCTCATCTGACTGGGGCGATTCAAGACGCAATTACCGACGCTGCGGAGGGAAGCGATATCCATATCGTTGAAATTGGCGGTACGGTCGGGGACTATGAAGGGCTGAGCTTTGTCGAGGCTATCCGCGAATTGGCGTATAAAGTCGGGCGTGAAAACACACTATTTATTCATGTGGTCTATGTCCCGTTTATTGGAACGAGCAAAGAGTTTAAGACTAAGCCAGCACAGAACGCCTTAGCCGATTTACGAGGTTTCGGTATCGTGCCTGACGCCGTTGTCGTCCGGACAGACGAAAGGGCGCCAGATAGCGTCGCGGATAAAATTAGCCTTTTCGGTGGGGTTCCAAGGGAGAGCGTGCTTTTAATGCCGAATGCCGATACGGTATACCGCGTACCGCTCGCCGTCGCTAGTAACGGTCTCCATAAGTTGCTTAGCAAGTTTTCTGGGCTTGAAGCAGCACCGGATTTTTCTGCGTGGGAAGAAATTATTAAACACCAGACTTCGGCGCATGACCGAACGGTACAAGTCGGGCTTGTCGCTAAATACATGGATAACGAGGACACATATATTTCCGTCCTGGAAGCGCTGAAAGCTGCCGCTTGGCATAATAATGTCGGAATAAAGATACATTGGATTAACGCAGAAACCGCCGGAGACGAAAATTTTAAAACCGTCGATGCGCTTGTGGTGCCGGGTGGATTCGGATCTAGGGGTGTTGAAGGTAAAGTTGCAGCTGCTCGCTACGCTCTCGAGAACAACGTGCCGTATCTCGGACTTTGTCTCGGCCTGCAAGTCGCGGTCATCGCTGCCGCGCGCAGGGCAGGGTTAATCGACGCGAATAGCACCGAGTTTAGCGACACCAAGTCGAACGTGGTATATCTAATGGAAGGTCAGGAAGGTAAGGAATCGACTGGAGGAACGATGCGCCTTGGCAATTATCCGGCAAAACTGAAGGCCGGCTCGATTGTCGCAGGTCTTTATGGAAGTGAGGATGTTGTCGAACGACACCGTCATCGTTACGAAGTGAACCAGACATTCGTACAGGAGATTGAAAAGGGAGGATTAACTATTTCTGGTGCCTCTCCTGACGGGAAGTTGGTGGAGTTTGTCGAAGGAACCAATCATCCCTATTTTGTTGCCACTCAGGCTCACCCTGAATTTAAGAGTCGTCCGACAAATCCGCATCCGCTGTTTGTCGGGTTGATCAATGCTATTAAAAGTTGATAGTGATACATTTTTACTCGATATTGTACAAGAAATAACCACCGCCGTATCTGAGTTTGCCGCACGATAGATTTCCATCGTCCATGGCATCGTCGATGGCCTGCATCAGGTTGGTGGACGTCGCGCCCTGAATGGCGATATTAACTCCTCCTACCCCGGTGCCGCACCCGTTGTACGTATCGTTATCGTAATCATAGAACCATCCGGTCGGGGCGCCTAGACCATCGGCAGAGGGAGCTTTTTGAAGAAAGTTACGAAATTCCGCTTGGGCTGAGATGATTGAACTAATTTGCGGGTTTCCATTCCCGGTAAGCTCTGGACTAGTGTCAATCCACCAGTTGCCTGCTCCACTCGCGATTTTATAGGCTTTGAGGGCTTTCTCGGTTGCCTTTAGGTCGCTTATGATTGCAGATGCTCTGGCTCTTGTCTGAATACCAGTATAGGCAACGACTGAGATTGCCGCTAGAATTGCGATGACAACGATGACTATGAGCAGTTCGACGATAGTGAAGCCGCTTGTGCTTTTTCTCATGCTTTTAGTATAGCAAGTCTGTAATGTTAGAAATGAGTGTCTATATAAAGAGTGCAATTCGCGACTTCTTTTAATGCTTGTGCTGGCTGATTAACTATAGGAATTTCTGTACGCAGTAGTGCCCTGAGAGTATCGATTTTTTCATGTCCTACGGCGTAGACTATAACCTCGTCAAGCCGCCGGATTGTCTGCGGGGTGAGGGTGATTCGTCGATAGTCATCCGATTCGTAATATACCGCCGTCTCGGTACTGGTTGCGGCGGGCGAATTTGGTTTTATTCCAGCTGTATGACCGTCTCGGCCGATTCCGAAGATACCGAAGGAGAAGTCAGCTTCATCTAGTGCTCGATTAATTCGTTTTCCAAATGTCTTAGCTGTTGCTTCAGGGGAATTGTTGGTAAGGATTCTGTCGATATATAGTGGAAAGTACGCATTCATCAATTGAACATAATTTTCATCTTTGCGGCCTGCTGGACCATAGCGTTCATCTACCATCCCGACCCGTAGGCGCGTCAGGTCAAGGGTTTGTAGTTTTTGAGCAATTCGGACTTCAAGGTCTATCGCGGATCCACCAGAAAGCAGCCATACGACCCGCTCCCCAGAGAGGAGATGCGATGACAGGACACATGAAGCGTAATCAATAGCAGGGTCGAGTGTCTGTATTTGAACATAGTTCATACCTACAGTATACCGCTATCTGAAATCCCTTCCACAACGGATTACCCCCAGTAGTGGTATAATTCAAAGAATGGATAAGAAGATAGCTCACGTAATTCGGGAACTGTTCGATACTGACGCTCAGGTAGTATTGGCGCGTCCGGATGAACAATTTGGCGACTATGCGACCAACGTCGCATTACAGCTGGCCAGACCACTTGGAAAGAATCCGCGCGAAATTGCTGAGGAAGTTGCTGACAAGCTCCGAGAAACCGGTGAATTCGCCGACGTGAGCGTCGCAGGTCCGGGATTTATTAATGTCAGACTGGCGGATACGGCTCTTATTGAGTTGGCCGAAACTCACCCTGAACGCTCGCTTGAGGGGAAAACGGTTCTTGTCGAGTATTCCGATCCGAATCCTTTCAAGCCGCTACACGCCGGACATCTGTATACGACACTAGTGGGAGACTCGATTTCGCGACTCATTGAGAACGCAGGCGCGAAGACGGTTCGGCTTAATTTCGGCGGTGATGTCGGGCTGCATGTCGGAAAGAGCATGTGGGCTATACTCAGGAAGCTCGGCGGGGAATTGCCAGATAAGCTTGCCAATATTCCGGAATCTGAACGACCAACATGGCTCGGCGAGCGGTATGTTGAAGGCAATACCGCCTACGAAGAGGATGAAATCGCTCGTCAAGAAATTGTTGCGACAAATAAGCGAGTGTACGCGCTTCATTCTGATCAGGATACCGAATCTCCCTTCGCTCGAATCTATTGGACAACAAGACAGTGGAGCTACGATTATTTCGATACTCTTTATACCCAGCTAGAAGTCGAGCCATTCGATCGCTACATTCCGGAGAGTGAGGTGACTCAGCTGGGACTCGAAACCGTGCGCGAGCAACTCGCCAGGGGCGTTTACAAAGAAAGCGATGGCGCGGTCGTATACGAAGGGGAGAAGGTTGGGTTGCACACCCGTGTCTTTATTAACTCTGAAGGTTTGCCAACCTACGAAGCGAAGGATGTTGGACTGTCGCTTACCAAATGGCGAGATTACGGATTCGACGAATCGATTATTATCACCGCGAACGAACAAGCCCAATACATGCAGGTGGTAATCGCCAGTATTAGGGAATTCGCTCCGGAGGCAGCCGATAGAACTCGACATCTGACCCACGGGGTAGTGAAAATGCAGGGTGGGGTAAAGATAAGCTCCAGGAAGGGTAACGGTATTACCGCGCTTGAGATTATCGAAGCCGCACGTCGGGCGGCCAAAGAAACCGGCAGGGAAACGACCGAAAGCACCGTGCTTGCCGCCATCAAATACGCGTTCTCTAAGACTCGTATCGGTGGGGATATCATCTACGACCCGAAAGAGTCGGTTGCGCTCGAGGGAAGTAGCGGTCCTTATCTGCAATACGCCCACGCCAGGGCACGTAGTATCCTTGCAAAAAGTGATAAGTCTTCGCGTCGTCCTGAAGAGCTGCAGCCAGGTGAGCGCAAGTTGCTTAGAAAGTTATCCGAATTCAAGGAAACGGTGGAGCGAGCTACGGAAGAATTACTGCCGCATCATATTGCGACATATCTATATGAGCTCGCTCAGGAATTCAATTCGTTTTACGAGCATAACAGGGTTATCGGCGATGAGCGTGAGTCAATCAGACTTTGGCTTGTTAGCTGTTATGCCGGCAAGCTTAAAAGCGGTCTAGAGCTGCTTGGCATTGACGCTCCCGAGAAGATGTAGGCTACAGCAATGTCGGCAAAATTTCACGCTCTAGTTGAGACCTGAGCGAACTTGATGTGTGATGCCGTTTGTCATCGTTCTTTATCGCAAGAACCGCGGCCGCTGTCCAAGCTTGGATTTCCTGGGCGGGTTGGCAGATGGCATAGAGACGCTCTGGCGCGGTCGGATCATGCACCATAATCGTGTCAGTAATCATTCGCTCTGTCGAATCATCACTACCGCTTACGAATTCCGGAAGGAGCTTGGTATCTCGGTAGAGCTGTATAATTCGCTTCTTCAATTCTCGGGCGAGTCCGTAGTAGCCGTGCCGTTCAAGTCCGAGCGAGATGAAATAGGTAACCCATGGCCAAGAGGCACCATTATGATATCTGTCCTTATAGTATCTCCGTGAGTCGGATGAAAGCGTTCTAATGCCACTCGCGCACAGCATTTCAGGAGAAAAGAGGTTGCGAACGACCGCTTCGCGTTTTTTCACGATCTCAGGATCGTCGCCGTCCAAAATCCGAGAGTTAAGAACGTGTCCCATGTCTGACGAACGAATGGCGAATGGGCGCAATCGACCATTCGAATCGCGATCAGTGCCACGGGCGAAGAATCCTCCGTGCCGACTCGAGTCCTCAACCCAGAACTCACTCATAATGACCCGTTTTAATTTTTCGGCTCTTGCCAAGAGGTCGGCAATTTCGTCCTTCAAATACGCCCGCTTTCGACCGCGTGTTCGCTTTAATAGTCGCTCATATATTTCGGCTGCGTTAACGAGCGCGTCGTAGGTTTCAGCCTGATGCTCAAGACTAGCGACACCGAGATTTTTTGACGGGTAGTGCGAAGGCCACGAGCCGTCGGCGTGGTGGAATGCGTCAGGTGAATCGGACCAGGTTTGGTTGGCATGGTGCTTAGGATTTATCCAAAGCATCTCAATCAGCCCTTCCGGATTGAAGTCCATTCTACGACGGAGCCAATTGACGTGGCTGCGCAGCCCTTCCTCGACGGTGTGCATGCCCCCATCCTGCCCAAGGTAGGTCGTCTTGAGGAAGTCCACCCCGTCGTGCTCGACTAGATAGGCTATGGCATTGATATTTTTGCCTGTAGTGTCGATGGCGCCGTAGTACGGCCAGCCCCAGTCTTTCTTCGCTGTGAGTTGACGGGCAATCGGATCGCGCTCGGGGTCGCGAATCTCATGCGGCACTTTGCCGACCTCCTGCTCGTCTTTTAACCCTGGACCACGCAAGTTGTCTTTGATACCCGTATAATGGAGACTCTCCAGAACGGTGGCTTTAGTGAGTTCAGGGTGGGTATCTCTCAAGAACGTCGCTACGATATGGGCGTCTCTTGGAAAAAAGGCGTCGTATAAGTTGAGTCCGGTTATGTGGCGGTTTTTTCGCGTCACGGTCGCTGCCCTGATTGGTTGGGTGAATCCATGAGTGAGTGTTACGAGGGCGAGTAGAGGGGAGACGGCGCGCTGTCGATTAGCGGTAGCCAGCGTACGATTGTGGCGAATGGAAACAATTTTTTCGTGCCGAGACAGACGTAACCCAGGTCGGGTGAGTGGTGCTAACGAACGGACTGAAACAGGTGATGAGAGCGAGTTTTTTGCCATGTTTGTTTTTGTTACTTGTCTACTGCAACAGTACACTAAATTAGTAAAAATGTCAATGTTCTCGTCTAGTGCTGCGACACCTTGGCTATGGTATACTTTTTCTAAAGCAGAGGAGCGATTATGGCGACCAATAAAGATTCAATTTCCAAGCAGGCTCAAGAAGCGATGAAATCGGCTGCTGACTTGAAGCGTGAAGCTGAGGCAGCTGAAAAAGCTGCTAGGATGCTCATTTCCGCCACCGGTGGGCGAGTCGGTGACTTTATGAGTTTCGTTCGCGAGCAAGGTGTCGTCGGTATGGCGGTCGGTCTTGCGATTGGTACTGCCGCCGGTGCGACGGTCAAGCAGATTGTCGAAGGTTTTATTAACCCTGCCATCACGCTTCTGGTCGGATCGCAAGAAGATTTGATGAAAGAGAAATGGAAGGTCGTTATTAAAGAGAGTGGTCGAGAGGTCGAATTCGCTTGGGGAGCGGTGCTCAGCTCGGTGATTACGCTCCTTGCGACCGCGCTGGTCATTTATCTAGTTGTTCGAGTGGTTCGACTCGACCGCCTTGATAAAAAGAAGGAACAGAAGTAGTCTTTTATGACCAAGCGAGCGAAATTGTTATGGATCGACCTGGAGATGACGGGACTCGACCCTGCCAAAGATCGTATTCTGGAAGTGGCCGCGATAGCGACCGACTGGGATTTTAATGAAATCGCGATTCATGAAGCCGTGATTAAGGTGGAACCCAATATACTTTCGAAACGGATGGTTGGTGATTTTTGGGATACGTATACAGACGTTCGTGATGCGCTAATCACCCAAAACGGCAATGGAAAGGATGTCCATACGGTCGAAAACGAGCTACTGAACTTCTGTCATGAGCACTTTGCTCTAGACGAGCCGGTCATGCTCGCCGGTAACTCGGTCCATCAGGATAGGAAGTTTATCGAAAGCGAGTGGCCGCGCTTACATGAGCGACTACACTACCGCATGCTTGACGTCAGCGCGTGGAAAGTCGTCTTCGAAGGAAAGTATAAGAAAAAGTTCGCCAAGCCAGAGAATCATCGTGCGCTAGAAGACATACGCGGTAGTATCATGGAGTTGAAATACTATCTAAGCAAAGTGAAGGTAGAGCGATGACGCATAAGGAGCTTGAAGAGTATCTTCTGAGCCTCCCCGGTGCCTGGTTAGATTTTCCGTTTGGCGAAGAGGTGTCAGTCTATAAAGTCGGTCCGAAGGAGAAGGGAAAAATGTTCGCCTTGATTCACGAGGAGAGCACTCCGCTACGGGTCAGTCTGAAGTGCGACCCTCAGCTCGCGTTGACCCTAAGAGAAAAATATGAATCAGTTATGCCTGGATATCATCTGAATAAAAAGCACTGGAATACGATACTTCTTACCGGGCAATTGAGTGATGACGAAGTTAAAGACTTAGCGTACCACAGTTATCTTCTTGTGACCGGAGCAGAGAACTAGCACAGGCTCCGGGTTACTGAGTGGTAGCGGCGTTGAAGTTGGCGAACCGATCTTTAATGGGAGTTATCTTGTCCCGCGTCGATGAAACGAATTCTTTAATGGATTGACTCTTCGTTTTGGTATCTAGTTGGTTAAGAAGTAGAATGAATGTTTCAAGTTGGTAAGTCATTTCGCGGGCGTACGTTCGGTCGAGTACGGCGTTAAGTCGTGCGTCATCGAGCCCTTTTAGGATTTCATTGGTTTTCTCTGCTGATGTGAACTTTTGATTCAGTTTTTTGGGGTCAATGCCGTTAGCCGACAATATCGGTGCGATGTCACCGCTCGTGTTCGTTAGCGTAAGCGAAAGCGTGCTGTTAATGCCGCGTAAGTTATTACTAACTAGACTTTTCTGTGTCGTGTCCGAAATTGTCTGCAAACTCTGCAACTTGGCACTAATCTTTGAGAGATCATCAGTCGGACTTGATTCTCCGCCCATGAACATGAAGATGGACCCGACCAGCAGAGCGAGCAAGAGACCGCCGCCGAGGATGGCAAAAAACAGTTTGTCACTCACCGAATTGCTCTGACGAGATGGCGGTACGGATGAGATTGAATCAAGGTAATCTATGGCGTATTGATGTTCGTTGTTCGGTTGCATGTCTATATTATTTAAGCATATGAAGTAAGAAACGAGTAGTGCTTCCGTGATTACAGAGAAGTAACAGTGGTAATAGTGATATACTAAAACCATGGAGGACGCGAAAGAAGAGGTCAGGGCACGTCTCAGTATTGAGGATGTGATTGGTGAGTACGTTCAGCTGAAAAGGTCTGGGCGCGGCTTTAAAGGTCTAAGCCCTTTCACGAACGAAAAGACTCCAAGCTTCCACGTTAGTCCAGATAAAAATATCTGGCATGACTTCTCTTCGAACAAGGGAGGAGATATCTTCAGCTTCATCATGGAAGTTGAGGGTATGGACTTCCGTCAGAGCCTCGAGCACCTCGCTCGAAAGGCGGGGGTTGATTTGACGCAGTACCAAACCAAGGGAAGAGGCGTCGCGCGTCGTAAAAAGGAATTACTCGAAGTCCTTCGACTCGCGACCGCGTACTACCAGCACAGCCTGCTCAGAAACCCCCGTGCGCTCGAATATGTCTTTAAAAAACGCCGACTAAGTAAGCAGACGGTAGCGGATTTTCGAATCGGCTACTCCCCCGACCAGGGCTCCGCTCTTGTTAGTTTTTTGTCTAGAAAAGGGTACTCGAAGAAAGATATGAGCGATGCCGGGTTAACCAACCGATTTGGGTCGGATTTGTTTCGCGGCCGCATGATAGTTCCGCTGATGGACGAGAGCGGACAAACCATCGGATTTACAGGACGGATTTTATCAGATAGCGATCCAAACGCTCCGAAATATCTCAACACTCCAGCGACGTTACTCTATGACAAGAGTCGCCACATTTTCGGATTTTCTCAGGCAAAAGAAACGATTCGAAAAGAAGCCTACAGCGTGTTAGTAGAAGGGAATTTGGATGTCGTCAGCAGTCATCAGGCAGGCGTAAGGGCGGTGGTAGCGACCGCGGGAACGGCGTTGACCGAGCATCAACTTCGTACGCTCAGGCGACTGAGTCCCGAGGTTCGACTCGCTTTTGATGGTGACAAAGCGGGTGTCGCCGCGACCGAGCGAGCAATCCCTATCGCTAGTCGCCTCGGTATGAGTCTGACGGTCGTGACGCTACCGGGAGACGCCAAGGACCCTGATGAGTTGGTTCAAAAAGATGTGACGTTGTGGACGCGGGCGATTGCGAGCGCCGAGCCAGCGGTTGACTGGGTCATCAAGCAATACGCGGAGCGGGAGAATCTTGAAACTGCCGCCGGGAAGCGGGCGTTTTCAACTGCAGCGCTAGCAGTCATCAAGGAGCTAAGTGACCCCGTCGAGCAAGAACACTATATTCAGGTCGTCGCGTCCATGACTGGCGCGTCAATCAGCGCTATAAGAGCAAAGCTTGATTCGACCGGAAAGCAAGAGGCGAAGCCGCTCAAACCGGTAACGAACAAAAATCCGGTTTTGAGAGAGAGGGAGTATACTCATCTTGACACAGTTCTTGGCGCCGGGCTGCTCTATCCCGGACTTAGGATCCTCTTTAAGGACGTCGCAGGGGAGGCGTTCGATGATGAGCGCCAGCAGGCGGTGGTGAATTATCTTGTTAAGGGGGGTAGCGACAGTATTAGTGTCGAGGCGCCTGAGGAATTGCAGGGAATCGGTGACTATGTTAAAATTGTCGTACTTAGGGCCGAGAAGAGATACGAAGGCTGGCAAGAAGACGGCATCCGTCATGAGACCGCCGAACTCCTCCGCCAATTTAGAACACAACAGCAAAAACGGAAACTCGAAGAACAAATCCGGTTAGCCGAGGACCGGGGAGATGAGGCGGAGATAGAACGTCTCAGGCGTGAACATTATGCACTTATAAAGGAGGTCAAACGTGGCCAATGACGATGACACTTTAGCCCTGAAGGGAGCCGATATAAATTTTCCTGACGACCAGGAACCAGCACTTGATGAACTCGCGGAAGAGGAGATTCCAGCCGACGATGACGTGATGGTTCAAGGTCAGTATTTCGATGATATCTCGGACGACAGCGTCCGGCTTTATCTTCGTGAAATCGGCAAGATTCCTCTTCTTACGGCAGAAGAGGAGCTCGAACTTGCTCGTAAAGTAGTTGCAGGCGATAAGAAAGCAAAGGACAAAATGGCTGAAGCAAATATGCGTTTGGTAGTATCAATCGCGAAGCGCTACAGCGGCCGAGGTTTGGATTTTCTCGATCTTATCCAGGAAGGTAACACAGGTCTTCTTCGAGCGGTCGAGAAATTTGATCCTGACAAGGGGTTCAAATTTAGTACTTACGCGACATGGTGGATTCGCCAAGCGATAACTCGTGCCATCGCCGACCAAGCGCGAACCATCCGCATTCCGGTGCATATGGTTGAGACAATTAATAAGTTGCTTCGAACGCAGCGCCGAATGACACAGGAGCTTAACCGCGAACCCACAATTGAAGAGTTAGCCAAAGAGCTTGAAATGGAACCCGAAAAAGTCGAATATGTCATGAAGATTAAACAAGATATTACCAGCCTCGACGCCGGCGTCGGTCGTGACGGAGAGGATGAGGATTCGGTACTGGGTGACTTTATTGAGGCTGACGATGGCGTAGCTCCTGAAGAATCGGCCGCTTCCCAGCTTCTTAAAGAACAAGTTCAGGCGATTCTGGGGACATTGTCAGAGCGAGAGCAAAAAATTCTCAAGATGCGGTTCGGTCTAGATAACGGCAAGAGCCATACGCTGGAAGAGGTTGGACAGGAATTCGCAGTTACTCGCGAGAGAATCCGCCAGATTGAGGCAAAAGCACTCGCCAAGCTTCGCAAGCACAAGGACGCGAAGAAGCTGCACGAGTATCTCGATTAATCCGTATATACTAAGACACTGAAAAGATGGACATCAGAGTCCATCTTTTTCTTATGTCACCTCTGTTGAGGGTTTAAAAAGCATTGACTAAATAAAACGTTTATGGTATTATAATAATAGTACGTAGGGTCTTCCTCGTACTTTGTCAGGAATTGGCTTCGGTCATCTTCCGCCATGTTCGCCGAGGAGGCAAGCATGAAAAGGCTCTTTACCATCATCGCTATCCTCGCTGCTATAAGTATCGTAGCGTATAACGGGATAAACGATAGGGCGCAGTATACCAAAGCGCTGAGTGACCTCCAGCAAATCAACAAAGCGCTTCAGGCATACAACGCAGAGCATGGTAATTATCCAATCTATACCGCCTGGAGGTACTATTGTAATTACCAGTCAAATCCCGCTAACTTCATTCCTACTCTGTCTGAGATCTCACCGACCATTCCAGCAGCACCGTGTACCGGCGAATCTACTTCAGATGACACCTGGTTGTATCGGTCGTCTGCTGACGGTTTGGAATATAAACTGCTTTACCTAAGGGCGAATGTTTCAGATGGATTTCGCAATCAGATACCGACGAGTATGCGAGACCCCACGAGATGGTCTGCTGGAACGTCGTGGGGATACTGGACTAGCGGGTTTGCGAACACGTAAACGAGAAGCGAGTAGCGAGAGAGTAACTCTACTTGGACCTAGGCTTCCTTTTTTAGTAACAACCAATGGACTTATTCTATCTTTGGATCGTAAGTCTTAGTTATACATCCATGGGAATTTTCATGTCCTCACAGTATACTTATCTCTAATGAGTATGCTTGAAACAGGACGAAGAATTGTTATAGCGCACAATCCGCACAGCTCACGGGCAGCGGATGTAACAGCGCGCGTGTTCGAACGACTTAATGAAGCTGGGATACCGTACGAGACGATCGAGGTGCGTCAAGCTCATCTTGATGAGAACGTTTTTAGGATTGCTCCATTGATACAGCCTGGCGATATCATTCTATCTGCGGCAGGAGATGGCTCTGCGCACGCCGTCGCTCACTCTGTTATGGCGGCAAATAAACCTGATACGGTACTTGGCTTTTTGGCATACGGAAACTTCAATGACTTGCCGAATACGTTCAATAGCAAGCAGACCTTGCAGGACCCTGTAGATTTTTTAAAACAGGCTCGGCCACAGAGTATTTGGCCGCTAGATGTGTTTGTAAATGGTGAGCGGGTACGTAGCGCGCTCCTTTACTCGACGGTTGGTTGGACCGCAGCCGCCGCCGGTCAGTTTGACGACCCGAAAATTCGTCATAGAATCACCCATGGTGGAGCGGGAGTAGTACCCAGCTTGATACGAACAGGTGTCTTTTATTTTAGTACCAGAAAAGCAAGTCGACTTCCGTGTGTCGAGTATAACGGGGTGATGTATCGGCAGACTGATTTGCTGTTTGCGAACGGTCCGCTGCTCGCTCGGCTTTTTAGGACTGGTAAACATTTCTATGAAACACCTGTTTTTCTGTTTCGAATGTTAAACGTGCGTTGGTTGCTGCCAAATATTCCGTTTCTCATCAGCGGATTAATCGGTAGGATTCGTGGTGAAGAGGTACCTCAAGCCACAGTGCGGTTTTCTGAGCCGTTCGATATGAAACTGCAGTGCGACGGCGAGGTGATACAACTACGAACCGTTACCTCAATTGAAGTTAAAAAAACCGCTGGACCGCTTAGCGTACTTACTACGAAATAAAATGGGCTAGATAAACTCAATGTCGCGGAGAATGTTGTCGACCTGATTATGTAGATGGTCAAGGTGGTGATCGTTCATGACATAGTAGTCTGCGATTGCGATAGGTCCGCCCTTTTCCAAATTCTCGATTTCCGACCAATCACGCTCGGTCGCTTCCTGTACGGTGAATGGTCGTTCTGGACGATTGGCGAGGCGACGGTGGCGGATACGCCGAGGAGCGACGATAGCGACAACCGTCAGTTCGCCAGGGAACTCGTGCTTGAGCATACGGTATTCTGTCCATGTGTAGAGCCCGTCAAAGAGTATGCGTTTCTGTCCGCTTTCAATCAGGTCGTTCGCCTGTTGTATGACTCGCTTGACGACAAAATCCTTACCTTCTTTCTTGCGAATTTCTTCCCTGAAAACCTGCTGGCTTTCTGGAGTAATTTCGATGCCCGCTTCTTCCATAGCCTGATAGATGATGCCGCCGAAATAAATCTTTGGAAATCCTTTTTCAGCGACGTATTCGACGGCGGAGCTCTTGCCGGCACCGGCTAAACCGACAAAAGCTACAATCTTTACATCTCTGCGTTTCATTATCCTTAGTGTATCAGAAGAGGGCGTGTATACTAAATGATAGATGAAACGATTGGCACTGATTGACGGCAAAAGCGTATTTTATAGGGGCTATTATGCGATGCCGAATCTTTCCACCGCGGACGGTACGCCGACTGGTGGAGTTTTTGGTTTCGCGTCGCTTGCAATTGAACTTATAAAAAAACTCGAACCCGATTAT
>CAZKUV010000006.1:0-21833 GCA_964556075.1 uncultured Candidatus Saccharibacteria bacterium | reverse complement strand
GAGGAAAGTAAAGAGAGAAATGAAGATTCCGGCTGACGTACTCTTAGGCATATGAATATCACTAATTTCAAGCTTCGGTTTTCCTTCTTGCTTCATTTTCCAGAAACTGTCTACCTCGTCAACTACAGGGATAGCTGCAAAGTTGTATGCACGTGGAGGTGAAGGCAGCGACCATTCTAGTGTACGACCGTCCCATGGATCTCCAGTGGTGTCAGCAAGTTCTTTTCGTCGCATAATACTGGCGATTATTTGAATAAACTGTAACATGACACCGAGAGCAATAATCAGTCCGCCAAAAAGCGCTACGGCAAAGAACGGTTGCCATCCAGTTGCGGGATCGTAGCTGTCTAGTCGTCTAGTTGCCCCCATCAAACCTAGAAGGTAAAGCGGAATAAACGCCACAAAAAATCCTACAATCCACGTCCAAGCTGCGTAGCGACCGATACGTTCATTGAGCCGGAAGCCAAACATTTTCGGAAACCAGTAAGAGAATGCTGCGAATATTCCAAACAAGACTCCTCCGACTGCAGTCGAATGGAAATGAGCTACTAAGAAAAGACTGTTGTGCAGTTGAAAGTCTACTGGGGGTATACCTAATAGAACACCAGTAATGCCTCCGATACCGAAAATCGTCATGAATCCCATAACCCAAATCATAGGAGTTTTGAACCTAACACGCCCCCTATACATTGTTGCAATCCAACTGATAACTAATGCTGATGTGGGGATCGCAATGACTATCGTGGCAAGCCCGAACGCTGAATTAACATTAGCGCCTGCTCCCATCGTGAAGAAGTGGTGAAGCCAAACCAGAAGGGAGATGGTAGCTATGCAGATCATTGAGACGACATTAGATTTATAAAATGCAATCGGCTTCTTGCTGAAGGTTGAGATAATTTCCGTAAACGCCCCGAAAGAAGGAAGCATGATGATATACACTTCTGGGTGACCCCACATCCAGATTAGGTTTGTATACATCATTTGGTTACCCCCGCCATCAATTGTGAAGAAATGGGTTCCAAAGTAGCGATCAAAGAAAAGTAGGAAAATAGTCATTGTTAATAGCGGGAAAACGCTGATAACCATTACCATGCTACATAGAGCTCCCCATGTAAATGCGGGCATTTTCATAAGTGACATTCCTTTAGCGCGCATCTTAAGGATCGTCATTATAAAGTTGATGCCACCGAGCGTCGTACCTATACCAGATATCTGAAGACTCCAAACCCAATAATCGACACCAACACCGGGGCTGAATTCAGGTCCCGAAAGCGGCGCTACCGCTAACCATCCCGTAGCGGCGTATTCTCCCCCAAAGAAGAAGAACATGTTTATCATGACCGCGCCGGCAACGTAAAGCCAAAAACCAAGTGTATTCATGAATGGAGAAGCCAAGTCCCTTGCGCCAATCTGAAGCGGAACGATGTAATTTACAAACCCGGAAATAAGTCCCATTGCAACGAAAAAGACCATGATATTTCCATGTGCAGTAAAGACCTCTTGGAAGTGCTGTGCGTTTAGATACCCTGCGTCTGACCCGGCTAGTACTTGTTGTAGCCAGATCATAATCGCGTCCATGCCTCCTCTGACGAGCATCGCGGCACCTACAATGAAATACATAATACCGATTTTCTTCGGGTCAATAGTCGTTAGCCATTCCTTCCAAAGCCAAGTCCAACGTTTCTTGTAAGTTATGAACCCAGCAATCGTAAGCAACATCATTGTTATACCTACTGATCCACCGATTGTGAACCATTCGTGCGGCAGGTCGCTCAACTCCAATTTACCGACAAAAAAATCTTTCATTTAGTAACTCCTGTGTTGTTCGTGATTGCCAACATGATGCTCATCTGTATTGTATTTACCTACAATCGATTCAAATAAATTAGGGGAAACGCTCGAAAAGAATACTGGTTCATCATATTCACTTGGAGCTAGTAATTGCTCGTATTCTGTGAGACCAAGCTGTGTTGGTTTATTCTTAACCTCAGCAATCCATGCGTCGAATTCCGCTTGAGTACTCACTCGAGTGGTAAATTTCATACCCGCGAAGCCAACCCCATTTATTTCAGCCGAAGCACCAGGATAATCACCAATCGTATCGGCCATAAGGTGAAGTGGATTGACATGTCCGGTCATTGTATAGAGCATGCCAGCGAGGTGGGGTATCCAAAATGAGCTCATAGGTGCGTTATCTGCTGTTAACTCAAAGCGGACAGGGGTATCGACTGGTATCTGTACGAAGTTTACTGTTGCAATATTCTGTTCTGGATATATAAAAACCCATTTCCAATTCAGAGACACTACTTGCACTGTTAATTGAGGCTTCTCGGCAACGATTGGTTTTTGTGGAACGAGACGTTGAGTTGCTGGAAGCATGAGAGAAGCGAGTACCGCTACGACCAAAATCGGACCACCCCATGCAAACGCCAGTACCGCTCGGTTATTATTACGGTCCGGATTGTACTTATTATTCGGATTGTCTTCTCGAAACTTCCAAGTGAAGAAATACATCGTAAGGATTACGGGAATTCCGAATCCAAGCATGACTAGAGTCGATGTGATCATCAGCCAGTGCTGTTCATGTGCTACATTTCCTTTTGGATTAAGTAAAGGCATATCGACATCTTGTAGGAGATATGCAAACGCACTAACTAAAGTGACTAGAATTATGACAGCGAAGAGTATAGGTACTAAGTTTCTAGATTTTTTGGCTCTACCGTCGTTATTCTGTTTGTTCGAACCTACCATAAGCACCATAATACATTGTTTGTCCTGAACAGCAAACACTCATTCATGGTACACTTGGCTCATGAATATTAAGGCGCTTTATCGGCTTACGAAGCCGGGTGTAACATATGGTAACTTACTTACAGCAGTAGCCGGATATTTATTTGCTGCAAGGGGCATAATAGATTGGACTTTGTTTTTTATGCTTACGCTTGGAACTTGGGCGGTTATTGCGAGCGCTTGTACAATAAATAATTATCTCGACCGCGACATCGACTCTTTGATGAAGAGAACGAAAAAGCGTCCGCTTATCACAGGAGAGGTTACGCCCAGACAGGCGCTCATATCGGGATGTCTCCTTGGTATTTTTGGGCTTGTGCTTCTTAGTATGTTTACGAACGCTTTAGTGGTTGGAGTCGGAATCATAGGCTGGGTTACATATGTGTGGTTTTATGGCGCAATCGGTAAGCGAAAAAGCATGCATGGAACGCTCATAGGAGCGGTAAGCGGGGCTGCACCCATACTAGCCGGGTATATCGCAGGTAGTGGAAAAATTGATGTCGGTGCGGTTCTTGTCTTCGCCGCTTTATTCTTCTGGCAAATGCCTGAATTTTATTCCATCGCAATTTACAGAAAAAAAGAATATGCGTCTGCGAAGATACCGCTAATATCAATAGTCAAGGGTCACCAAGCGACAGTAATACATATCTTATTCCATACACTAGCATTTACTGTGTCAGTGCTATCTCTATATGTTTATGGCTATACGAGCCTGACATATGGCCTAGTGATGGGCGCAGCATGTGCTTACTGGTTGGGTATTGGCTTTAAGGGATTGAGGGCAAAGAATATTGATTTGTGGGCACGAAAAATGTTTCGGTTTTCGATGATAATTCTTCTTGTGTTTTCGCTTATGATTTCAATTGATATATATTTACCATAAGTGTATACTTATTCACATGATAGTAGTTCTGCATGTGGCAATTGCGGTTGCTAGCATCCTTTGCGCAACCTTCGGTTATATAAAACCAACTAACAATAATCTTCGCATGAGCTATTTGCTTATTGCGCTAACATTTACAAGCGGATTCTTTCTTGTCATCGCTGAACCAGCCCATATGGTTCGTACTTGCCTAAGCGGTATCATCTTCCTATCGGTAGTTACCGCCGGCGTGATGCTTACCCGTCGAAAAATGGCGGCAATTGAAACTGGCACGAAAATCGAAAACGCTTAGCTTAGGTATCCTGGAAATCCAAGTTACCATCAACAGAAAAAGGAATTGCATGAAAGTTACTGTAGTAGGCGGAGGCTTTGGTGGGGTAAAAGCGGCTCTTGAGTTGATCGAAGATGAAAACAATGATGTGACGCTTATCACCGATAAGCCTGATTTTCAGTACTATCCTGCATTGTTTAGCACTGCCACTGGGTATAGGCACCTCCAGTCATGGGTTCCGTTAGGGGTTATCTTTGCGGGAAAGCCAAATATCCGTATTGTACTTGATACTATTGTGAAAATAGATCCTGAAGCGAAAATACTTACCGGTAAATCAGGTGCAAGCTACGAATACTCAAAATGTATTATGTCTCTTGGTATGGTAACAACGTATTTTGGTATTAAGGGACTTGATGCGTATGCGTACGGAATTAAGTCAGCCGATGAAATAACACGGCTTAAGAAACATTTATTTTCTGATATTGCCGAGCGTCGTCAACTCGACAAGAACTACGTGATTGTCGGAGCCGGTCCGACTGGCGTAGAATTAGCTGCTGCACTTGGAGTTTATATTAGAAGACTATGTAAACGGTTTAAAGTTAGAGATCACAGCCTGAAGATAGAGTTGATCGAGGCAGCACCAAGAATATTGCCTCGGATGAGCGAGAAAGCAAGTCGAAAAGTTGAAAAGCGACTCAAAGCATTGGGTGTGTCAGTTCGTACGGGTAAGGCTGTCGAGGCTGCGACCGAACAAAATTTGGTTGTAAGCGGAAAGACAATCGAGAGCAAAACAGTAATTTGGACTTCAGGTGTAACTAATAATCCGTTTTTTTCGAATAATAAAGAACATTTCAATATTGCCCCAAATGGTAGGGTAGAAGTCGATGAGTACATGCGCGCAGGCAAAGATTTATACGTTATCGGAGATAATGCAAATACTCCATATACCGGATTAGCGCAGACTGCACTTCATGATGCGATGTTTGTGGCGCGTAATTTAAAGCGACAGCAAAGGCATCAAAAACCAAAACCATATAAGGCTGTCAAGCCACCTGTAGTTGTACCTGTTGGGCATGGATGGGCACTATTCGAATGGCACAAATTAACTATTAGTGGTCGTCTCGCGTCTATGCTTCGACGTGCGGCGGATTTCGTTGGGTATAATGATATTCTTCCTCTCGGACACGCTCTCGGAGTATGGCGAGCGTCTTACGAGATGGAAGACGATATTTTCGAATCGACATTAGTAAGTACATCCAGCAGACAATCGAGATAGCTATTTACATAATAGATATTAATTCGTCTCATGTCTCGTAGTACAATAAGTTAGATGAAATCATTACTTAAAGCTATAGGGTATGCTCGTCAGCTTTGGCCGTATTATATCGGCGTAGCATGTACATCAATCCTCACTTCAGCAGCGGGAATCGCTATTCCATTTATCATTAAAGAGGCAACCGATCTTGTTGTGGCTGCTGCGCGAGGAGAAGACATCTCAGTTGGACAGGTTACTATACTTTCCGGTTTGTTGCTTCTATTTGATGCCGGAGGGACTATCATTAGGAATATTGGGGGCTATTGGGGAGACGTGATGGCTACAAAGCTCCGAATGCAACTATCAATCCGGTATTACGATCATCTACTTAGTCTCCCTCAAAGTTACTACGATGAAGAATTAACAGGAACAATAATCAACAGACTCAATAGGGCGATTACCGAGGTTACTCAATTTCTGAATGTGTTTGCTAATAATTTTTCCCAGATGATTCTAACCGCGGTATTCACGATAGCGATTGTTGCATACCACTCATGGCCACTAGCTATCCTCGTAATATCGATATATCCAATTTTTGGTTGGCTGACCACCCGGACGAGCCGAAAATGGCAGAAGTATCAGCACGAGAAGAATCATGAGCTCGACGAAGCGAGTGGCCGATTTGCTGAGGTAGTCTCTCAGGCGCGAGTTGTAAAAAGTTTTGTGAGTGAGAAGCTCGAGCTCGAGCACTTTAAGGAAAAGTTCCTTCGCACTGTAGATATAAACGGAAAACAATCGCGGTATTGGCATGTTATGGATGTTGCTCGAGGAAGCGTTCTTGCGGGAATATTCTTTGGAATTTACACAATAATTTTTATGCAGACAGTTCAAGGATACTTTTCTGTAGGTGAGATGGTATTGTTAATTACTTTAATAAATACGATTCGTACACCTATCTTTATGATGAGTTATATAGTCGATCAGTACCAACGGGCGGTTACTGGCGCTTTCGATTTTGTTGAGGTTATGACAACTAAGCCAGAGATTAGTGATCATCCGAATGCAGGAGTACTCGAGGTTAAGAAAGGAAACGTAACATTTGATAATGTCTCCTTCAGCTATACAGATGGAGTACCTGTACTTAAGCACATTTCCTTCACCATTAAGTCCGGAAAAAAACTGGCACTAGTTGGTGAGAGCGGCGAAGGAAAATCTACAATTTCGAATTTGCTCATGCGACTCTATGAACCTACTAGCGGTACAATTTCAATTGATGGAGTGGATATTGCAAGCGTGACACAAAGCAGTTTACGCAAGAATATCGCTACGGTGTTTCAGGACCCAGCACTTTTTAGCGGCACCATTAAAGAAAATATTGCCTACGGCCGTCCCGATGCAAGCGAGAAAGATATTATTTCAGCCGCAAAGGCAGCAAATGCGCATGAGTTTATAACTAAACTAAAGGATGGCTATGATAGCGTTGTTGGAGAACGCGGAGTAAAACTATCCGGCGGGCAAAAACAACGAATATCAATTGCCAGGGCGTTACTGAAAGACGCACCTATCCTTATTTTGGACGAGGCAACCAGTAGCCTGGATAGTCGCTCGGAGCATTTAGTTCAGAAAGCACTTGAGCGTCTGATGAAAGGAAGAACTACGCTTATTATCGCTCACCGTCTGAGCACAATTGCACACGTTGATACTATAGTCACACTCAAAAATGGACAGGTTGATGAAATCGGCACACCTGCAGATTTAGCAAAGACTCAAGGAATTTATGCCGAATTATTAAAGCTCCAGAGTGGTCTTGACGAACTGTCGAAAGAAAAATTAAAAGAGTTCGATATGAGTAGTTAAGCTGGTATAATGACTACAAAGTGATTCGAAGGGGGAGACTTGAATGATGCCGAAGAAGCAACGGATTGGGATTTTAGTGATTGCAGTTACTATGATTGTTGGTACACTAGGGTCTTTTGCGATGATGATATTAGCCACAGAGAATGCAAATACACAGATTGAAGAAGAAAATAGATTATACCAAGAGTATTTGGAGAGACAACAGAGGTTATCTGATAAATACTATCCAATACTGAAAGAGTTTGAAGATCGACCAAACGCTTTTGATGCTGAAAGTGTTGGCGAAAAGGTAGAATATACTGAATTAAAAGTCGGAGATGGAGATACAATTAATGATGAATCTTCATACCTCGCTTACTATATTGGGTGGAATCCTGACGGTGACGTCTTTGATAGCTCCTTTGACGGCAAGCGGCTAAAAACACCTTTACAAGTTACTCCGGGAGCACTTGTTAAGGGCTGGTATGATGGCGTTAAAGGCATGAAAATTGGAGGTATCCGTGAGATTACGATTCCAGCAGAATTAGGATATGGGGAATCGGGAAGTGGTGAACTAATACCACCTAATACCCCAATCAAATTTATTGTGATGGCTATACCGCTAGAAGAGGCAGACGAGTAATTATGACAAACCCCCACTCAATTCGAGATGTAGTCATTGTAGGCGCTGGACCAAGTGCGCTTGCAGCTGCAATCTACACGACTCGCGAAGACATAGATACAGTGTTATACGAAAAAAGTGTTATCGGTGGTTTAGCAGCGATAACAGATAGGATTGACAACTATCCAGGCTTCTCCGAGGGTATAGAGGGTCTAAAACTCGCCAACGAATTACAGGCCCAGGCTGAGCGTTTCGGCGCAATAATCGAATTTGGCGAAGTTTCAGAGATTCGCCCAGAGGGTGACCATAAAATAGTCGTTGTTGACGGCGATGAAGTTCGGGCAAGGGCAGTACTGATTGCCACTGGAAGTGATTACGTTAAGCTCGGCATACCAGGAGAAGAGGAAAACTTCGGACGAGGCGTTCACTACTGTGCGACCTGTGACGGAGCATTTTATCGGGATAGACGACTAGTTGTAGTCGGCGGCGGAAACTCAGCAGTGCAGGAAACTATCTTTCTTACCAGATTCGCATCACATATTGATATGCTTGTGCGAAGTGATTTTAGGGCTAGCGATGTGTTGGTTCAAGAATTACAGAAGTATATCGATGAAGGAAAAGTCACGGTTCATAAGAAGACTACAACTGATGAAATCATTGGCGAAGAAGGAGTTATCACTGGAGTTAAGGTGACAAAGGGCGGCCAGCCAATGGTGTTTGAGACCGATGGAGTCTTCGTCTTCATCGGTCTGGTACCGAACACGCAATTCATTGATAGCTCATTGATCGAGCTTGACTCTATGGGTCATATCAAGACAGATTTGAAATTGCAGACAACGATGAGCGGTGTTTTTGCTAGCGGAGATGTCCGAAGCGGGGCAACGCTGCAAATTGCAAGTGCGGTAGGAGAAGGGGCAACGGCTGCTCTAAGTATCCGTGAGTATTTGGAAAACCATTTAAATTAAAGAGAAAGGTAGGATTACAATGGCAGATTTTAATAAAATATTGACTCCTGGTGATATTGACGGCGGCTTTGTGAATGTCGTTGTGGAAATCCCAACTGGTAGTAGCCATAAGATTGAGTGGAACCGCGATCTTGCGGTTATGCAACTTGATCGTGTTGAACCTGCTATCTTTGCTAAACCGACCAATTATGGATTTATTCCTCAAACCTTAGATGAAGACGGTGACGAACTAGATGCACTCATCATTACTGACGAACCACTTCCCACGGGGGTGTTTTTGGAAGCTAAAATCATAGGCGTAATGCGATTTGAAGATGACGGTGAGGTAGACGATAAGATAATTGTAGTTCCTGCCGATGATAGAAATACCGGCAATGCAATAAATGCGATTGAAGACTTGCCTCAGCAACTTATGAAGCAAATTGAGTTTCACTTTACACACTATAAAGACCTCAAAAAGCCTGGCAATACCACAGTTAAAGGTTTCGGTGGAAAAGACGAAGCGAAATCTATAATCCATGCGTCAGTTGATCGCTGGAATAATCGTTAAGATTCTTTTGGAAAACTAAAAAATGAACGGCTAGTTTGCCGTTCGTTTTTTAGTAATTGATGACTTAGTGTTATGCGCTCTTCTTTTTTCGGATGGCTTTATTCCGAATAGTTGTGGTCACCTTGTTACTTATGGCATCAATAGGACTTGTTTTATTTAGCTGAGACCGAAGTTTATCACGTGCATGGCTTGTCTTTACAAGGTCTAACCATTCTGTCTTTGGGTGAACATTTTTTCGAGTGACAACTTCCACGACATCTCCGTTTTTTAATTGCTTATCAAACGGTTGAATTCTTCCGTTAACTTTAAAGCTGTACGCGTGTTTACCGATATCGCTATGAACACGGTACGCGAAATCAAGAGGCAATGCACCCTCTGGAAGATTATAGATATCCCCGTTGGGGGAGTAAACGAAAATTCGATCCGAAAACAAATCAATATAGAGTTGATCACGGGAAATCTCCTCTCCGGAACGAAGGTGTGCGGCTACTTCCTGTAGACGTGTAATCCAATCCATGTGTGACGGTAATGCTAAAGACGCCTTTTTATCTTTATATGCTTTTGTGTCTTTTTGCTCATGATAGTGAAAACTCGCAGCAAGTCCGCGCTCTGCATATTCGTGCATACTTCGTGTGCGGACCTGGAATTCGACTATCTGTTTATTTGGAGTGATAACCGTAGTGTGTAGACTTTGATATCCGTTCGGCTTCGGAACTGCAATATAATCCTTAATACGGGCGATCATCGGCTGATAAAGGGTGTGAAGTATACCGAGCGCTTTATAACACTCGTCTTTCGTTTCGACAATAATACGCAGAGCAATTAAATCGTAGATGTCATCTATATTTCCGTCGACTTTTTTCAGCTTCTTGTATAGACTGTAGACGCTTTTAATACGACCGTCCATCTCCGCTGATATTCCACTCTTTTTGAGTTCTGATTCAACCTCCTGACGAATCCTACCAAGTTTACGAGTACTTTTTCCAAGCCTACGTTTCATAAGCGTCTTTAAACGTTTGTATTCGGCAGGATCTAAATAACTAAAAGCCAGTTCCTCGATTTGCATTCGCACACGACCCATACCGAGTCGATCTGCAGTCGGAGCGAATACTTCAAGGCTTTCTCGGGCAATTTTATTTTGTTTGTCTGGCGGCATGCTTTGAAGAGTTGAAAGATTATGCAAACGGTCGGCAAGTTTGATAATTATTACGCGGACATCCTGACCAACGGCTATTAGAAGTTTCGATAAATTGTCTGTTGTCTGAGGGAGATAGCTATCTAGGTTTCGCATTCCAGCCCGAGCTTGTGAAACTTTTGTGACTCCATCAACTAAGAATGCGACGTCTCGACCGAATAGACTCTCGATTTTTTCTAATGTAACATCCGTGTCTTCCAAAGTGTCGTGGAGCACTCCAGCAATAACTGAATCGATATCCATGCCCCAGTCGATAAGTATGTTTGCCACTTCTAGCGGATGAACTATATAATTATCGCCACTTTTTCGCTTTTGTCCCTTATGAGCTTCGGTGGCGACGTCAATGGCATGATCAAGTTCCAGTACCTCTTCTTCACGATAGTGAGGCCGTGCATTTTCCAGTACTGTTTGCTTATTCATGATATTAGTGTACACGTAGTGTAAAGAATCTGAAAACAATGCTATTATTGTAGCTGATATAGTGCTAACGCTAAAAATAACCAAGTAATAGGAGTTACGATACATGGGTCAAACTAAAGTGGCAATTAATGGTTTTGGCAGAATTGGCAGAAACGCATTCAAAATCGCATTCGAACGTGATGATATGAGCGTTGTCGCTATTAACGATCTTACTGATACCAAGACGCTGGCTCACCTGCTTAAATATGATTCTTCATACGGCACGTATGAACACGACGTAAGTTACGACGACTCTGGTATTATCGTTAATGGCCAACATATTGCCGTACTTTCAGAAAAGGACCCAGCGGCTCTTCCATGGCGTGATTATGCAGTTGACGTTGTGATTGAAAGCACAGGATTTTTTGTTGATCCGGCGCTAGCTCGTGCTCATATCGATGGCGGCGGGGCGAAGAGAGTAGTGATTTCTGCTCCAGCAAAGGGGGAGGGTGCTGATACTATTGTCCTTGGAGTCAACGATGAGAAGATTGACACGGCTACCGAAGTGGTGAGTAATGCGAGCTGTACGACGAATTGTATTACCCCTGTTATGGCTGTGCTCGAAAAACATTTTGGTATAGAGAAGGCAATGATGACTACCGTGCACAGCTACACCGCAAGCCAGAGATTACAGGACGCACCGGCTAAAGACATCCGTGAAGCCAGAGCGGCAGCCGAGAACATTGTCCCGACTACGACAGGCGCTAGTATCGCAGCAGCACAAGCCTTGCCTGCTCTTAGGGGTGTGTTCGGAGGTTTAAGCGTACGTGTACCAACCCCAGTTGTTAGTCTTAGTGACTTTGTCGTTGTTACGAAGCGAGATACTTCAATTGAAGAAGTTAACAACGCATTTAAAGAAGCGGTTACATTACCGTTTTATCAAGGGATATTAGATGTAACGGAAGAAGAACTCGTAAGTAGTGACTTCAAGGGAAATAGTCATAGTGCAATTGTAGATCTCAAGCTTACAAATGTAGTCGGCGGCAACTTGGTTAAAGTCGTGGCTTGGTATGATAATGAATGGGGATATTCGAATCGTCTCGTTGAACTTGTCGGTGATATTGGTCAAGTAATTGCCAAACAACAAGACTAAGTAAACTAACACCTACCAGAGCGTCAGCCTCTCCTTAGTTTAATGATCTAATGGCCTTCTTCCAGCCTTTGCACTCCATGTGCTTTTCGCTTATACTTGTGCTATGAATATCTATCTTGGAGCGGATCATAATGGGTTCGCGTTAAAAGAAAAAGTCTTCGCATACCTCAGTAAACGGAAATACAATGTCCAGGATGTTGGTGGAGCTGAATTAGATCCTGATGACGATTTTCCAGAATTTGCTCAGATGGCTGCTCTCAAAGTAATCGGCGACGATAGTAAAGATCCCCGCGCTATTCTAATTTGCGGCGGAGGGCAGGGGATGTGTATGGCGGCAAATCGGTTTAGGGGTATACGGGCAAGCGTTGTTTGGGATGCCTATGAAGCCAAGATGACGCGTAACGACAACGATAGTAATGTACTATGTTTGCCTGCGCGAATTCTCGATAACGATGACAGGCTGTGGCAGGATATAGTCGATACGTGGCTTAGCACGCCATTTGCGGCCGCACCTCGTTTTAAAAGACGTAATGCGCAATTGGATGAAATAGCATGACAGTAATTGTTCCAGCAGTTTTAGCAGATACAGCAGATAATTATAAAGCGCAAGTCGAACGGCTTTATGGAATCGGTGAGCGTCTACATATAGATATTTGCGATGGTGAATTTGCCCCTTCATTCACTGTTGGCGCTGCACAGGTGTGGTGGCCGCAAGAGTGGAAAGCAGACATACATGCGATGGTGATGAGGCCGAGCGAGCATCTCGATACGTTAATAGCATTAAAGCCGCACATGGTAATTTTCCATGCTGAAACTAGTGAAGATATTGTGCCCGCGCTTAGGCAGCTAAAAAGCGTAGGTATAAAGGCTGGATTAGCTCTCCTTAAGACAACGGTTCCGGTCACTGTGCAGGACGCAATTGCAGAGGCCGATCATGTCATGATATTTACCGGTAACCTTGGTTATTACGGTGGGAAAGCAAGCTTAATGCAACTCGAGAAAGTTCGCTTAATTCGTAAAATCAAGCCCGATGTCGAAATTGGATGGGATGGTGGCGCGAATATCGATAATGCGTACAGTTTAGCTCAGGGTGGTATTGATGTGCTCAATGTTGGAGGAGCACTCGCGTCCGCTGATGATCCGAGAGGTATGTATGAGAAACTCGTCAGCGAAGTTAATAAGCAGGGAGTATTCTGATGCAAGCGCCACTTACGATAACTCAATTAAACAAAAAAGCCAATGAAGTGCGAAAAGACATTATACGTATGCTTGAGCAAGCTGGAAGCGGTCATTCGGCTGGACCGCTCGGTCTGACAGATCTCGTTACTGCACTTTATTTCAATATCATGAACATTGACCCAAAGAAGCCAGAGTGGTCAGAACGGGATGTGTTTTTCTTAAGTAACGGGCACTGTGTCCCTGTACAGTACGCTGTTATGGCACATCGAGGTTTCTTCGATGTTTCGGAACTAAAAACACTCCGAAAGTTCGGCTCACGCCTCCAGGGACATCCAGAACGCACGCATCTCCCTGGTTTAGAGAATACTAGCGGTCCGCTTGGTAGCGGTCTCAGCCAAGCTGCCGGCTATGCGTACAGCCTTCAATACCTTGATAATTCCAAGCATCGTTTCGTCTATGTCATTACCGGGGATGGCGAGCTGAATGAGGGAAATATATGGGAAGCTGCTATGTTTGCCGGAAAATACCGTCTCGGACAGCTTATTGCATTTGTGGATCGGAATAATATTCAAATCGACGGAGCAACGGAAGATGTTATGCCACTTGAAGACCTGCGCGGTAAATGGGAGAGTTTTGGATGGCATGTTCAGGAAATAAACGGTCACAATATGGAAAGCATAATCGATGCAGCTGCAATGGCTAGAGCAATTACCGGAAAACCAAGTGTAATTATCACCCATACCATACCAGGCAAGGGCGTGGACTTCATGGAATATGATTACAAATGGCATGGCATGCCACCAAATAGCGAACAGGCAAAGGTAGCGCTTAAGAAACTCAGAACACTCGACGGTAAAATCACTTCTGGAGACATGTCATGACAAATTTTTCATTAACTTCAAAGCTATTTGCGGAAGATAATAAGCAAGAAGCGACACGAGTTGGGTTTGGTCGAGGACTGAAAGCGGCTGGCGAGGCAGACGAACGCGTCGTTGCTTTATCGGCTGATTTGACTGAAAGTACCCAAATATCGCTCTTTAAAGAAGCGTTTCCAGAACGGTTCATCGAAATTGGTGTCGCCGAACAAAACTTAGTAACAGTCGCGAGCGGCTTGGCTCGCGCTGGAAAAATTCCATTTACGAGCAGTTACGCTGCATTTAGTCCTGGTCGGAACTGGGAACAGATACGAACTTCGATTTGCTTAAATGACATGCCGGTGAAAATCATTGGGAGTCATGCTGGAGTTAGTGTCGGACCAGACGGTGCGACACACCAAATGCTTGAAGATATCGCACTCATGAGGGTCCTCCCTAATATGGTAGTTATCGCACCGGGTGATTCAATTGAGGCCGAGAAAGCAACCAAAGCAATCGCTGTGAATGACAAGCCGAGTTATTTACGACTTGCTAGAGAAAAGACGCCGATTTTCAGCACTGAGCACTCGCCGTTTGAAATCGGCAAGGCGTATGTTCTTAAAGAAGGAAAAGATGTAACATTGCTAGGTACCGGCACGATGACATATCAATTGCTTGTAGCTGCGCGTCTATTGCGAGAGTACGGAATAAGCGCAGAAGTAGTCCACGTCCCTACAATCAAGCCGCTGGATAAAGCAACAATATTGGAGAGTATTCAAAAAACTGGAAGAGCGGTTACCGCAGAAGAAGCTCAAATTGCTGGCGGCTTCGGTGGACTCATTTCAGAGCTTATTACAGAGTACGCACCAATGCCATTGTTACGAATTGGTATTCATGACCGATTTGGTGAAAGCGGTTCGCCTGCAGAGCTGCTTGAACATTTCGGTCTGACAGGCGAAAAAATGGTAAAGGATATTCAGGCTTTCTGCGCACGTACCCCTCAGTATCTCTAAACAGACTAAATGCCGCCCCATCATTTGTTAAAGTATATGCTTGATATCCTGACGTAGCACTTCTACCGATGAATATTTTAGTGAATTTACACCATTTCTTATGCCAGCCTCTACATTTTCTGGAGTATCGTCAATAAACAGTATTTCTCTCGGTGGCACCCCAGCTCTTTTAATGGCAACTTCGAACGCCTCGTCGCTTGGTTTAGCGTGCCCTATTTCACTAGAGATAATTACGTCATGAAACAATGTATCAATTCCTAAACGGGATAGCTTGCTTCTCAGGTTCCGGGATGCATTAGAAAATAGGATGATTGTATAACGTTTCGCAAGATCCTCCACTAATTTGATTAACTCTTCGTTTGGGGTATGTGATTGGGAGTGAATTTCATTTCTAGTGACGGTACGACCAATCTCCTTTGATAGGTTATCTAAGAAAGTTCGCTCGTCCAACTCATCTTTATTCGCTTGCAAAATCAGCTCAGCAAATATTCCTTCTCGTTTTTTACCGTTGACTTCTAGCCATGATGTAAATGCATCAGGCAAGAAGAGTCCGTAAAAATCTATCAGAATAACTCTTATCATACGGTCACTATAGCAGCTTTCTTAGCATAAGTGGTATAATGCTAGGTAATCGTAAGAGTAATTAATGGGGGAGCAATGGGACTCAGTATCCGTGAAATTCGCGAAAATACCTTAAGAGCTAGACATTTAATGCAACGTGCGCGACGGCAGCATTTTGCAGTCGGGGCGTTTAATTTAGACAATCAGGATATATTAAGAGCTGTATGCGCTGCCGCCCAGAAAAAGAACTCGCCTGTTTTAGTTGAGGTCACCAAAGGACAAGTCGCGGACCTTGGGCTCGAGAATGTACGCGATATGGTTGATAACTATAAGCGTGAGTATGGCATAGAGATGTATATCAACCTTGACCATAGTCCGAGTGTTGAAGACGCAAAACGAGGTGTTGACGCCGGTTTTGAATTTATCCATATTGACATAAGTCAGGCAAATCACGATGCGACAGACGATGAAATCATCCGTGCGACAAAGGAGGTCGTTGAGTACGCAAAATTTACAGGCGCTCTCGTCGAAAGCGAACCCCATTATTTCGGCGGATCATCTAACTTTCACGAAGAAGCATTTGACTATGAAGAGATAAAGAAAACTTTCTCAACTCCAGAAGGTGCGAAAATGTTCGTCGAAGCTACAGGGATAGACACGTTTGCTGCAGCTATTGGCAACCTGCACGGGAAATACCCTGTACCTAAGGAGCTGGATCTTGAGCTGCTTGAGCGAATAAGCAGCGTTATCGACTGCAATATAAGTCTTCATGGCGGAAGCGGTACACCACTCCATTATTTTGCTGAAGCAGCCAAAATTGGCGTAAGCAAGGTTAATATAAACAGCGATATGAGATATGTATACCGTAAAACTCTTGAGAAGATGCTTGCAGATAACCCTGAAGAATATGCGGTAGCTAAACTTATGGAGCCTGTGAGACTCGCAGTTCAACAAGTGGTGGAAGAGAAGATTGATGCGTTTGGATCAGCTGATAAAGCCGTTCTTTAGTCAAAACACTAGTCTACGTAAGTCTGCTAACTTTTAGCAGACTTATTTCTTTTGAACGGAGGCATCTTAGGAACTATTCTTTTTCTGTTCGAGCGTGGATAGCATTTCGTTGAATGATTCCTCGAATTTCTTTAGCCCTTCTTCTTCAAGAAGTTCATATACTTCATCGAAATTTATACCTACTTCCTGTAATTTCTGAATGGTAGCAAGGGCATCATCGATATCTTCAAGACTGATGCTTCTCAAAGAATTCGGTAAGTGATCAAGTGTATTAACGACCGTTTCCTCAGGCATTGTATTGACAGTAAGTGGCGCAACTAGACTAGTGACGTAAAGCAGATCATCGTACTCAGGGTTCTTCGTTGAGGTAGATGCCCATAATAGTCGTTGGATGGCTGAACTATCGCTATCGACGACCGCAGCTTTTGCAAAGTTGTCTAGAAAAATGTCGTACGCAAGCCTTGCTTGGGCAATAGCGGTTTTGCCGCGCAGTGCCAATGCTTCTTCGCTCCCAATCGCTTCAAGTCTCTTATCTACTTCGCTATCAATACGACTAACGAACAAAGAAGCAACGCTTCTTGAATTGACCTGCGTATGCAGCTGATGGCTAGCTGAATGGGCTTTAGCTACCTTCTTGTATACCCTAAGACTAAAAATTAGCGTTACGTTTACATTTATCCCTTCGGAAAGAAGCGTTTCTACGACGGGAATACACTCTTCTGTCGCCGGGACTTTAATCATTACGTTTGGTTTGTCTATTTGCTTCCAGAGCTCTCTCGCCTGGTTGAGGGTAGCTTCGCTATCGCGAGCAAAAAGTGGAGAGACTTCAATTGAAACATACCCATCCTCACCATTGCTGGTATAGTACACCTCTTTAAATGCATCGCACGCCGATTTGATGTCATCAATAACAATTCTCCAGTATATTTCTTCGGTGGTCAGTCCCTCGTAAGCGAGGCGTTTAATCTGCTCGTCGTATAAGGTACTACTATTGATGGCGTTAGAGATGATAGTTGGGTTCGTAGTGATTCCGCGAATTCCCTTATAGATGTATCCATAAAGGTCTCCCGAAGTAAGAAGTTCGCGACTTAGGCTGTCTAACCAAGGTGATTGATTAAAGGGTCTATGGAGTCGATGAAGGTTTGTCATGTTGCTTTCATTCTAGCATATACGGTATAGTAATGCATATGGTTAAGATTGCAGCATTTGGGGCGGCATCACAGGATGTTTTTGTGTCGGGGAAGGGAATACGCGCCCAGCTTGATCCACGCACAAATGAGTACATGGAAGAATTTACTGAAGACTTCAAGCTCGGAGCTAAAATAACAGTAGAAAAGGTTGTGTTTGCGACGGGAGGCGGGGCAACTAATGCAGCGGTAACGTTTGCGCGTCAAGGACACGACAGCGTATTCGTAGGCAAAATAGGTGATGATATGGCTGGCCACGGTGTAATCGCGGAGCTTGACAAAGAAAATATCGATACATCCGGGGTCATAGTTAGTCAATCTCTTGGTACGCAGTACTCAACTGTACTGTTAGCGGATAACGGCGAACGAACTATCCTAGTCTATCGAGGTGCGGCAAACACACATGCCGCAAAGGATTATGAGCAATACGATTTCTCAGGGGTAGATTGGGTTTATATTTCGTCATTCGGAGGAGCTTTTGATGCCCTAGATATGGTTATGTCTCGTGCGAAACAGTCGGGTTCGAAAATTATGTTTAATCCTGGGGATGCTGAGCTGTCATCGATTGACAGACTAAAGCCCTTACTTGAGGACGTAGATGTCCTAAGTGTCAACAAAGAAGAAATGAAAATGATAGTTGAAGGGGAAAGTGGTGAGGAGCTTGTTCGTCACGGACTTCACTATTGTCCTGTAGTCATAGTCAGTGACGGTCCTAATGGCGTGTATGCTAGTGACGGAAAGACTATTGTAAGAGCCGGTATGTACGAAGACGTTCCTGTAATTGACCGTACTGGCGCCGGAGATGCGTTCGGTTCAGGGTTCTTGAGTCAGTGGGCTGACGGGAAATCGTTAAGAGATTCTATTATTTTTGCGAGTGCGAATTCTACATCGGTTGTAACTCAAGTCGGTGCGAAAGCGGGTATTTTAGATAAACATGCTCGACTCCATGACATGCCTATAACGGAGAAATCTATCTAGGGGGGGATATGGCACGCGTTCTTAAAGATTTACTAGGTAACACACATCCGCTTTTCTTAATGAATGTAGCACGACTTGAAAAGGCTACTGGTGGTGCAGGGGTAGACGTCCGTCTTATCGGTGAGATAACGGATAAAGCCAATCGGGCTATGCGCTCGCTTGGACTCGATCCGGCAAACACCACTGCGAATGAACTGTATCTGGCGCTAAATTCAATAGTTCGAAGGGATATTAATCGAGCAAGAGAGATCCTGGCAGATACAAAGTATGTACTTGCAAATCTGGGTAGCGGTCCTATTTCATTTAATATTTTAGATGTAATAGAAAATAGTCATCATACGTTGAGTTACGACGAGCGTACCGTTGCTCACGCACAACGTTTACTACGATCCGAATTTGTGAGGAGGTACGCAGAGCATGAGAGAACTCAAGATGAGCATGTATATAATCTTGCTCGAGAAGTTGGCATGCTGCTCGATGGTGATGATGAGTATCCTGATTTATCGTTTGAAAACATAAAGGATGAAACTATGGACAAGCCGTATATACTCGCAATCGGTGATATTTTCACAGACGCGTTTATCGCCTTAAATAAGGATGAAGCAAAAGTAACTATCGATGAGGATGGCGTCGAGTGGCTCAGTATGAAATTCGGACAGAAGATGCCATATGATTATGTCGATATTGTACAGTCTGTCGGTCCTTCCCCGAACGCAGCTGTTTCAATGAGTAGGCTAGGACTTCGCGCAGGTCTCATGGCGTATCTCGGAGATGATGAAGTTGGACAACAATCGTTAGAGTACCTCGCTGAACAGGGTGTAGATACTTCGACAATAATCCCAGAACCAGGCGCTAAGTCCAGCTACTGGTACGTCTTGCGATACGGTGCAGATCGAACCATGTTAGTTAAGAACGAAGAATTTAATTATACGTGGAATGAGCCGAAAGAAGTGCCGTCATGGATATATCTATCGCAACTGAGTCCGAATTCTTGGAGTCTTCACGAAGAACTTCTCAATTACCTTGAAGCCCATCCTGAAGTTAAATTGGCGTTCCAACCCGGGACTTCGCATTTCCGATGGGGGACTGAAAAACTACGAGAATTGTACAAGCGCAGCTATATAGTAATAATGAACCGCGAAGAGGCAGTTGACGTTACGGGAGCCTCATACGATTCGTTGCATGAAATAGCATCCGCATTTCACGAGCTTGGACCTGAAATTGCCGTTATCACAGATGGACCGAAAGGATCGTATGCGTCATACGATGGTAAACTAGTAACTATTCCGAATTATCCTGATCCAGCCCCGCCCTATGAACGTACTGGTGCGGGAGATGCCTTTGCATCGACAATTGTCGCAGCTCTAGCGCTCGGAGAGAGCATGGATACAGCTATGAAATGGGCGCCAGTAAATAGTGCATATGTTGTACAGAAGATGGGTGCGCAGCAGGGACTGCTTACTTATGAGGAGCTTCAGAGACACCTGTCAGAAGCGCCTGATTGGTATCATTTAAAGGAACTGTAACAGTGAAGTATCAGATTTGTGTTTCTGGCGCTGCGAATGGCGATACGGTCGTGTCTTCGCATCAAACCGCATATTCGCTTGGTAGAGAAATTGCCTTGGCTGGCAAAACGCTCTTAACCGGAGCGACCGTTGGATTACCGCACTATGCAGCGATGGGATTTGTTAGCGTAAAACACAGGAAGGGCGTTTCGGTAGGTTTTTCGCCAGCATCGTCATTCAGGGAACATGTCGCGACTTATCGACTACCCACCAAGGAATTTGATTACATAAATTTCACAGGAATGCAATATGTTGGTCGCGATGTCCACCTTGTCCGTAGTAGTGATGCTGTTATCACGATTGGTGGACGCATGGGAAGTTTACATGAACTTTCGACTGCATTAGAGAGCCGTAAAGTTTGTGGAATTCTTCTTGGAACTGGCGGTTTAGCAGATTACGTAAAGGTGCTTCTTGAAAATGTCGAAGCACCAGGGACCAGGGACGTGATATTTGATACAAAGCCTGACAGGCTGGTCATAAAAGTCATCGAAGCGTTGAATGAAAAGTATGCTGATTTCGAGCACGATGGCACGGACTCGCATGTAACTCAAGTTAGAGTTGGCGAAGGCTAAAAAGCTGACATTCCAAATACGATTTACTAATCGAATTAACCGCTTGCTTTACGAGCGAATTATTTTGATATACTAAAGAGATGGATCAACTGTTTCGGTTACAGACAAAGTATGAGCCGACCGGCGATCAGCCGCAGGCGATTGCTAAACTCGTCAAGGGGTTAGAGGAAGGTATTAGGGAGCAAACCCTCCTCGGTGTAACCGGTTCGGGAAAAACATTCACGATGGCAAACATCATCGCTACGCGTCAAGTGCCAACGCTTGTTATGGCGCATAATAAGACACTTGCAGCTCAGTTGTTTAGCGAATTTAAAGCCTTCTTCCCAGACAATGAAGTTCATTATTTCGTCAGCTACTTCGATTACTATCAGCCAGAAGCGTACATTGCGAGCAGTGATACATACATAGAAAAAGATAGTAAAATCAACGATGAAATTGACAGGTTACGACATGCGGCTACAACCGCACTATTGACTCGTCGCGATACAATAATTGTCGCAAGTGTCAGCTGTATCTACGGTATCGGATCTCCCGAAGATTACGCCGATATGTCAATTGTAGTCACTAGAGGTGAGCGTAGACAGCAGGACAAATTAATTCGGCTTTTGACAGATATTCAGTATCAAAGGAATGATATCGACTTCCATCGTGGCACATTCAGGGTCAAGGGTGATGTTGTTGATATTTTTCCAGCTGGAAATGATGTGGCGTACAGAGTGGAGTTCTTCGGAGACGAGGTTGATAGAATAACGAGGATTGACCCTCTGACTGGAGAGATACTTACTGAACCTGAAACGTTCACGATCTTTCCAAGTAGTCACTATGTAACTCCGAAACAGAAGTTAGAGCGCGCTATTACTGGGATTAAGCAAGAGTTTGAGGAGCGCGTGGAGTGGTTTGAGCGTCAAAATAAATTGCTTGAAGCTCAGCGACTTAGCCAGCGAACAAAATATGACATTGAAATGCTCGAAGAGACGGGGTTTGTTAAAGGTATTGA
>CAZKUV010000005.1:11911-22681 GCA_964556075.1 uncultured Candidatus Saccharibacteria bacterium | reverse complement strand
ATTGAATCCCTCGGCATCGATTCCGGTCAGCGCCCTGACGACGAAACCGCCAATGAAAGCACCGACGATACCGACGACTATATTGCTAACTGCGCCCATCTCGGCGTCGGTCTTCATGATAATCGAAGCAATCCAGCCGGCTAGTGCACCGAATATGATCCAAGCAATTATGTCTATTAACATTTTTTCTCTCCTCGTTTTACGTTGTTACATCAGTATCATATCCAGTCCGGAGAGGTTTTGCTGTAATCTTTTTTACTAATCAGCCAAAAAGAAACTCAGCCGCTGGATTACGGCTGACTCTGCGGAACTGTAGTTGAGTTAGTGTTGCTATCATCGGCTTGAGTATTCTCACTCTCCTCTTCAGTCGCTGATGTGCCTGGATCTATTATCTCGCTCTCTACTGGATCTGTAAATGCGTCGGTTGTGCGATCGTACGCTGCCCAAGCCATCGCCGCGGAAACGATTGCAACTACCAGGGCGATAGTTGCGATAGTTACCGCTAGTACATCTGTTCTTTGATTCATACACCCCCTTATCTAAACGTTTAGCACTTACATAGTATCAGTCTTCATGCCTTGGATACGTAAAATATTTTACAGCTTCTCGGGAGTTTCAAGTGGTGACAGTATGTCTTTGGCTTTAAACGACAGCGAGTGTTTCTTCTCTTCGCGACCACGCTTGTACCAGTAGATGAGCGTCTCCAGTAGACTGCGACGTTTGCGGTATTTAATGATAAGGAACACCATCGTCCAATAGAACGTAATCCACACGATATTTACCAGCACATACGCTCTAGCGTTAATCGAGATGGCATAGGCAAGGGACACCATCTGACAACATGCCCACGTACCCCAGGTGGTTAAGCTCAAACCATCGGATTGTTTAGTCTGAATTAACCTCCATACCTGCGGTATCATCGCGACAATACCAATCGATGACGAGATGAAGTAAATGATTTGTATCATGTCTATTTTGTTTGTTTTCTGCTAGTTTTATTACTTAATTATACTTACATAACATCCGCGGTTTGCCATTCGCTCGCCATCATTCGAGATGCGCTGGCTTCCATCGCGGCTTCGACAACCTGCTCGATAACAAGGCTCTTCGTCTGCGGGTCAATATCTCCAAGCTGTCGGTTGAATACACCCATCGCGTACATCATAGCGAGCTGTCGGTAGTCCTGTTTGTGGCTTTGCTCGATAACGCGCAGAGCATTTAGGTGATCTGCGGTCAGTTTTTCAGTACTTGGAAATTCGAGAGGCTTCGGACCATGACCAATATTTCCAATCGTCGTGAAGGATTCTTCCGTCATTTCTGTCTCAATTTCTTGCACCCCTCCTTCGGTCTCTACGCTCGCCTTAATGTAGAGCATGGGTACCTCAGATTCGGTTTCAGATTCAGGAATGCGTGAGATATCAAGCATGACAGGAGGCTTTTCAGCAAACTCATCCTGCTCAAAACTGCCTACAATGTCCTGATTGTACACTTGCGGTCGTGACAGTAATTCACTCATCTTTTTAATCCTTTTTTATATTTTGTTCGTTATGTAAAGTACTATAGCATATAATTTAAAATAATGCAATAGCTGTATAACTCAGCCGATTCAACTCCTTTTTCGTGAGTTACGTATAGCAATACGCAAGATTTTAGCCTACTCGTTTAGATAGTCGGAGATAAGGACAGGTTGAACCGTTTCGGTAAATGACATCAGATCGATATCCCTTAGAAAACGCGGGCGCACGTTTTCGCTTGCGGGCGTAATAAATTCGCAATTTGCCAACTCGTCTGTGCCGTGTGACGTATGTGAAAAGTCAACATCATCGAAATCTTCCGGATTCTCAACCAAGAAGAAAAACTCGAGTTCTTCTTCGCAATCAGACCTTCCAGAGAGAAATTGCTGAATGAAAAGCAGTCTACCCGGCTTCACGTCAATTCCAAGCTCTTCGTGCAGTTCGCGTCGCAATCCATCAATTAAAGATTCACCCGGATCGAGACCACCTCCTGGAACCGCCCAGAAATCCTTTGGTTCCCCATTTCTATCCTTGTGTCTAACTGCGAGTATTTTACCGTCTCTATAAATAATAGCTCGCACGCCAATGCGTCGTCTGTCCATGGATGTCCTCCTTTAGATTTTGTAAGTATTTCCAAGGCGCCATTGGTCAGGCTCATCCCGACATGCCACGCATAGCGGAACCGAGACGGTTCATAGTGATGGTAGTATACGATACTTTTATGGAAGTAACAATTAGTCTGCGGCTATCGTTCGAAGTACGCGTTCGCCAAGCTGCTTGTTTACGCGTCGCATTTCGGCTTCACGCTTTGAGCGGTTATGTTCACCTGCGTATTGATTTCCGAAATCCTTGATCATTTCTTGGACCTTGTACGGACGCTCGCGTTCTTCCAGATACTCCACCGACGGAGTAAGGAGGTATGTCATTTCATCACGGAGGCGCTGCATCTTCTCTCTAGCATTGATGGCATCCTCTTTCGTCATCCTTTTCATTCCGGCTCGGTAGGCTTTAAGGAGGCCTTGAATTCGGTTGTACTGATTGTACATGTTAAATAAACTAGACTTCGTCTGATCGTCAATATGCACGCCAGCGAAAACATTTTTTGATCGCTCTTCTTCCCAGTCTTGATAAAACGAATCTGGGATTATAGTCTCTTCGTCCTGAATCGGGGCGTATGGATCGATATCGTCTTCGTAGAAATAGTCGTCGCTTCGTTCGGGGGGATTGGTAACGCGTAGCTCCGGCTCTTCCGGTATAATTGATGTATTTTTGTAGATATTTGGAGTTTGTTTTTCTGTGGTCATTATATCCGCATTATAACACAAAACTGGAATAATTCAACTTTGCGCTTATGGTATGCTGATACTATGGATGACACACAACGACCAGCCGAAGAACTAATTGAACGAATTTCAGAGAACCGCGACTTCGATCCAAGCGGCTTTATGCCGGATATTGCTTCGCAGTTGTCTGACCTGCTCGCGCCCGTGCTCATGGCGTCACTCGTGCTTACCGCAGTTCTATTCATTCTGTATGTAAGTTCGTATCTTCGTCGAAGAAAAGTCGACAGAGCAATACTCGATATCCAAAAGGTCCTGCGCGAAATGAACGAGCGTGAAAAAGCCAGACTTTCGTCTCCTCCCACACCTCCTCCTAGCCGAATAACCGACCGTGACAACAAGATTGCTACCGAGTCTTCAGAGGCTACTGCCCAAGAACAGCTAGACACTAAGGACCGCTAATCATTGTATTCAGTGGATACTGGCTCACGTATCGTCGCCTGTTTTAGCCCGATACTGACAGGATACTCTCCTGTAAATGCAGCAAGATTCAGTTTTTCTCGCGGCACTCCTATGGCTTTTACAAGCCCCGAAACCGTAAGAAATCCTAAATAGTCTGCGCCGACTGCTCGGCGCATGTCCTCAATCGACATATTGGCGGCCATAAGCTCGTCTTGGCTTGGTGTGTCAACGCCGTAGAAATCTGGAAACCGAATCGGTGGCGATGCGATAAGTACCGTTACCGACTTCGCGCCGAGCTTACGCGCCAGAGCAATCAGGCGAGGAAGAGTGTTACCTCGAACGATTGAGTCATCTATCATAACAAGGTCTTTCCCGGCGATAAGTTCGGGAATCATCGTATGTTTGAGGCGAAGGTTATCCTGGCGCGACTGCTGGGTCGGCTGCATAAATGTCCTGCCAATATAGCGATTTTTGATAATTGCGGTTCGGTACGCGAGCCCCAGCTCTGCGGCATACGACTCCGCGGCCGGAATGGACGTGTCCGGTACCGCGGTGACGACAACGTTTTGCCTATCAACCTCGGGTAGGTGCATCCTGGCGAGCTCAACCCCGAACCGTCGTCTAACAGTATCAACTCGCTCTCCTAGTAGTACGCTGTCGTGACGCGCGAAATAAACAAGTTCAAACGCGTCAAGACGCTCCACTCCATCAGCGAACCGATATGAATCTATTAGTTCTCCGTCTCGAACTGTGACAATCTCTCCCGGTTTTACTGACCGGACATGTTCGGCCCCGACGGTATCCAGAGCGCACGTTTCGCTGGCCAAAATTATACCGCCAGCGAAACGCCCGATTTCAAGCGGTCGAATCCCGCTCGGATCTCGAAATCCCACTAATTCGCCTCCATGAGTAGCTACGCAGGCATACGCGCCCGCGGCGATATTACTCACCTCGGAAATAGCTTCTTGGAACGATCGACCACCGTGCAATTTGCTTGCGAGCGCGTTGCCGAAAAGCTCTGAGTCGTTGTATTGGCTCGTAATATACCCCCGCTTATGCAGATACGCTTCGAGTTCGGTAGTATCTGGAAAATTTCCATTATGCGCCAAGGCAAACCCGATAGACTCGTTTAAGACTGGCTGGAGGTGCGCATGACGATCCCCGTTTGTCGAGTAGCGGTTATGACCCACGGCGATACTCCCTTGGAGTAAATCGATATCGCTTTGATGAAATACGTCCCGTACCATGCCGGGTTTACGCACTACCGTGAGGGCTCTACCGCTCGTCGTCGCGATACCAGACCCTTCGACGCCTCTGTGTTGAAGGGCGAAAAGCGCCCTGTATGCAGTATGCGAAGCCTCGCTGCCGCTACTTCGTGTCGAAACGCCAACGACAGCGCATTTTTCGTGGAGAGCATCACTAGAGTAATTCACGTAATTAAGTGTAGCACGAAGAGGTACCTCCACGCTTACGCTTCATAGTACAATGGACAGTATGAAGATAGTCGACAGCAAACAATCTACGGTCGTTATTTTGAAGCGTGGTGACGAACTGTTAGACTGTCTCAATCGTTATTCTCAAGAACAATCGCTCTCTGGTGCTTGGCTCCTATCTGGACTCGGCGGTGCCGATAGCGCTACAATCTCGTTCTACGACTTAACATCACGACAATATGTCGACAAGGTATTTAACGAACCTCTTGAGATTGTTAGCTTACAAGGTAATCTGGCGTGGATTGATAACAGTCCTTTCTGGCACATACACGGAGTATTTGGTACCCGCGATTACCAATCGATTAGCGGACACGTCAAATCGCTAACCATCGCTCTAACAGGCGAGCTTCTGATATTGCCACTCGAGACCGCGTTTACTCGACTCTATGATGAAGAGACAGGGCTTAAGCTGCTCAACTAATCATCAGACGCGCTGATAACAGAGGTAGTCATACGAGCCGACGGACAGTTTAGAAGCTTTTTCCCCAGGAAACCATAACTGTTATAAAAAGCACTACACATTTTTTCATCTGTTAATTGACAAAAGATGTCTGTTAATATTGACTCGAAAAACTCATGCGGTATTCTGGACTTTGTGTCTTGGGAGACTTATGAGACACAAACGTGCCACCTATCAGTTATCAATCGGCACGTAAAGGAGTGAGGAAATGAAAACCAGACTAACAATACTGGCACTAAGTGCCTGTCTTACGCTTGTGCTCTTCGGCGGCAGTACCGCTAGCGCGAAGGAGCATGAGGACAAAACAGAAAGAGAGGAAACAATAGTCGTCGTTAAAGCCGGCGATACGCTTTCCTCGATAGCGGATGAGTATGGAGTGACATATACCGTGCTCTATAACGCGAACGAGTCCATTGTCGATCCCGATTTAATCGATATCGGCGACAAAATTCGCATCCCATCAGAAGGCGAAGAGCTACCAGACCGCTTTGCACAATACCAAGCGAAAAGGAGCGTCGCAGCGACCGCTGCCCAACCTGCAAATGCGACCTATTCGACCAGGTCGTATACATCGGCGCCGGTTAATTCGTCCAGTTACTATATCGGTAACGGAATGTGGTGTACGGACTACGTGCACAGTAGGCGTCCAGATGTCGCAATATACGGGAATGCAGGATACAACTGGCTGAGCGCCGCTCAGGCAGCAGGAAAGTCTACTGGCAACACCCCTCAAGCTGGTGCGGTCGCGGTCATGAACGGACATGTTGCATATGTAGAGAGCGTCAATCCCGACGGCAGTTATGTCGTTTCGGAAATGGGCTGGAATTACCAAGCGGGTAACTACAATAAACGCACAGTACAGCCTGGAACCTTCGGCGGTTTCATTTACTAGAGTATAAGAAGAACTCTCTAGCCCGGTCGTGTCGACCGGGCTATCTGCGGTTCATAGTATTGCTCTAGAAAAACCTTCTTATCCCTAAGACTGATATCCCCAGAACTATAATTGATCCAGCAACGATAAGGAAAAACGAGCCATCTTCATTAGTAAGGGCAGGTGTTTCTTCTGTCGTATCTGTAACTGCGCTTTTTACCTCTGGCTGGTCAGAATCGTCTTGGCTATTGATATTTTCAACGCTTTCCACTTCCACATGCTCGGTTATTACAGATGATGAGCGAGTGAATCGACTATCTATTACTGTTCGTAAGGTATTCGTCGACATGGTCTTCACTTCTGTATTGTTTTTAGGAACGAACTGCACCGGTCCACTAGGTTTTGGCTGTGGTGACTCCGACTCAGTCGGCATGTTCCCGTACGGAGTATCTATCTGAAAGCTACCGAACCAATCCCCGGTGATGTTGATAAATAGCAACCCGAACCATCCAGCCAAACTGAGTGAGCTGTTGGAAATATTCGCGACATTCGCAATCGCCGACGCGTCACCACTAGTCGCGTTTCCGGCGTTGGTATTATTTGACACCACCGCGTCGCCAGTTTGAGCATTAACTGCAATTGTGTTGGTAATGCCATGTTTGGACTGTGACTCGACGACTACATCAGGTGCGTATAATTCACTGCTTATTACTCCGCTGCCAATCATTGCGGCGGTCGCGCCTTGGGGTGCGTCGATTATCATACCCACCCATTTTCCAAGAACGTTCACAAAGACTAGCAGACTGTTCTCCGCGACGATGTCGTGTCCGGTAACATTAAATATGACGACGTTAGATTCCGCGTTTCCAGTCGTAGCGCTACCGGCAGACGTGTTACCAAATACCTCTGCGGCTCCGCTTTCGGCAACAGCGGTAATGTTATTCACAATCGTTGTTGTATCTTGTTTCGAAAGTTGCGTTCCAGATTCCCCGCCATTACTAGCTATCATTTGCGGAATAAAGTCCGGAGCGATAAGGATATCTCCTTCAAGACTGCCATAAATATTTATCGTCCCGATAAACGATTCTTGGGTAGAAATTAATGAATTAAGTATATTTACCACATTCGCCATTGCGACGGCGTTTCCCGTGGTTGCGTCGCCAGCATTCGTATTACTGTCTACCGTCGCATTACCGCTTTTCGCGTTCAGGGTGATATCATTATTAACTTGTAAATCTGTAGAGTTGTTTATCGCAGTAGCTGGCGCCCCGGCCTTAGCCTCTAACATAGCTTTTAAAAGCATTGGATACAGGATAATGTCTCCTTTAACATCGCCGGTGATATCTTTCGTGAAGGTAGCTATCTTTTGGTTTTCACCGGAACTTATGCTTGAATTGACCGCATTGATGATGTTCGCGACTGCCGTCGCATCGCCGGATAATGCGCTTCCAGCGTTCGTATTATTACCAACGAACGCATCGCCAGATATCGCCTCGGATAATACTTTTGTATCTATCGTAACGCTCGTTTCAGATGTTTTTTCGGACGATTCTTCTACTGTCTGACTTATCGGGTTATCGGGAGATTGCGGCAATACGCTCTTCGTTTCCACATCAGGCTCGATAATAACTGGCGCGGTCGGTTTTTCATATTTCCCCGATTCGGAATTAAATTGCCATTCTTCGCTGTTCCACTTTTTATCTACAGGATCATACGTATACGTGAGAGGCTTCTCTTCCTCCGACTTTTCTTCCAGGGAATTGGATGGAGTGATCAGCACCTGTTCCGTCGCTGGCTCTTGTGGTGTAGCCATCGCGACTGTCGGATAGCCAGCCACAAGAACTAGCGTACATATATATAGAAATCCTTTTCTAATCACGGCTACTGTTCTACGCATAACGTCGATACCCCCTTTCGGAATTCCGGCTGGGGCGGCAGCTACTGCCGCCGCCCCTTTAAACGCGCCTGTCGGTAAGTTGGCTATTAATTAGTGATGCTAACCGTAAAGATCGATGAGCTGCTATTTGATGCGCTACCAGTCGAGGCGCTGCCGCCGGTGGTGTTGTAGCGGACAGAAGCATCACCCGAACGAGCCCGCTGATCAACCGTGTTGTCGATATCTATCTCGTTGTCATTTTCGATGTCGACTTCTACTCGGTTCTCAAACGTCACCTCGTTCTCCGAGTTAGGACCGGTATTCTCGATGCGCCCGGTATCTGATCCCTGACCTCCTACAAGGCCGCTCAGGTCACCTGCTGCCGATGAGTTGTCTACCTCAACCAATGCGTCAACAACGCTTTCATTGGTTGCGTCACCGGATGCGGCATTCCCGGCTGTCGTATTGGAGCGGACGCGTGCATCACCACTTGTAGCGCGCTGCGTAGTCCTATTTCTTAGATCAACTTCGTTATCGTTTCTTAGGTCAAGTTCGACCCGTGATTCATGACGAATTTCGTTGTCTGAGTCTGGACCAGTGGTATCGATGGTTCCCGTCGATGCTCCTGCGAATCCAGCAACTCCTACAACTAGACCGAGTGATAAGGCACTCGCGCCGACTAACTTCTTAATTTCCACTTTCTTCATACACCCTCCTTTACCTAACTGGTATCGCTACGGTCCGCCGGCATGACTACCCCCTATGCCGGCAACTTCACTCGGTTGAGAATGAACGAGCTACCAAGCCCCTTCGAAAGGAGACACATATTCTTGGTAATACTTTTCTTTACGGCTCGCATATTTCATTTCTCTCCCGCGTGAATTTACCTCGCGACTAAGACTAAGCATAGCGAGTTGAATAGGCTCGGTATGCGATTTATTTAACTAAACGCTTGTGTATTTTTTAACAGTCAATTTACAGCTAAATCTCAGAAGATTGCTATAAAATATATTACTCTTGGATGATATTCTTCAGTCGAAAATAGGCAATAGTTCTGTGTTGATCGAATAATCCAGAACATGTTTGTAACGCTAACATTGGAGGACCTTCAATGGTCATTACGGTGACATCACTTGGATCTACTTGCTCAGAGTACTCAAGTTCGTATACAAACTGCTTACCATTCGAGGTACGAACGATTGCTTCTGCACCTGGCGATATATCAGGAAGACTTCCAAATAGTCCCCACTTTGCGTGACCGTAAATAAGCGTTGTGCCGTTCGTATCATTAACGGGAACAGTCGTTGAGGCATGAAACACGGAAGCGTCATCCAACTCCCAAGCACCTGTTACCGGATCATATTTGCCTGATCGAACGTTTACGTCAATCCCAAGACTCGGTATGGCAATATGTTCTGGTGTTCCGGTAACTGGCTGCTTCCTCGGCGAATCGAGTTCCTGTTTTTTGGTTTGATTTTCTTGAGGCAAAGGCGGTAGTTTTCCCGTCATAGCAAATAGTTCTTTCTCTGCCAGCAGAGTACGAAATACCTTGGATTGAGTTGATGTGTCGTCCCAAATCAACGAAACTTTATCCGGAATAATGGAATCTTCGTCTTTATCTCGCTGTGGCGACGAGGAGTTTGATGCCGCGAGCAGCACTGTCTCGGTGTTTTCGCTATGGTACTGCTTAGCCTTTTCTCGAACTAATGGTTCCGTCTTTTTCCTTCTCTCGTTAGACGGAGAAATAACGGTAGCCAGAGACTTTACTTTTGGCACTACTTCGCTGGACGTTGTCCTGTTGGTAAAGCTCTTTAAGAGCGCTCTACTGCCGCTCGAATCATGCGTAGACTTACTCATGGGGCGGCTAATGTCATCAGTCGCAACTGAATCTTTTCGTTGCTTCGTTCGGTATCGTGAAACGGGCGAGACGACTTGGGATGTATTATTTCGTTGAATAATCCCATCACTCGTAGTAAACAAAGGAAGCGGCAGCATCAGCGTCATCGAAATGACGCTAAAACTGCCGATTGCTCCGATCCGGTCCGCGAGTAACCGTGTCATGTGATGAACCTACTTAAAGGCGCAGTCGTCGATGTGCGACGGCCAGACCTACCGTGAGTGCGGAACCGCCTACCACCACAAGAATAGGGGCACTGCCACTGCTCGTAACCGGAAGAGCGTTTGGCGTTACCTTTTGTTCAGGTTGTACGGTAGCCTCTCCTCTACCTGGCTCGGGTGTTTCAGGAGTTTCGGGAGTTTCATTGGCTGGAACTACCAATGACGCGAAGCAGACTTCATCGTCGGTGCCCCCGTTTTCGATTCTTAGAGTAAATGTCGACTGATTGCTATTGCCAGCCGATCCGGTTGTGGCGCTCCCTCCTGTACGATTGTCATTTATTTCGGCATCGCCGGTTACCGCATCCTGATCGTTAACATTGTTAATCGTGACCTGGGTATCATTTATAATCTCGCATTGGTATTCCTGCTCCGATACACACATATTCTGTGAATCCGGACCAGTAAATCCGATTTCGCACTCAAATGCCGCGAGCGCTGTCATGCTCATTGCGACAGGTGCAGCTACCATTATTGTCAGTCCAGCAACAATATGCGCTACTTTCCTCATATGCCCCTCCTCTTAGATTTGTTACTACCCTCTCGCATAACGCTTTTTTGTTTGTATCTATCATATGATTATCCAGTTCAGTTTGCAATCAGTCAAAGATATGCTGAAGTCCTTTTTCCATCAGCCTAAGACAAATAGGGGATAGGGTACGGGCTATAATTCGCCGATATCTTCAGCCCAAACGTCGG
>CAZKUV010000005.1:1522-11883 GCA_964556075.1 uncultured Candidatus Saccharibacteria bacterium | reverse complement strand
CTTTCATCAGTTCTATGCAACGAGGGTCATCGAGATGTATTACCTCTACTCCATGGTGTCTCAGAAACTTGAGTTCACCGGGAAAGGTTTTGTCCTCCCCAACTACTACAACAGGAATCCCGAACTGAACAATCGTACCCGCACACATCATGCAAGGAGCAAGTGTTGTATAAAGTACAGCTCTCTCATAGCTCCGTTGTCTGCCCGCCCGCCGGAGGCAGTCCATTTCACCGTGCGCGATTGGGTCCCCTAACTGTACACGTTGATTATGTCCAGTGGCGACTAGCTGTCCATCGATGTCCAGCGCAGCTCCGACCGGTACCCCACCTTCCTCAAGACTCGACCTCGCTTCATCAAAGGCGGCGTCGAAGCTTCTTTGTGACCATTTCTGCATCATTTCTACCTCGTATTAAGATCCCTGTTAGTAAATATCGGTAAAGCGAGAAGCACAGCCACGATAGGAACCGCGAGTAGTACCAAGACTCGTCCTAAACTGATACCGTCGGCTATTACATCGACCGGGCTCGCATATCTAAACAATGAGCCATAACTAATAGTTTCAACAATGTCAGCAGCTGTCGACAGCGACGAGACCAGGTACGCGACAAAGGCATAGAGGCCGGTGGTGATGCCCGACATGGCAGCGTTACCCGTAATTGCTCCAATAGAAAATGCAACCGAGCCAAGCGAAAGCGCTAGTAAGTACACCATCAGCATCGCACCCATAAGTTCTTTAAACTCGAGCGTTTCACCGAGAATCAAACCGCCTATCAGAATGCCTACAAGGTATACTATTGCCACTACGGAAACCGTAATGAAAAACGCCGCGTATTTCTGCCAAAACACCATCTTTCTGTTAACAGGTCGGGAGAGTAGAGTAAGCAAAGCGCCATTACCTTCGTACCCTGCCAGAAAACCGCCTCCAAATAGAATTGCCATGACAACCAAGATAATTGACATTTGACCGAATAGTTCCTGTCCGGCAAACCCAGTGTATGTCTGCCACACTTCAGCGCTTCCGAACCAGTTCTCCATTTCTTTCGGTACAGATTCGGTCATCGCACCCATCGTATCTCTCATTGCTGGAAAAAGCAGCGCAAGACCAATATTTGAAATCCCAATCGCTAGCGCCCAGAGTACTATTGCTCTACGTTTTTCTTTGAGCACCTTAAGTATTATCACGCTATTCATTTCTCTCTCCGTAATATCTCATAAAGACATCGTCCAGACTTCCCATTGAAACCTCATGTTCGACACCCCGCTCATTCAGCAGCGCTACAACCTCATCATGATTCTTGTCATTCGTTCGAATAGTTACGACTTTGCTGGTCGATGCGAGCAGGTCGTCTTTTGTAAGCTGCGTAACGATTGCTCCATTCTTAATGAAAATAAATTCATCACAGAGCTGTTGCACATCGCTGAGAATATGGGATGAGATGAAGATAGTTGATCCAGTATCCCGTAGTTCCGTAATTATTTTATTGAATTCAGCTTGAATAAGGGGATCTAAACCATTGGTTGGTTCGTCTAGAATAAGTAGCCTTGGCCGGTGCATTAATGCGATAATTAATGCTACCTTCTGATAATTGCCGGTACTCAGTCCTCCAATCTTTTGATTTACGTCAAGCTTAAGGCGCCGAACAAGCGTGTCGACGTACTCACGATCGTAGGTCCCACCGAGTCGTCCAAAGTATTCGATTTCCTGCTTCGCGCTTAACGTACGATCAAGCTTACTCGAGTTTGAAAGATATCCGACCTGACTGCGTGTTTTTGGTGAATTAATCGTTACTAACTCATCGAAAATACGTACTGTCCCTTTTGACGCCTTGATAAACCCCATGATAATATTCATGGTCGTGCTCTTGCCTGCTCCATTTGGTCCAAGAAATCCAGTTATCGATCCGGGTGTCACCGAGAAATTTAGGTCAGAGATTACATCCTTTCCTTCGAATTCTTTGGAAAGGTCTGTTACCTGCAAAACGTTCATGCTTCGTATTATACAGGAATTAATTGACCCACGACCGCCAAGCACTAGAACCATACCCCGAGCTTGATCCGGCAATTACGGCCGCCCCTGGAATAAGGTCACTGCACATCGCTCCGTGATTAGTCCCAGACCAGCTAACCGCACCTGTATATTGCACTGGCGCTCCACCGTTCAAGGCATAAAATCTATTCCCGGATTTGCTTGAAGCAAGTACCGCGATGGACGTTGGATTACTCGATGGATGAATAAAGACAATGAGGTTGAAACTTACGTCAGGGCTAGTTAAGTATGCGGATTTATTAACCTTAGCATTCAATGTCCCGAGGTTAGTGACCGAATCCGGATACGCGCCATCATCAACCCTAAAAAGCTCAAAACTTTTCGATAACGCCGCCAAGTCGTTTTGAATTGAAGAATCGTTTGCGCGATTCTGAATACCCGTATACGCTACGATACTTATCGCAGCCAAAATAGCTATTACCACGATAACTATCAGTAGCTCAACAATAGTAAAGGCGGCTTTTGGATGCGTGGTTTGTCTTTTTGCAGCAACTACATTCATGCTTATGGTCAAGTGTTCCACGCGCTAATTTTATCGGTCAAAGGCTGGTTGATTAATCCAGACAGGGCGTCAGTCTATTCCCAGCGAAACGTCTTCATGCCTATAACAAAGGCGATTATAAACCAACCCGCTAGCACGGCCAGTTGAAACCCGATATCCGCAACGGTAAGACCTACAACCACGATACGTTCCATTCCTTCGATTAGAGGAGTCAAAGGCAGAAACGCAGTAATATCTCGAAGCCATTCTGGCATAAGTGCCCGCGGCAACCATAATCCACTGAACGCAAGTGAACCTATGAAGATAATCTGTCCGTATATATCCGACTGCGTGGTGTTTTTTGCCCAACCTCCAATCATGACACCGAGAGCAATCATAACCATTGAACTAATGAGGACGAGCGCGCTAAGGTTTAGCCAATCCCCTCTCATTTCCATGCCAAACGCAATCATGGCAATACTCGTCATCACCGCTACAACCATAAATGACAGAATAATGTAGGCTAGTACGATACCGCCAATCATCTGGCTAGCGCGGAAAGGCGTGACTCTCATTCTTCGCAAAATGCCCGTCTTTTTATCAGTAGGTATAGCGGACGCCACCGCAAAAATACCTACCATCATGATTGCCATCGACGTAAACATTGGATATAGAACATCGACTGGTTTAGACGCGGTTCCCTCAACCGACGACTGCTCAATCCTTATCGGGGCTTCGCTTCCGGTAATCGCCGCGTTATTATGCTCAGCGATACGAGTCATTACCCCCATGAGTATATCGATTGAAGAACGATCACCAGAATCAGCAAGCAGGCGAACGATTCCTGTCGGCTTTCCATCGACAATTTGGCCAAAGTCCGAAGGCAGCTCAAGTATCCCGTCAAGCTGATTATCCTTCAGTTTTGCCTCGGCTTCAGAGCGTGACATCGATTCATCCTGGACTGATAGTATGTCGACAGACCGTAGCTGATCGACGAATTCGCTCGCGAACTGTTCGCTGGACTCGTTAATTACAGCAACTTTTAACGATACATCACCGGCGTTTCCTCTACCGATAAAGGCGCCGAACAATACGAGCAGTAAAACAGGAATCGCGAACAATACGATCAATGTGACTGGATCACGAAGCAGGCGCATCAGTTGAAGTTTTGCGTATAGTAAAGTCGTCTTCATGCCGCGACTAATCCCGTAGTGCCTTGCCTGTTAAGTTGATGAACACATCTTCAAGGTCAGCTAGTTGTACAACCTCTTTCTTCTTAAATCCTGTAGCAAGTAGGTCAGATATGAGCTTCTGCGGGGTATCGAGTGCGACAATTTTACCGTCATCCATAATCGCGACTCTGTCACATAAATTCTGAGCCTCTTCCATGTAGTGGGTCGTCATAATAATCGTGATGTCCCGAGCCTTCAGGTCGGTAATTAAGTCCCACATTTTTCGCCTAGCTTGAGGGTCAAGGCCAGTAGTCGGCTCGTCAAGAAATAATACTCGGGGTTTATTTATTAACGCCATCGCGATACTGAACCGTTGCTTCTGTCCGCCCGACAGCTTCTCTGGATACTCCTTTGCCTTATCTACTAGATTGACGTCTTCAAGCAGCTTCATTGGGTTAGCGTCTGTATTGTAGACTGATGCCATAAACGTTAATTGCTCAATCAAGGAAACTTTATCGTAAAAAGCCGAGGATTGGGTCTGCACTCCTATGGTTTGCTTAACCTTGTTTGGATCGCGAGCGACATCGATACCGTCAACAACTACCTCTCCCTTGTCATATGGCCGAAGCGTCTCTATCATTTCAAGAGTCGTCGTCTTTCCAGCTCCGTTTGGTCCAAGAATGCCAAACACCTCGCCCTCTTTGACTGTAAAGCTGACATCATTGACGACCGTCTTTTGACCGTACTTCTTCGTCAGGTCACGTACAACGACGATGTTACTGGTGTCGTTCTTCATATATTATTTCACGGTACCACAAGTGTTTTGCGGATACAAGATATGTTTACATACAATAGTGATGAAAATATTCCGTGACATTGAAAGACTTTTGATATTATGTTATAGTTTTGCTCAGTCCCTCTGTCTTAGTGGAAGGAAATCCAGTGACGAAGCAACACAAAGCTCGGAGGAGATTCTCTTACCACAAGCAAGCCCACGGTAGGGTGCGGCGCGCAACACAGTCCCGTGGCAAGAGCAAGAAGGGTACACGTAAGTCGAAATGACTTATTGGCACTAGGTGGATCCAACTTTGCTGGATCCACCTATATTTTTTGACCTACAAAATAACGCTACGTAATCTATTGTTGTCGTGCTAAGCTTTTTCTATGAATAAGCTCCATTCCTTACGCGCAGAAGCTTGGAAAGTACCTATTGCCCTAGGACTTATTGGATTAACACGTCCATTATTCCGAATAGGCGGCGATATTTTCGGTTATACAGTTACTACACCTGTCATAGGACTTTTGTCTATTTGCATTGGGGTAGTGTGGATTATGGTCGCTTTGAAGCAAAAAGACGCTAATCCTATATTCCTGTTGGCAAAAAGTGGAGCTGTCTATGGAGTTATTTCGATTCTACTTGCAGTCGTTATTCAGATATGCATCCCTGGACTAAAAAACGAAGATGTTAATATCCCTATACTACTGAGCGTCGGGCTTGCCGGAGCTACTTTCGTTAATATCATATACGGCTCGTTTTTAGGTATTATCGTCATTTTGATTAAAACCACCAGAAATTAACAGATATTGTGTAAATCTAAAGTTTACTCGAATTGTAATCTGCTAGAGGTTTAGTCTCCGATTATCATACTCCAGGAATTTGAAGAACGCATCGATGAGAAAAACCCTATACCTTCTATACTCGCCAACTATGCGGATAATCGTATAACGATCCGACGAACTAACATTGGAACAGTAACATAAAACCTATTGAAGCATTATATTTGGTAGTTATTTTCTTCAAAAAGTTAAGCTATCTTCTAGTACAGCTATTGACTTGTTATAGGAGTCGTCAACTCTAGGTAAAGTGATATAATGTGGAAAAACACAAGAACAAACGAAAAGGAAATACAATGTCGGTAGAAAAGAAAATGTTCATTAATGCAGCAGTCTACGGAATGCTCGGGTTAGCGGCAGGACTTTTTTGGAGAACATATACACATCACATAGGAATGCAGGATTCGCAGCATTTATCCATGCTTCACACCCACATATTAACGTTAGGTTTCTTCTTTTTCCTAATAGTTTTAGCTATTGAAAAACTATATAAACTTAGTGACTTTACTAAACTATTCGGTACTTTCTATTGGTTGTACACCTTAGGTCTAGCAATGACCGTGAGTTCGATGTTTGCCATAGGTGTTATACAGGCAAATGGAAACCAAGAAGGTGCATCATTGGTGGGCATTTCCGGGCTAGGACATATCCTACTGACCTTGGGGTTAATAATTTTCATTATTAACCTCGGTAAGTCTCTCACTTCCAAATCTTCATAAATATTCTTACTTCTCAGAAGCAGAGGTTCTTCTAATACATTTTGACAAATTAAGAATCTTCCCGGTAACTTAACTGTTAATGACTTCGATTCAAGACACTTAAAAGGTTCAGTAAGACCGAATCCATTGACGCTTTGGATTTAGGACTGTTTAATAGAGGAAATAATGATAAATAGACTGAAATTTTTACTCTTCTCGAAACATCTGTTGCTTATTTCTTTTTTAATAATTACTCTAGCCGTAGAAATATGTGGTAAATTTTTAGATTTACAACCCACAGAGCTATTTATTCCAAGATTAATACTATACACTTCCCTTGCAGTATCAATCTTTATTTTCCCATCATTAAACTTCGAGAAAATTCAGAATGTAATTTCCTTAGTTATCCCGCTCGCGGCTCTTGCTGTTGTCGCGTTAACTATTACTAACACACCGTTAGCCGATAGATTAGCAATCGAGGATGGTCCGATCGAACAGTTATCAGCTTTCTTTCTTATGATTGCATCTACAATAATGGCAGCATTGACAGTGTCGCTATTAGTTCAACGAAAGCGCCCCCTACAAGTCTTAGTGTCGGCTGTATGTTCTCTTATTTTCTTCATCATCGGAATGGAAGAGATATCCTGGGCTCAACGAATAATTGATATCGAGACACCATCATACCTCATAGAAATTAATAATCAGCAGGAGTTAAATTTTCACAATATTGCTACTGGTTTCTTTGAACGCGCCTATTATCTTGGAGGATTTATATTACTCACACTTTTGCCATTCATTCGAAAGTTTGCGATATCAATATTACAAAAAACTAAACTAACTAAAACAATGGTAGAATTTCTACCTTCACAGTGGCTAGTGATACCTTTCTCTGTTATTTCAAGCTTTATTACAGTCTCTGTCCTGAAATCATCAGTTTACATGCTAATATATATTTTCACTTTCATAATTTTGCTAGCAACCACATCTCGCCAAGAGTTAATCAATAATACTCCAGCGAAAATAGCATTAACGCTAGCGTTTACTACATTTGTCATTGGTATAGTAACCTTTACGTTCACAAATTATGGGGATTTAAGATATTGGCTCAGTCTAGAATATAGAGAGTTTTTTATCGCCCTTGGTATCGCAACATACGCATTCGATACTGCAATTCGAATGCTTAAAGGAATAAAGATATCTACATAGCATCTAGATAGATATATACCCCGATGCTAATGATTCGTTTAAGCAATATACGCTTATAGCAAAAACAATACCAGTGCAAAATATTGCTACTCGACGCTTGATAAACAACAGTAAAATAAGGAAAAATATAGAGTAATTCCCTTAAGTGACGTGAACTTATCTATTTTTTATGCCGTCTAACCTAAGCATGTTACTTTCGTCGGCATGTACGCCGCCACTTCCGACGTGCTTATCGCTTAATCGTGCGCCGTACTTCAAAACATGGTAAAAAGCCATTGCGTGCCCACGTCCGAGACCATAATCTTCTCTTAACCAGTCCAAGACTACGCCAGCTTTTGTTTCTGCAGTGAATCCTTTTTCTTTGGCGATTCCCAGTATTTCTTCCGGAGTTTTGCCCGTCTTCTTTTCAATAGTATCCAGGTATGCTTGAAATGACATGAGGGAATTATATCAAATAACGACGGTTCTAGAATAAATTATTGTTTGGTACTCTGAGCTAATGTAATTATCAACCCGTATTTCAAAATAATAACTGCGGTACCAAATTTATTGCTGAGAATTCAATCGCTCCATAGTTTGAACCAGCGAGTCGTGAATGTATACCGCTTCTTCGGTTGGCTTCCAAGATTCCTCGTTACCGCTAAATGCCGCGTCCCAGTCATAATCATCAAGACTCTTCCATATCCACCACATATTGCCCTGGGCGTCTTGAACGCGAGAGAAATTCACCCCTACATATTCAGTTGGCTCTGTAACAACCGTTGCCCCTAGCTTCTTTGCTCGATTAATAGCCTCTTCAACATCTGTAACATACACCTGGATAAAGGCTGGGGTAAATGGCCAGTTCTTTTTTCGATCAGCAACAATAAACTTTGTGTTGTCTACCGTAGTTTCGCTATGGATGATTGTACCGTCTTCGTCGTATGTGACTGTATTCTCGTCTAGTTTCCCTCCGAATACTTCCACAATAAATTGAATAACTTTAGTTGCAGCGTTTGTGATAATAACTGGATTTACAGAGTTCTCTCCCTGTGGAGCGTCTGTTATTTTCGATTTCATCAAAATATCCTTTCTTTTTTGTATATTTCAATCTTAACATTCATTAGGTTTCAGGATATTGAACAAAAACGACAACTTAAATTAGTTGCGAAGGTGTTTTACCTAGGAGAGAATTCAGTGACCGTGTCATATGAGCTTGGTCTGAATAACCAACTTCAGCAGTTACTTCGATAGGACCTATCCCTCGCTCCAATAACTCCTTTGCTCATTCTGCTCGCCTAATCTGCTGTTGCTGTTCAAGAGTGAGTCCGATTAATTTACGATTATAGCGTTGTAGGCTTCGTAACGAGACTTCCGAATGTCGTCTTACCAATCCGCTTAATTGCACACTAATCCCTTTTCGTAATAATTCGTCACAACAATCTTCAAGTTCCTCATAAGCAGGTATTCACGTACTTATGTTTACCAAGAGAGAATTGCCGATCAATTATTTGGAGTGGTAGAAGCTTGCCCGCTAGGTTTCGTTTGTCTACCCCACGAATGGTTACATCTAGATAGGACTCTATACCCCAATACTCGTCACCTTTCCGACCATCAAGCACTCTATATTTATATGATGGACCCAACAACTCGGCGGCGTAGGTTCCGTCGGCTCTTCTTGTGAACGCCAAACCACCAAGTAACTGTTGCGGGATCGTTGGTTTATAAATATCAATAGCAACCTAAATGAGCTCGAACTGTATACCTACCACCCCGTACTGGCTCTGTTCATCTTCGGAGTAAAATTCGTTCATTTGATTCAGTAGCCAATCTTTACTTTCTCCCCCAAACTTATCGGGGAGATTATTCATAAACATGTCTTTAAACGTTGCGTACCGTAGCAAGCCAATCACCTTAACCTTGAGACTTTGTGAGGGGTTTTCTCGATTTATAAAAACGATAATGTCACCTGGGTTTATCAATTGTCTTTTCTCATCAAAAAGTCTTGATTCGATTGTCTTTTTACCAGAAGCGATTGTTTCAAACGGTTCAGACGCTAACTTTAATTGATGCTCGACCATAGGTTAATAATAGCAAATACAGGCGGTACTAATTATATTCTGGGTATCCAAAAAGTCAGAACCATTTTCACAGTTCTGACTTCGTCTGTTCCAGCTTGGCTCCGCATGTCGGTCATGAACCAAACGATAGGGAGTATGAGATCGCAGCCGGATCCTCATTACTTCTTATGCTACCATAAATAGTAATGAAAGCAGCCATTATTGATAGGTACGGACCCCCAGAAGTTTTGCAAGTTAAAGACATGACAAAGCCGGAGATTGGCGACAACGAGATCCTGGTCAAAGTGAAAGCCATAGCCGTCACGGCCGCCGATTCACGCGTGCGTGGTGCGAGGTTTCCAAAGGGGTTCGGGCTCATCTCCCGATTGGTTTTTGGAGTTACCAAGCCAAGGATCAAAGTGCTGGGCAATACCTATTCAGGTGTCGTAGAAGAAGCTGGCAAGAATGTTACTGAGTTCAAGGTTGGCGATGAGGTTTGTGGCATGACTGGCGGCAAAATGGGTACTTACGCAGAGTTTATTAAAATTAGTAAATTCCATAGTATCGCCAAGAAGCCAGCTGAGATCAGTCATGAGGATGCGGCTGGTATGCTGTTCGGTGGTACAGCAGCACTCTATTTCCTTAGGGAAAAGATTGGTATCAAAAAGGGCGAAACGGCAGTCATTAACGGTGCATCGGGTGCCGTTGGCACTAATGCCGTGCAGCTCGCTAGGTATTTTGGGGCTAAGGTCATTGGAGTAACAAGCGGTGACAATGCCAAGCTGGTTAAGAGTTTGGGTGCTGAGGATATCATTGACTACACCAAACAAAACCTGTCGGATAGTGGTCGGAAGTTTGATGTAATACTAGATACAGTCGGTAATGTATCGCCAGAGATAGCCAAGACCCTACTGACCAAAAAAGGCAGAGCAGGACTCATGGTAGCCGGCTTGGACGTCATATTGAAGTCTCGTGGCCCAATCAAGACCGGCGTTGCAACTGAGAAAAAAGAAGATATTGAGCTCCTAATTGGCCTTGTCGGACAGAACAGACTGAAGGTAGTTATTGATAAAACCTACCCACTGCAAGACATCGCCAAGGCCC
>CAZKUV010000005.1:0-1512 GCA_964556075.1 uncultured Candidatus Saccharibacteria bacterium | reverse complement strand
GGCATCGGCTTCAATGCCAGCGTACGCAGCAAGGATGGCGGCAAGAAGGTGGGTAACGTTATTGTGAGGATTGGTTAATGGATACGCAGATTGTCTTGTTCGGCTTATGGGTGGTTACAATGCTCATCTACTTGCTCGGCGACGTCGTCCGCATATTTGCCGGTGATTACAAAGTCGGTACGATTTCGGGCAAGAAGGTGCCGAAGATCATGTTCCTGCTTATTGCAGGCATTATGGTCATTCCAATTGTGATGGCATTTCTAACGCTAGTTCTCAATCAACCTGTCAACAGAATATTGAACATGGTTGTCGCCGGATTCTTCCTACTTTTTAATCTTATAAGCCTACGATCTTACAAACACTATGATCAGTTCTTGTTAGTCATTAGTCTGGTCTTCAACGCTCTGGTTATTTGGTATGCGTTTGGCTGGACATAGGAAGTCGGTCTAGGAACCTGGTCGAATTTTGGGCTGCACAGTTCCCGTGGGGCGAATTGGTCAACTCCAGAACCAAATAACAGGGTTAGCACGGAAAAACCGCCATTTCTGGCGGTTCCAACCTGTTGCACCTTGTAATAGGCAGTCGTTCTTTCTTGGCAACCAAGGAGTGAAATGACCTCTCGGTCATGGAACCCGGTCAGGGTTTTTCACTGCTTGGTCTGGCTCACACTAACAGGCGAGTTGCGAACTGCAAGTATAAATTTTGACAAGCACAACCTAGAAATAATTTATGACATATTAACCAGCAACCAGAACACAGACTAAGATACTCACCCCTAAGCTCAGCTTACGACATTGGGTTTATTCTAGGTCTTACTATTTAGCATTTTAGTAACAAAGAAAGCAGATACTATGCTCAAAGGTATCATTCCAAATATATACATCTGCAACACAGCCTCATTCGACACGGCGAATATCTCCCACCGCTCAGTAAACGACTGTTGAAATGTCATGCATGCGAGGTGAAATCCGACTGGTGCAGCAACACTACCGGTAGCCGAGCGTAGGATTCCAAGTACCATTCCAAAAGTAAAAATAAACGATGCGTCTAGTGGGTCGCTCAATGCTCCGATGGCAAAAGCAAAGCCTGTAAATATAATGGCTTGTGCGAATATAGTAAACCATCTTTTTCCTGACTCAGACAGCTTAGAAAAGATGTAGCCGCGCATTATTATTTCTTCAGGTATAGCTTCTGCTAGTGCGACCAAGCCTGCTATCAACAAGACTATACCGACAACCTCGATCGGAGACCTTAGTATCTCTATCTCGACAATACCCGACCCGACAGCGCCCAGCAAAAGGACAGTTGCTGGTGCGGCAAACCACAAAAAGCCAGTGCCGAATGGCTTCAAGTGCTTCGATAGATTTAGACTGATTTTCTTTTGCTTGTTATCAAGTCGATAAAATACCGACACTAAAGTCAAGGCGACAGCAGATACAATCAGCCCGAACGATAAATGTCCCCATACAGAATTTTCTGCAAATAATTCAGATATAAATACAGCTAGCAGCC
>CAZKUV010000004.1:0-35205 GCA_964556075.1 uncultured Candidatus Saccharibacteria bacterium | reverse complement strand
ATGAACGGAACTGACATAGGAATTATCTCGTCAAATTTCTGCTCTGGAACACTTGGGATAAACGACGGCTCCAATGATCAGCCTACTGTCTGCGGACCTAACGAAACGTACAATTTCTACAACTGGACCTCTCAAGAGGATGAGGATCAAACAAGAAGTATTTACTTGACATATCAGTTACCAGAGAACTTCAAGAGCTTCGTACCAGACTCAACGTCAATTATCGGACGAACTGACAGTGAAAATAGTATGGTAACGTACCAGATTTATCGGGACAACCGTTCTGGCCTTGAGGCATGTGGTTCACTAATCACGATTTCTACTGGCTGGCAAGACCAATGGCAGAAAGGCTCTGCTGAGGATGAGGATGATCCGGCTAATTGTGACTTTGAAGCAGGTGATAGCATACTATTTCGAATTAACCTCACTGCTAAAAAGTCAGCGAACGCGTATGTTAGTAACGTAAACTTTATTTTCAGAAATAACTAAAGCTTTACCGTGCTAAAATAAAGTACAATGATTAAACTATTGCCTCATCGAGTAGCACCAACCCGCAGGCAAAAACTTTTAGCTGGTAGCGCATTGCTACTATGCGGCATTTCGATTGGGGCATTTTATTTCTTAAAACCAGCGACAAACCAGTCAGAACCATCGTATGATGTTGTACTGCCAAGACAACGTACAGTCGAAGATTTAGGGGGCTGGAAACGAATTAGTCCAGCTAACAACGATCCCGTCTTCGCGTATAGCGACATGATAGGAGAAGTTCAAATCAGTGTCAGCCAACAGCCAATACCAAAGCCTTTCTTAGGAAATATTGAAGCTAGCGTAAAACAACTTGCTGATTCATACAGCGCCACAATCGTCCTAGAAGCAGGAGAGATTAAGGCATATTTAGGGCGGTCCGCCCGTGGACCGCAATCAGTAATATTCGTGAAAGATAACGTCCTTGTACTCATTAAGTCACAAAAACCTATTAGCCAATCAGACTGGATTAAATACATCACCAGCCTAACGAACCCAAAGAAAGAACAGCTACCTACCTTCTAATAAAAAACAGCCGGTACCGGCTGTTTTTTATTATGCACTTAAGGGATGTATTTATTGACGGTTTGCAATTGCTTTTGCAACTACGCCATCATTTCGTAGATTCTCGTATCGAATAATGTCATCCTTTGAAATGATCATCTCGTCTTCAGATCCGTACAATACATCACTGTATCTTAATAATTGGAAATTATTGTCTGTTGGATTCTGTTGAACTTCATTGCCTGCATCATCACTACTGGTCGTAGTAACCTGGCGCTCGAGATAATATATATTAGATAGCTTCATGTAATCATTATTTACTAATTCGAGCTTACCAAAATACACTTGGCCATTGGAAAGAAACACTGCCTGATACTTATCGCTATCAATGGTACTTGCCAGTGAAGTCTCACTTTGTTTTGACACCCAAAACCAACCAACAAATATGATTACTGCTATGATTAAGCTCCCTAAAATCCATCGTACCCAATCATGGCTTCTTTCATGTATGCTTGGTTCGTGCTCCTGAGGTACTTGACGATGCTGCATAGTCCTTTGCGGTTGATTTGCTGGCATACTAGGCTCCATTGGTTCCGGCTCCTCAGGTTGGCGACGGGCCGATTCGCGTCGATACGAACCCTGCCTGGTTGTCGCTCGTGATATTCTTAACGGCCCCCCGTCAATCATTCGCTTCCCCTATTATGTAAGTTCTTATCACCAATTGTATCATAGCATAAGTTCAATAATGCGACGTTTTAATCAAAAAAGACACGTGTTATGTGTCCTCTCGGCGGTAAAAGGTGAGATCCGCATTTCCATAACTACGATTGTCCACCACAACAACTCCGGTTTTGGCTGGGACCTCACCCTTACCTGGATGTGATAATACCATAAGCGCACTAGGCTTTAAAAGGTCGAAGAGCTTCTCGACTGTGGAAAACTGAGTGTCGTGATATGGTGGGTCTGCGAAGATAATATCGAACTTCCCCGACTCAGTTGTCGACACCCAGTTACCTACAGATGTACGGATTAATTTTGACTCCTCTTCCACGCCCAATCGGCCAATATTGTCACGAATAATTTTCTGTAACAACTTGTCGCGCTCTATAAAGGTTACATGCAAGGCTCCTCTGCTAAGCGCTTCGAATCCAATCGCCCCTGTCCCTGCAAATGCATCCAGAACTGTTGCCCCTTCAATTTCGCTTCCTATACTATTAAAAAGAGCATTTCGTATTCGTTCGCCCATCGGATGCATCCGATTTCCTGACGGTGCGTCAAGCAATCTCCCTCCATACTTACCGGCAATAACCCTGACATTCATATCATTATTGTACCCTAATTCAGGGTTGTTATTCGTTGGTAGCGAGCTACTCTTCGCGCCAGCTCACCATAGTTTTGCAGGTCTTCACCCGATTCGATAAATGCCTTAACGCTGTTCTGTGCTCGAATTATCATCTTTGTGTCGCTCAGTGTCGCTATCTTCAAGTCAAGGGCTCCATGTTGCGCTTTGCCATATATTTCTCCTGGACCTCGTAGTTTTAGATCTACTTCGGCGAGATAAAATCCATCGTCTGAACGCTCAATTTCTCGTAACCGCTCGGATGGCTTACTGCTGTCGCTCATTACTAGAAAGCAGTAGCTCTGGTAATTCGACCTCCCTACTCTCCCCCGCAACTGATGTAACTGAGCCAAACCGAAAGTATCTGCGTTTTCGATTATCATCACAGTCGCATTCGGTACATCTACCCCAACCTCCACAACAGTGGTGCTAACTAAAATATCTATCTCACCCTCAGAAAATTTCGCCATGATTTTTTCTTTTTCTTCCGACTTCAATCGTCCATGCAATAGGCCAATTCGACGATTTTTGAAGACTGATTCTTTTAATCTTTTATACTCAGTTTCTACGCTTTTTCGCTCCCCTTCACCACTACCATCAATAAGTCCACAGATAACGTATGCCTGACGACCAATTGCAATCTCCTGATTGACTTTTTCATACAGCTGATTTCGGCTATTTGGTGACCAGATTTTCGTTTCGATCCGCTTTCTCCCCTTAGGTCGCTCGTTAAGAATACTAATATCCAACTCTCCGTATACTGTCAGCGCAAGGCTACGCGGGATAGGTGTGGCAGTCATCGCTAGCATATGTGGCATACGCTCGGATTTGTCGAGTAAAGCTTGTCTCTGAGCTACCCCGAAACGGTGCTGTTCGTCCACCACCGCAAATCCGAGCCTATGGAACTTAACCGTCTCTTGAATTAGCGCGTGGGTTCCAACAATCACATCTACACTTCCATTGTTGATATTTTTATAAAGGACTTGTCGGGCGTTTCCTTTTACACTGCCTGTGAGTAGCGCAACCGTAACGCCGAACGGCTCCAAAAGTCCTCGTAGAGTTTCAGCATGTTGAGTAGCCAGAATCTCTGTTGGCGCCATGACTGCCGTTTGCAACCCTGCTGATGCAACTTGTCTAGCCGCCAACCCGGCAACAACCGTCTTCCCTGAACCAACATCTCCCTGGAGCAATCGGTTCATTGGTGTTGAGCGCTCAAAATCTTGTAAAATTTCCCAAGCAGCCCTCCGTTGAGCGTTTGTCAGTGCGAATGGGAGTTTTCGGACGAACCCCGCAACCACTGGCTGCTCAAAAGGTATGTGCCATCCCGATAGCTTTGCATTCTCTTGTTTATTTAATTGGCTGGCTAGGAGTAACTGGAACACTTCCTCGAAAGCCAACCTTTCATAAGCATTTTTTACTTCATCAAGAGTCTTTGGAAAGTGCATACCAAGGATGGCTTCTGATCGGGACACTAATTTCTCAGTTTTTAGGGTGCTAGCCGGCAAAGTTTCAGGTAACATCGTAATCAAAGGTTTTAGTTCAGCTAAGACTTTACGTACAATCTGACTTTTTAATCCCTTTATCGCAGGATACACTGGCAAGATACGATCGGTTTGAATCGGCATGTCGCTTACCTTTTCCGCGCTCGGATTTGTGAGTTGATACCGGTTGTAATTAAATTCGAACTCACCTGAAAAGAAAAACTCCTCGTCTGGATTTGCTAGCTGTGCCGTACGATACGGCTGATTGAACCAGACAGCTTGAAGTTTACCTGTATCATCAGCCAGTGTCGCTGTCGTTATTCGCAACCCCCTGCGCACAGGTCGGGTACTAATCGTTTCGCATCTAGCTTTAATTGTCATCTTACCGGGACGAATATCCCGGATGCTGGTCACTTCTGAAAAATCTTCATGTTTGCGAGGAAGAAAGTTTATAATGTCGTCAACAGTATGAATTCCTGCAGCAGCGAACTGCTCGGCTGTCTTAACCCCCACACCCTTTACACTACTTAAAGGTGAAGTCAAATTCATATTGCTGTATTATACCAATTTCAGTGAACAATGTTTTACTGAGACCATGCCGTCCACGAACCGACACCATTTACTATATTATGGGCGAGAGAATAGGTATACCCTGACGCAAGCCCCATTCCAGTGCAATTTACAGCAGCTCCACTCCATGATCCTGTATACTCGGAAAGACCAGCACCTGAGCGATAGTAAAACCGCTTACCAGATTTGCTTACAGCTCCTACAGCAAAGTCTCCGTCTGCCTCGCAATAATAGAAATTATACACATCTGTTGCATATGCCCCACGAGCTAGGCTGAACTTCGAAATACCTTCTACGGGACCAACGCCAGTGCTTCCGGTGATACCGCTATACCCTAATGGGTACCTGCCGTTAATTGCGTGGAATTCCATTACCTTACTAGCAAAATTTCGAATATCAGATTGGACTGCGGTGTCATTTGCACGATTTTGAATTCCCGTATAAGCTACTACTGATATTGCTGCAAGTATAGCTATGACGACGATGACAATAAGTAACTCAACGATAGTAAAGCCAGCTCTGGTTATTTTTGGCGAAATACCCATACACTGCTTATCTTAACCTTAAGCTCTTTTCACTTCAAGGTGAGTCACGGATCATTCTCTGTGGATTTAGCCCGGTTTATCTAACAGCATACCCTCGAGCTCACGAGATATCGCTTCTAGCTCGCTATCTAAGGCAGCCATATCAAGGCGTATTTGGTTACTGTTACTGCTACTATCTTGGTACCACTGTACGTAAAATTTTAACTTTGGTTCTGTGCCGCTCGGTCGAACAGTTATTCGACGACGTTCGTCGCCAAACTCAAGCACTACCACATCACCGCCAACCTGGCATGCAAGCGGGGACTGTGTCCCTGATAAAATCTCTGTTTTCTTAAGGATTTGGTAGTCGGCGATCGCTGTGACATTATACCCAGCTATACGACTTGGAGTATTTGTACGAAGTCTCTCCATACTCTTTTGTATCTGCTTAAACCCTTCAGCGCCAGGACTAACAATCGTATCGAGACGCTCCCTGTACAAGCCATACTCGCTATAAAGTTCTATCAACCTATCGTGCAAAGTCTTCCCTTCTTGTTTCAGTTCAGCAGCATATTCAGCCAATACAAGCGCGCCTACGGCGCCGTCCTTATCTCGTGTATAGTCACCTTTAAGTAGCCCGTAGCTTTCCTCGCCACCAATAACGAAAATTTCCTTCGTCGAATCTTTTTGAAGTAATAACTCGCCGATATATTTAAAACCTACCAGCATATCCCCGTACGTTTTAACTCCGTATCGATCGGCTACAGCTTTCATCATGTCGCTCGTGACGATAGTTTTTGCGATGTAGTGATATTGTGATAGTTCGCCAGCCTCGTAAAGTTTCCGAAGTGAAAACTCAGTTGCAAGCACGGCGGACTGATGTCCAGTCAGATAAATTGGCTGTGAGCCCTCGCGGACAACAACTCCGATACGATCGGCATCTGGATCATTAGTTATTGCTATATCGGCTCCCTCGGCCAACATTTTTGCGACTGCACGGTCATTCGCAGACTTCTCTTCTGGGTTCGCTTTACCTCCTTCAATTGTTGGAAAGTTCCCGTCTGGAATCATCTGATCTTCAACTTGAAGCACTTCAAACCCTGCATTCTCCAAGACCTTAAGTGTGCTTGTCATTCCTGCCCCATGGAGTGGTGAGTAAACTATGTTGAGGTCGCGAATACCGGAAAGCGACTCGTTCAGGACGGCGGAAATATACGCACTATCAACCGACTCTCCAATAACTTCTATCAAGCCGCGGTCCCGTGCGGTTTCAAAATCGAGTAAATTGATTGTTTCTACTTCCTGTACACGGGTAATGACCCCTTTATCATGGGGAGGGACTAATTGACCTCCATCAGCAAGATATGCTTTGAAACCATTGTCGTTCGGGGGGTTGTGACTAGCGCTAATCACAATTCCTGCGGCAGCATCAAGGTGTCTCACAGCGAAACTAAGCTCCGGTGTAGACCTAAAATGCTCAAACACTAATGCTTTTACACCGTTACCAGCACACACTTCTGCAGCATGACGACTAAACGCTTCCGAAGTAAGTCTAGTGTCGCAGGCGATTACTATACCGCGTTTGGCTGCCAAAGGGTCAATGTCTTTAATATACATTGTTAGTGCTTGCGTAGCCTCGCCAATCGTGACCTTAGAAATGCGATTTGAACCCAACCCTGTCGTGCCGCGAATTCCTCCAGTGCCGAATTCTATGGTCTTGAAGAAAGCATCGTCGAGCTCCTGCCACTGCTCATTCGCAATCATATGTTCGAGCTCTGCTTTGAACTCGGCATATTTCGGCTCATTAAGCCACTTCGTTATATTAGCAGCTGCTGCATCCGATAGATGCTTGCGATAGTCGGTCATAGACCCTCCAGATTACGAGTAATGCCTGAGCTTTAATTATAGCATTTCGTCAGACAGCTAACGTACTAGGATAAAGGAGTTCTTCCCTTTCTTGATCAGACTTGGATTTGTAATCGAACAATCATCAGTAATTTTCTCACCGTTTACGGCGATAGCATTATTTGTAATTAATCGCCGCGCTTCACCATTACTGGACGCTTGTCCGCTACTTACAAGCGCTTCGACCGCTGTAGTTCCGACTGGTACTGTAGGAAGTTCTTTCGAAAGCATCTCGATTTCATCGTCATCAAGCCGTTCGATACCTCCACCGCTAAACAGCGCTTCAGTAACTTTAATAACGCTTTCGGTTCGTTTCCTGCCGTGTACAAGTTGAGTAACTTCACGTGCAAGCGCTTTCTGAGCTGAGCGTGCGCCTGGGTTGACAGCATGATTTTCCTCGATTGCCTCTATTTGGTCTTTGTCAAGCAACGTGAAGAGTTTGAGATAGTCTATCGCACTTTCGTCATCGGTATTAAGCCAAAACTGATAAAACTTATAGACACTTGTTTTTGTTTCATCTAGCCATACCGCCCCGCCTTCGCTTTTGCCAAATTTCTTACCTGTAGACTTATTAATAACAAGCGGTGCCGTCATACCGTGAACGACCGCCTCTTCTTTTTTCCTAATAAGTTCCACTCCAGATAGGATATTACCCCATTGATCGCTACCGCCAATTTGCAGATTAACACCAAAATTCTTATATAAGTGCCAGAAGTCATATCCTTGAAGCAGCGTATAGCTGAACTCTGCATAGCTTATGCCACTGCCACCTTCACCCATTCGGTTGGCAATATATTCACGCTGCACTAGCTGGGTCATACTGAAATGCTTGCCGACATCTCTTAGAAATTCTAAAATGCTAACCTGTTTCAACCAGTCATAATTATTCACCAAGGTGAACTCTTGGTCGCTAAAGAGTTTGCTTACCTGTCTAGAGAGAGCTTGTGAATTCGCAGCAATGGTATCAAGCGAAAGCAATGTACGTTCTTCGTTTTTACCTCCAGGATCGCCGATAACACCTGTACCACCACCAACCAATAGGACGACTTTATGCCCACGGTCAAGAAACCTTCGCACCATCATATAAACTGCCAGATGTCCGACATGCAGACTATCACCAGAAGGATCTGTACCAAGATATAACGTGAACTCAGTATTATCCAGCTCGCTGGCCGACTCAAATGTTACCTGGTTGTAAAAACCGCGCCATTGCAGTTCTTCGGATAATTTCATCACCGCTCTCCTTAGCTAAACTATTATCAGTATAGCAAAACTGATCATATACAATATCTCTTGCCAAAAAAGAAAGTGCTATAATGGGAAATAATATTGCTTATGGGAAGTATCAAACGTGGTCAAGACACCAAGTAAATCACGCACGATGAGAGTATATTCCAATCTTGTGCATAAACGCCGATTAAGAAAAGATGCGAGAGCTCGTAAAAAAGCCGAGTATCTTGCCACATTGCCCAAACACCCCGTTCTTCGAACGCTCTATCGGATGCACCCTAAAAGAGTAATTCGATTCTGGTTTAGTAAAGAAGGTGCAATATTTGCCTTTAAGCTTGCCGGAATCGGAATCCTACTCGGCATCTTAATGGTAGGAGGACTGTTTGCGTATTACCGTAAAGATCTTGACGCTATACGTCCTGGAGAAATCAGCAAGCGCGTTCAGACCACCGTTACTACATACTATGATCGAAACGGCACACTTCTTTGGGAAGATAAAGGAGACGGCAACTATACCATGGCCGTCGAAAGCGACCAGATTAGCGACTATATGAAAAAAGCGACTATCGCTATCGAGGACAAGGATTTTTATAAGCATAGCGGAATCAGTATTACTGGCATCGTTCGATCAGCCATTAATAATTTGAACGGGCGCAGTACTCAAGGTGGTTCGACACTCACTCAGCAACTAGTTAAGCAAGTCTTCTTTGCAGATGAGGCACACAAGCGAGGACTAGATGGTGTTCCTCGAAAAATCAAAGAGGCTATCTTAGCAATCGAAGTTGAACGTATGTATGATAAGGAAGAAATTCTGAAGCTATACCTTAATGAAGCTCCATATGGGGGTCGTCGAAACGGTGTGCAGTCTGGTGCAAAAACGTATTTCGATAAAGATGCCAAAGATCTCACACTTGCCGAGTCGGCATTACTTGCCGCCATACCGAACCAACCAGGTTGGCTTGACCCCTACAATCTGGAAGGTAACGAGGATCTTATCGCCCGTCAACATAAAGTATTGAACGATATGGCGAGCCAGGGCTTTATCACTCAACAGGAAGCCGAGGAAGCGAAGAAAGTTCCGATTCTCGACTCGATCCGTCCGCAATCGGATCAGTTTAAAGACATCAAAGCTCCCCACTTTGTTCAGATGGTACGGTCTCAGCTCGAAGCAGAACTTGGAAAAGCTACTGTCGGGCGTGGAGGACTCAGCGTAAAAACTACTCTCGACCTCCGTATACAAAACAAGCTCGAAGAGTCAATGAACGAAATGTTCTCCTCATCAATGCCAGACTATGCCGGTTTCTCTAACGGTGCAGCGACCGTCGAAGATACAAAAACAGGACAGATTATTGCCATGATGGGAAGTCGCGATTTCAATCATCCAGGATTTGGGCAGGATAATGCTGCCGTAGCTTACATCCAGCCAGGTTCTACCATCAAACCTTTTGTGTATGCTCAGCTGTTCTCACCACAACCAGATGGTAAGCCGAATTTTGGAAGCGGTTCAGTTCTCGCCGACGACAATACTATGAACTCCATCTATGGAGCTCCGTTGAGAAACGCCGACGGAAGATTCCTAGGCAACATTAATATTCGTCGTTCGCTGGCGTTGTCACGAAACGTACCTGCAGTAAAGGCGATGTATATATCAGGTGTTCAGGAAACTCTGGAAACAATACGCGCCCTAGGAAATTCCAATTACTGCACTCAAGGAGCTGATGCTCAAGCCGGTTTGGCGTCAGCAATTGGCGGTTGCGGAACAAGGCAGATTGATTTGGTTAACGCATATGCTACGCTAGGGCGAAACGGAGCGTATAAGCCTATCAGCACCATTCTTGAGGTCAAGAATAGCCAGGGCCAAACGATCAAGAATTTTGTAGACCCTCCCGAAGAACAGGTTATTGATCCACAGGTAAGTTACATTCTTTCAGACATTCTGAGTGACGATAATGCCCGTGCAGGTCTCTATGGCCCACGTTTCTACGGTCTCTTTATTCCGGGTGTACAGACTGCTGCAAAAACTGGTACTTCGGATAAAGGAGGAAAGCCAAAGGACATCTGGACGGTTAGCTATAGTCCTGCACTGACTATGGGTGTATGGCTTGGAAATTCGGATACCAGTGTCCTAAAAAACGGTAACTCGTCTATTCCTGCGAGGATAATCGGTCCCGTGATGGAATATGCTCACAAGGAAGTTTATGCAGCCGAAGGAAAGTGGCAACCAGGAGACTGGTTCACTGAGCCAGAGGGAATTCAGCGCATCAAAGGAGAATTATACCCCGCCTGGTACGATCAGAAGAAATCACAGCAAGTTGGCGAAGAGATGGTTTTTGATCGAGTGTCAAAGAAACGCGCCACGGAATGCACTCCTGAAAGTGCACGAATAAAAATAAATGTCCTAAAGATAGTTGATCCTGTCACGAACAAACCGTCATACTCAGCTCCAGATGGCTACGACCCTAATGCAGAAGATGACATACATAGCTGTGGAGACGCCGGACCTACGATAGACGATATCGACATCATTCCGCAAGGAGGAGGAAATTACCGGATAAGAGTCGACGTTAGTCGCGGGAAGGCGAAGATTCAAAGCGTAACCATAGCAGTCAATGGTCAAACGATAGCAACACTCACGGGTGGATCATATTCTACTACCCATAAGTTCACGGATAACAGCACTCAAGAGATTACGGCTACTGTTATCGATGAGTCTTACTATAGCCATACGGTTTCCAAATCGTACACGCCTTGACGAAAACGTTACTACATCCGGTACTCAACACTGGATGTAGCTTCCTTCTATTCCGATGACTTCTCAACAAGATCTAAAAGATTAGACTCCGGATCATTTTTCTTTTTTTGTCGCCTTTGATGTGAGCGCGACCTTCCATTGAATGGCTTTTTTTCTTGTCGGCGTTGTTCTTTTTCGATTTTTTCGTTAGGTTGTTTCTTTCCAGAAGTTTTCTGATCGATGCCCACCTGTCTCGCAAACATCATTCGACCTGCTGCCGTCTGAAGACTGCGCGTGACTTCGACCTCAACCGTCTTGCCCATAAGTTTATTGGCATGCTCAACAACCACCATCGTGCCATCTTGCAGATACCCTACCGCTTGATGTGGATCTTGCCCCTTCTGTACAAGCTCCAATTGAACCTTTTCTCCCGGTAAATGAGCCATCCGGAGATACTGTGCGAGTTCGTTGACATTTAGTATTTCGATATTCTCAACTAGCGCGACTTTATTAAGATTAAAGTCTAGCGTGCATATCGCCGCGCTGTGCTTTTTTGCCAGATTCAGAAGGCGCTCATCAACCCCCTCATCCGCCTTACTGCCATCTTGTAATATCTCGACTTCAACGTTTGGTAACGATTGGAGCTCTGCAACAACGTCAAGTCCATGTCGCGCTCTGGCTCGCTTGTCATGATCGGCAGTGTCTGCCAATAGCTGGAGTTCCCCGATGACGCTTCTTGGGATAACAAGCGTTCCGCTGATAAATCCTGATCTTGCTACTCCCACGATTCTTCCATCAATGAGCACAGACGTATCAAGGAGGATTAATCTACCCCCTCTTTTCATCGAAAAAATTGTCGATGTTTTCAAGACGAGATAGGTTACTTCAAAAAGTAATGCGATTAGCACTACAGCTATGACAATTTCAAATACATTCATTATTATGATTTCTCCTGTAGGTAGTCGATTAGCGCTGTCCGCAAATCTTTTGAACCTTTAATAAAACTATTCTTCCGCGAGGATACGGGTGCTATTGCATGGGTAAAACCAAGCTTCTTTGCCTCTGCAACTCTTTTTTCTGTGCCATGAACGCTTCGTATTTCGCCCCCTAACCCAACCTCACCGAATACGACAAGATCGTCTGCGAGTCGCCTACCGGCAGCTGCGCTGGCAATTGCCATGCAAACTGCAAGGTCGGCAGCAGGGTCTTGAATCTTCAACCCGCCTACAACATTAATATAGATGTCTTTGTCTGATAATTTTAATTTGGTTCGCTGTTCCAACACCGCGATTAAAAGATTAAGGCGATTGAGGTCAAAGCCTGATGCCGTGCGCTTAGGGTAGCCAAAACTGGTTGCATTCACGAGAGCTTGTATCTCAACGAGTAGAGGTCGTGAGCCTTCCATGGTCGCAAGAACGACTGACCCATCAGCATTCCTCCTCTCCGCGAGTAGCGATGCGGAAGGATTCTTCACCAGTCTCAACCCCTCGTCGTACATTTCGAAAATCGCAACTTCATTTGTTGATCCGTAGCGATTTTTGGCTGCACGTAACATTTTAAACCCGCCATATCTATCTCCCTCAAATTGAAGTACGACATCAACGACATGCTCAAGAACCTTCGGCCCAGCAATGCTCCCTTCTTTAGTGACGTGGCCAACAAGAATAACGGCCGCGTTTGTATCTTTTGCCGACCTGATAATAACATTACTGCTATTGGTAATCTGGCTGACCGTTCCCGGCGCTGATGTGATTTCTGCTAGACTTAGAGTTTGAATAGAATCGACAATTACGAGATCGTATGCCGCAGAACGGATAGTGGCCGCGATATCGTCAGCGCTTGTACTGGCAACAAAATGTAATTGGTCTTGACCACTTGCTCCCAAACGTTCCGCCCGGAGTTTTACCTGCGAAGCAGACTCCTCCCCACTTACATATAGCACTGGCCGTTTTTTAGAAACCGAGTTCGCGATCTGGAGTAATAATGTGCTTTTTCCAATACCGGGTTGGCCAGCTATTAAGATAACGCCTCCTGACAAAATGCCACCACCTAGCACTAGATTTAAGTCATCGAACTCAGTGTTCATGCGCTCGACGACAGATTCTGCACTAATTGAACCAATGGTCTGTGGTGTGAGGATATTCCCTGTCGCTATACTTTTGGCAACTGCCGATTTTCCTTGTGTTGGCTGCATTTGCTCAACTAGCGAATTCCAATCGCCACAATTATCGCACCGCCCCTGCCATTTTGGATAAGTGAATCCACAATTTTGGCAAACAAACATTGATTTTACTTTCGCCATATTCCTCCTAAAGAATTGGGACGGGTTCTAGATTGCTATCAAGGCTTCGATTCAATTCTCGCGTTTCGGTAGCGATCGCGTTAAACTCTTCAATTAGTCGGTTGTATTCATTAATCGCATCGCTTATCTGTAGGCGTAAATTTTCGAGTTCGTTTGATTCTGCTACCAAAACATTTCTTTCATTGTAAAACGCTGCCTGACTCTCAAATTCTCCTAAAGTCGCTCGTCGATTGAAGTCACTGATTTGACTTTGCAGTCTAGTCGCCCTTACGGTATAGATTTTCTGATTATTCTCAATGTCTTGCGCTAGCATATCGATTTGACTGGACAGAGCATCTGCTCGCATGCGTAAGTCAACAAATACCGACGAGTATTTACTGTGTAGACGAACTACTTTTTGTCTATCTGTAAAATACAGCTTGTAATATTCCTCAAGTTCATTACCAATATCCGCTACTTCTGTGCCAATGATTGAGTGTAATTCATTGGTTTGTTCTCCCGGTTGCGTTCGCTCATAAAATGCCATACGCTCCATCAAACTTTCATCGTTTTGAAGCTTTTCGAATTCAGCCAAGAGTAATTCATCTACTCGGCGTTTTTTCTCAGTATTAAGCCTCGTATAGGCAGCGTGGAGCATTTCGTGGGCGGCAGTAGTTTGCTTGATTCCGTCAAGCCGTGGCTCTTGAACATTGTAAATATAGATATTGAAGCCGTTATAACACCCTAATATGGCGGTCGTACTTTCTTGCTTACTGCAATATCGATTGAAATTTTCAGCCTCTTCTATCGACGGGTGGCTGGCATAAAATAGGAATTTACCTTTTTCATTCATTCCAGCCGCTTCAGCAATCGCTGCGATTTCTGCCGATGGCTGATACTGGTAGTAACTTGCGACATCTCTTACGTACTGTAAGTTCAGAAGTAAGACTGCACCAAGACCGGCTACGATAGCCGTTGTAAGTAGTGACCAGAGCCGCCCTTTAGACAAGGGCGGCCTCGTTCTTTACGTCAATTGTAATCTCGCCTCTTCTCGCACTCACTTCTAGGATAGCTCCTTTTTCGTACTCACCAGCCAATAGCCCATCGGCAATTCTGTGCTCAAGCTCATCTTGCAAGGCTCGTCTGAGCGGTCGGGCTCCCATCTTCTCATCGTACCCTTTTTTGATCAAGAGCTTCTTCGCCGATGGTTTAATCACCAAGCTGACCCCTTTTCTGACAAGTCGGTTCTTGAGCTCACCGACTAGATTATCAAATATCTTTCCTACCTCCTTATGAGTCAGTGGCCTAAAGGTGATTATGGCATCAAATCGATTTATTAGCTCCGGGCGCATCACTTTAGCTAATGCTTCTTGTGCAGCCGAAGCATTCTCCTTATGTGCTTCATCGAGTTTCTTGGCGTCATCTGAGGTTGTGGCATGGAATCCTAGGCTAGACGCCTTCATCATACGATCCGCGCCAAGGTTGCTCGTCAGTATGACTATTGTATTTGTAAAATCAACTTTTCGCCCCTTGGCGTCAGTTAGACTACCGTCTTCTAGTAGCTGGAGGAGTATTTGGAAGACCTCTGGATGGGCTTTTTCAATCTCGTCGAAGAGTACTACACTGTACGGCTGACGACGGATTTTATCGGTTAGTTGACCGCCATCTTCATATCCGACATACCCGGCTGGAGCACCAACTAAACGACTGGTATTGTGGCGTTCTCCAAATTCACTCATATCAATTTTCACAAGAGCCTCCTCGCTGCCGAAGACTTCCCTGGCAAGCACTCTCGCAAGCTCTGTTTTTCCTACGCCAGTCGGACCAAGAAATACGAATGAACCGATTGGACGCTTATCGCTAGCGATTCCACTCCGAGACCTTCGTATTGCTCGCGACACCTTCTCAACTGCTTCGTTTTGTCCGATTATATACTTTCCGAGATGTTTTTCGAGATTACGAAGTAACTTTGCTTCTGATCGCTGCAACTTCTCTACCGGAATACCTGTCATAACCGCCACGGCTCGAGCAACATCATCTTCTGTGAGGTGTACCGGAGACGTTTTTTCAAGTTGACGTTTTGTCTCTTCAAGTTTTACAGTCAACTGACTGATTCTTGTCTTATACAGCGCCGCTCTTTCGTAGTCTTCATTTTCTACAGCATCTTCCATCTTCTCGTTGAGCTGCTTCAGTTGTTTCGTGAAATCGCGAACTTTACTTGGTTTAAAATTCGACTTCACTCTCACAAGCGCTGCGGCTTCATCAAGCACATCAATAGCTTTGTCCGGCATGTATCGCTCTTTGATATAACGTTCAGCCATATAGACCGCGCTCTCGAGAACCTCGTCACTCATATTGACGCTATGGTGTCGCTCATAGTAATGTCGCAAACCCTTAATGATTGCAATCGTATCTTTTATGCTTGGCTCTTTGACTACTATGGACTGGAATCGGCGCTCTAATGCACTATCTTTTTCGACATATTTGCGGTACTCATCGAGTGTCGTAGCTCCGATTAATCTTAGCTCTCCCCGAGCAAGTGCGGGTTTGAGCATGTTAGCAGCATCGAGCGCCCCTTCCGCGGCACCAGCTCCAACGAGCAGGTGAAGCTCATCTATGAACACGAGAATGTTCTTTTGTGAGCGCAGTTCGTCGATAACTTTCTTAAGACGCTCTTCGAATTCGCCACGATACTTAGTTCCTGCGATCATCGCAGCTAAATCAAGTTGGATAACTCTTTTGTCGAGCAGATTGTCTGGTACATCTTCTTTGACGATTCTTTGAGCAAGCCCTTCAATAATAGCCGTCTTTCCAACGCCAGGCTCTCCAATCAGAACCGGGTTATTCTTCGTACGTCGCGACAATATTGTAATCAAACGCTCCTGCTCCCTGTCTCGACCGATTACGGGATCGAGTTCACCCCGAGCAGCCTTACCGGTTAGATCAGTTCCAAATACATCAAGGATTCCGTTCTTTTTGCTGGAGCGCTTCTTTGAATCAGATGCGTTATATGTATACTCCGATGATTCCGATGCGGAATTGCTCTGTCTTTCAAAATATTCTTCAAGCTCGTCGATAACAGCTTGGATATCAACGCTCATATCTCGAAGTAGTACGGTAGCACGAGCATTTTTTTGTGTCAGGATACTATAAAGCAAGTGCTCTGTACCTAAGTAATCCTGATTAAACTCCTGAGCTATTTCCCAGCTCATTTTGAGCGTAAGTTTTGCAGTCTCAGACAAACTTCGATAGCCAGACCCAACTACCATCGTTCTTGGCGTCAAGTTAAGTGCCAACTCCGCGCGATTTAAGGTTACTCCCGCATCAGCTAACACCTTGGCTCCAACTGATGACTCTTGTGAGAGCACCCCAAGTAACAAATGTTCGGTTCCAATATACGAACTGCCATACCCGCGTGAGATTGCCTCAGCGTGTTGCAAACTAGTTCGTGCGTTATCAGTTAGTCGTGATAAAAATTCTGAGAATTCATCTGACATAATTCTATTATGTGCCCTCCAAATCACAGGTGCAAGCGTTTTATAGCCCTACCTGTCTACAGGTATTATGATAGCAAACAATTAGCACTCTAGTCAATAGAGTGCTAATTGGAATTTCGTTACCCTTGCGCTTATTCGTCAGAGTCTTCCGCGGACTGTTCGAGCGCATCGAGAAGGCTGTCTTCGATATTCTTTTTAGGCTTTCTCTCTGGGGCTTTCGGAACTAATATTGCCCCAGCTTCAATGTCGAGTTCATATCCCGTTAGTCTGCTTGCAAGACGTACGTTTTGTCCCCCTCGTCCGATTGCAATCGATTGTTGGTCTTCGCTTACGAAGACTTTCGCTTTTTTGGCACTCTCATCAATTTCGACTCGATTTACCTCAGCTGGGCTAAGTGCATTCCGAATAAACTGTTCCGGATTCTCGTCATACGTTACAATATCGATTTTTTCTTGCTCGCCCACTTCGTTCATGACGGCTTGCACTCGGGTACCTCGACCGCCGACGAACGTTCCGACTGGATCTACACCTGGCATTGAGCTATATACCGCGATTTTCGTGCGTCTTCCGGCCTCACGTGCGATAGCTTTAATCTCTACGGCACCCGTCTCCATCTCAGGAACTTCTTGACGGAAAAGATACTCGACAAACGCTTCGGAAGCTCTCGAGAGAATCAGCTGCGGACCTCTATTATCACGTTCAATGTCCTTTATATACACTTTGAGGCGCGAACCGACACCATAATATTCACCTGGAACCTGCTCGCTCACTGGAATAATTCCGCTGGCCTTACCTAAGTCAACCCTAACTACTCTTGGCTCAACCCTTTGCACAGTGCCAGTTACGACACTACCGATCTTGTCTTCAAACTCAGCTAGGACTACCTCTCGCTCAGCTTCACGAAGACGCTGTAATACAACCTGCTTTGCTGTTTGAGCAGCTACGCGACCAAATGAAGTGACTTCGTGCGCTTCCTCAACGATGTCTCCAATAGAAGCATCGGGGTTTTCTTTCCGTGCCTCCTCAAGACTAATCTCAGTGGCAGGGTTTGTCACCTCTTCTATAACTTCTCTTGCTACAAATACTTTGGCTGTGCCTTTATTTGTATTGAGTTCAGAGCGGACTTCCTGCTCTCTTTCTCCATGGTCTCTGCGCCAAGCCGCAGCTATTGCCTGTTCAATGACAGAAAGAACCGTATCTTGCGGCAAATTCTTTTCATCAGCTATTGTTCGGACTGCTAGCATCAACTGTTTAAGATTGATTTCTTCCATTTCTGTTCCCTTCTTTTATGCAAAAATCCGACCTAGCGGCCGGATCTACTATGGGAAAGTATAGCATAAACTATAGGTATTTTGTCAAATATAAATTCACTACGGTAGCGCTTTACGCTGAATCCGTATGAGAGTAGCTACCTCAGCTCATTTTGCTACCCAACCTATATAAGTATCCGGCCCCCCGTCACTCCTAGCACTTGTCCAGTGATATAGCTAGACTCCTGTGAAGCTAGAAAGACATACGACGGTGCGAGCTCGGCTGGCTGTCCAGCCCGACCAAGTGGAGTATTTTGACCAAAACTTTTCAATTTTTCTTCAGGCTGCCCATAGCTTGGCTGCAAGGGTGTCCATACCGGTCCAGGAGCAACAGCATTGACACGAATCCCTCTGACCGCTAGCTGTTCACTAAGCCCTTTTGTGAACGTGACTATCGCTCCTTTGGTTGAAGCATAATCAAGCAGCCCAGGTGACGGTTGATAAGCCTGGATTGATGCTGTGTTTATAATTGAGCTTCCAGGTTTTAGGTGTGGTAATGAAAATTTCGTCAGCCAGAACATTGAAAATACATTTACACGAAAGGTTGCCTCTAATTGATCTGACGCTAGATATTCAAGGGAGGGTACATATACTTGCTTTGCCGCATTATTGACCAATATATCAATTCCACCAATTAGCTTACCCGTCTTTTCTACGAGCTCCTCACAAAAACTTTCTGAGCTAATATCACCTGGATGCCCTTCGGCTTTCACTCCCGTTTCCCTACAAATTCGTAATGTCTCCTGAGCATCTAGTTCTTCGACAGGTAAATAGTTGATCACAACGTCCGCTCCTTCACGGGCGAAAGCAATAGCTACTGCTCGACCAATTCCAGAATCTCCTCCTGTTATAAGAGCCTTTCTATTTTTCAGCCTTTCGCATCCTTTATATGTTTTCTGGCCATGATCAGCTTTCGGTATTAACTTCTCATCAAGACCTGGTTCAGGCTGCACCTGCGGGGGAATATCCATTACAGGATACTGCTTCTTCGGGTCTTGCATGCTATATTGATTACTCATTTGTACAGTCCTTCCAAGTTACGTTGTTCTAAGGATTCATTTAACTCTCTTGTCAGTAACTTAGCTGTAACATACTTCATAAATTTCAGTATTTAGCAGTTTACAGCTATTTTTTAAGAATCATGGTATACAATTACTAACATGAAAACTTACAGATATTTTGACCTCATACTGGCGTACTTTGCAGCCGTACTACTTATATCAAACTTATCCGCGACAAAGCTCATAGAATTTTCTGGAGGACCATGGTCAATCATCACAGATGGAGGCGCAATCCTCTTCCCTCTCGCATATATATTTGGAGACGTCCTAACAGAGGTGTACGGATATAAGTATGCGAGACGTGCAATTTGGACGGGCTTTGGCGTGATGTTGCTGGCAGTCGTCACATTTACTATTGTCCGATATCTTCCACCTGCCGCAGAGTATGAGCACCAGGAAGCTTTCGAAGCTGTACTAGGATTTCTGCCTCGAATAGTTACTGCAAGTCTTGCGGCTTACCTTGTAGGCGAATTTCTCAATGCCTACATACTCGCTAAACTGAAAGTAAAAACTGCAGGCAAAAAACTGTGGCTCCGACTTATCGGATCAACATTTATAGGACAGATTGCTGATACTGCCATTTTTGCGATTGTCGCATTTAGCGGAATATTGACTGGTTGGGATATGATTCGGTTCATCGCCATTGGATGGGCGTTCAAGACTGGCGTTGAGATACTCCTGCTTCCAATCACTTATAGGGTCGTTAACTTTCTTAAAAAGCGTGAAGGTGTTGACGCCTACGATGCTAAAACCGATTTCACTCCAATCAGTATTGATACGTAAGTTCTTACCTTACGAGTAATATCGCTTCAAAAACTTGTCTCTGAATTCAAAGAAACTCCCATCTTCGATACTGTGCCGCATGTCATCAACAAGTCGAATAATGAAACGCTCATTATGAATCGAGGTAAGTGTTCCGGCCAATGACTCTTTGGCGCGGAATAAATGTTGGACATATGCTTTTGTGTAGTGCTGGCAAGTGTAGCAATCACATCCTTCAAGGAGAGGTGAAAAATCATTCTGATATTTCGAGCTTTTTATATTTTTCCTACCTTCGAGTGTATAAAACGCTCCGTTGCGACCAACCCTTGTCGGAGATACGCAATCAAAGGTATCTACACCTTGCTCTACTGCAGCAAACATATCATCTGGTTCCGAGATTCCTAGAAGATGGCGAGGCTTATTTTTTGGCAAAATAGTATTTACCCAGTTTATTATTTGTGCCATTGATTCTTTTTCTAGCGCACCGCCAATGCCGTAGCCATCAAAATCCATACCTCCAAGGAATTCAGCTGTCTTTTTACGCAAATCTTCGTAATTTGCTCCTTGTAGGACGCCAAACAACGCTTGATATGGCTTATCGGGACGCTCCTTCCGTATACGCTTCACCTCACCCAGGCTTCTCACCGCCCAATCATGCGTTCTCCTCAACGCCTCTACTTGATACTCGTACGGGTCGATAAGCGACGTAAGTTCATCAAAAGCAAAGGTTATATCCGCACCTATGCCAGCTTGGACCTGCATCGAAAACTCAGGGGTGAATTTATGCATACTGCCGTCAAGATGTGATTTAAACGTCACTCCTTCATCATCGACCCATGCATGCCTCTGTCCTTTCTTCGCTATCGCTATTTCCTCATCGACGTCAGTCGTCATCGCAAGCACTTTTTTAAAACCACTACCTAGCGATAGAACTTGAAAACCACCGCTGTCAGTAAAAGTTGGACCAGTCCAATTCATAAACTTCCCGAGATACCCCGCAGCCTCGATTAACTCATGGCCAGGCTGGAGGTATAGGTGGTATGCATTTGCTAAGACTGCCTGCGCTCCAAACGTGGCGACTTGTTCAGGTAAAATTGCCTTCACGTTTGCCTTCGTGCCAACTACAATAAAAGCTGGTGTTTGTATTTTGCCATGCGGCGTTGAAATGATACCAGTTCTCGCTAAGCTATCTTTACCTAATTCTGAAGTTATCTGGAAATTAAAAGAAGTTTTCATCGTATCCCAGTATACCATTGACCGTCGACTTCTTGACTTACAGGAAGTCGCTGTCCAGGGCAATTTCCAAGAACTCGTCGCATTGCGTCACTTTCCGCTTGTGTCACCCATAATTTATATTTCTTCTTGATAGCAATTTGCCTCGCAACATACTTGCACCTAAATGCAACATTAGGCGGTAACCACGATGCGGCATCGCTATCGCCTTTTTGCTGATTCGCTCTCCCATCAACCGCTAACAACTCGAGAGGATCGTTAGCTAACATAACTCGCTCTTCGAAGCTAAGAAGCTGTGCTCCTTTTTGCCAAGCATCGCTGAGGGCTACAATATGGTCAATCTGCACTTCCTGGCTAGTAGTGCTTCCTCGCTGAAAATGTATGGTTTCGCCAGTATATGGATCATGTAGAATACCGCTTACGACCTGGCATTTTGTATTAATTATAGTATTTTGAAGGTCTCGTCGTAATATCTTATTTCTTGTATCACAGCCTACAGAACTATCCCAATCGTCTCCAAACTGTGATCGTGAGTAGCCCGTCTTAGGCGCCCTCCCTTTAATTTCCAAAGTATCCAATGCTGATAAAGCCTCACGCGGTTCGGTTTCAGACTCATATTGCGCTTGATCGAAATTCACCTCATCGTACTGCAATTCAAACGACTCGACCAACCCCAGTATCGTTACGAGGAGTAAGATAAGTACGGCAATACCGCTCTGTAAGGCATAAGCTCGTTTCATACTCTTAGTATACCTTTGCTACAATAGGCTGTATGCAACGAGTAAACCGACTAATCAAACAATTTGTACCCGACAATTATCAACTATCTCTTGAATTACGGAGAGTCGAGCGTGAATTTAATGGCGTGGTTACAATTACAGGATCCGTAATTGAAAATTCCGAACGTATTTCCCTTCACGCGAAAGACCTCACTATTCATAATGTGGCCGTCGACGGTAAAAACGCTAAATTCTCACACGGCGAACACGATGAGCTGCTAATTTCACATCCATATCTTACCGCTGGCGATCATATTATCACTGTTTCATTCTCTGGTACCATCACAGACGCTATGCATGGTCTTTATCCGTGCTACTATGAACACAACGGCGAAAAGAAAGAGCTCCTTGCTACACAATTTGAAAGTCACCATGCACGAGAGGTTTTTCCATGTATCGATGAGCCAGAGGCGAAGGCTACTTTCGATCTGACGCTAACAACTGAACCTAACATAACAGTTCTGAGCAACCAGCCGGTAGAATGGCAAAAGACTGAGGATAATATGCTAATAACATGTTTCCAGACCACGCCACGTATGAGCACCTATCTTCTGGCATGGGTTATCGGAAATCTGCAAAGGAGAACGGCCAGAACAAAAAGCGGAGTTGAGGTCAGTGTATGGGCAACCCCGGCGCAACGACCTGAAGCCTTGGATTTTGCTCTCGAGCATTCTGTGAAATCAATTGAATTTTTTGATGAATACTTCGGTACTCCATATCCTCTTACGAAATGCGATCAAGTTGCCCTCCCTGATTTTAGCAGCGGTGCTATGGAGAACTGGGGTCTGGTAACATACCGAGAGACAGCGCTTCTAGCCGATCCGGCTACAACCACCGTTGCTAGTAAGCAATATATCGCAACCGTTATAAGCCATGAATTGAGTCACCAATGGTTTGGAAATCTCGTAACCATGAAGTGGTGGAACAACCTTTGGCTCAATGAAAGCTTCGCAACATTGATGGAGTATATTGCCGTTGATGCGATTCATCCGGAATGGAATATATGGCTCGACTTTTCATCGCAAGAAACCATCATGGCTCTCCGCAGAGATGCAATTGATGGCGTTCAGCCTGTTCAGGTTGACGTTAACCACCCTGATGAAATTTCAAGTCTTTTTGACGGAGCGATAGTCTATGCGAAAGGCGCGCGACTAATGCGCATGTGCCAAGAGTTTATTGGGCATGATGCATTTCGGGAAGGTCTTGCTAATTACTTTAAGGAATTCGCTTATAAAAACACCGAGGCAGAAGACCTATGGAAACATCTTTCAGAAGCCAGCGGGCAAAACGTTGGGCGGCTAATGAATGCATGGATATCCCAAAGCGGGTACCCAGTAGTCACCGTTACCTCTGAAGGTTTAAGTCAGAAGCAGTTCTTTATCGGTCCGCATGATGAGTCCAATAGGATTTGGCCGATACCACTCGGAAGCGAAAGCAGCGAAGATATGCCCGCCATCCTTGAGACAAGGGAGCTCAGGGTAACTATTCCTGATGATGAACGATTAAATGTTAAGGATGCGAATCACTTTATAGTCGAGTATGCACCGGAGCGTCTCAACGCGCTACTCAACAGGCTAGATACTTTTGACGAAATAGGTCGCCTACAGCTGCTACACGAGCAAACTCTGCTCGCTCGCGGAGGTAACATTTCGAGCGCAGAACTTATTGCGCTACTTCAGGCCTATAGGAACGAGACGGCTGAAAGCGTATGGGATATTATGGCACTTGCCTCAAAGGAGCTGAGGAAATTTGTCGAATCTGACGAGGAAGCGGAAAAAAAGCTTCGTCGTTTCGTCGGCGAATTAGCTCGGCCTCAATTCGAGCGCCTTGGATGGCAGCCACGACCGAATGAGCCAGAATCAGAAACGAAAATGCGTTCTCTCATCATCGGACTAATGTTATATGCGGAAGACTCATCCATCGAAGAAAAGTGTATGCGCATGTTCGAACAAGGAGTCGAACAGATAGACCCAGAACTTCGACACCTGGTGATAGGCGCAGCAGTAAAATACAGTACCGACAATACTGTCATCACAAAATTACTTGATACATACAAAACAACATCTTCAGCCGATTTGCGCGATGATATTTGCTCTGGACTTACTCATGCCAGAAATGCGAAGCAGATTGAAATACTTCTTCAAGCTATAACAGATTCGACAGTCGTACGAAGTCAGGATGTATTCAGATGGTTTGCCTACTTAATTCGTTCCCGTTATGCGCGTGAGGCTACCTGGAATTGGCTAACAGACAATTGGGAGTGGATTGAGAAGACATTTTCGGGTGACAAGAGCTACGATTACTTCCCACAGTATGCAGCGAACGGCTTAGTTACTAGAGAGCACCTTGCTAAGTATAAAGAATTCTTTGTGCCAAAGTTATCGGTCCCTGCCTTGAACCGGGTTATTAAGCTCGGTATCAAGGAAATAGAAGGGCGAATCACTACCCTCGAGAGCGATGGTGAGGCAGTCAGGGAAAAACTCCGTAGCTTACAGCTCTAGGACGCTACAATTAAGAAATGCAGCTCCCTACTAAGCATCAGTCTCGGTATTTCTTAAGTGGAGCAAAGCTGAATCGATGTTCCGGAGTGGCTCCAAGCATAGTAATTGCTTTGTGGTGTCTATCCACTCCATATCCCATATGACTATCAAAACCATACCCGGGATAGACCCTATCAAGATGCGACATGTATCGATCTCGTTCGACCTTAGCCAGTATCGATGCCGCGCTGACGCTTGGTCTCAATACATCTCCCTTTGGCATTGTCTTTACAAGCTTCCCGTCTACGGAATCACGCAAGAAGTTTACTGTACCATCAATGATAATTTCAGTATATGGGATGGTTATTTTTTCGACGGCTCTGCGCGAAGCAAGTTTTAACGCTTCGCTCATACCGATTTCATCGATTTCTTTTGCAGATACCCAACCACTTGCATGAGCTAAGGCTTCCGAAATGATTCGCATGTAGACAAGCTCTCTCTTTTTCCTTGAGAGCTTTTTGCTATCTGTTAGTCCATCAATGGTTTTCTCGCCAAGTATTACAGCTCCAACTACCAGTGGTCCCGCCCAGGGACCGCGGCCGGCTTCATCAATACCAAGAATCATAACTCAACTATAACAGAACCGCCCGAGAGTTGTCGGGCGGTAACACATTGAGGCGAAAGGAAGTTATTCGGCCGTCGATTCTTCGCTTGGCTCTGCAGCTTCTGGAACTTCAGAATTCGCAGCTTCAGGAAGTTTGTTGGCAGCTTCGCGGTCAAAGTTTTGACTCTTAAGACGTGCGCTTTTTCCGCTACGGTTTCTGAGGAATGAAAGATACTTGCGACGGACCTTGGACCGACGAACTATTTCAACTTTGTCAACAAGTGGACTGTTAATTAGAAAGCTTTTCTCTACACCTACACCGCTACTAACTTTCCGTACAGTAAAACGAGACGTATGAGATCCTTTACGGTCAGTTCGAATAACCGTTCCTTCAAAAACCTGGATACGCTCTTTATTTCCTTCGCGGATCTTCTGAGAAACGCGGACTGTATCACCAGTGCGAACATCGACTACGGCTGTTTTTTTCTGAGCCGCATTTACCTTTTCGATTAACTTAAAACTCATCTCTTGCTCACTTTATTAGATATTATTAAAATCAATTATCAACTATAGCACAAAATTATACTTTTTTGAAGACCTAAATCACTCGGTTCACTTCTTCTAACGTAGTTTCTCCCCGAAGCGCTGCCAGAACTCCAGATTGAAGTAATGTCTGCATGCCATGCTGTCTTGCTGTTTTCTCAATGACTTCCGTATGAATTTCAGACACATCACCCCGGAGGAATGCTTGGATTGGCTCCGTCACGACCATTTGCTCCATAATAACCATACGGTCCTTATACCCAAAAGGATACTCTGGAGTTGACCGGGGTCGCCACAGCCTGAAATTCGATAAGTCTGGTGCATTAGGTAGTCCTTCTAATACATCTCGGACATACTTCTTCGTAGCTTCATCCGGCTCATACTCTTCCTTTGTCTCATCAACCAGTTTGCGAACCAGGCGCTGGGCTATCACAAGACGAACTGCGGAGCTGAAAATTGGGTTTACTCCGATTAAATCAATCATGCGACTAAACGCGGCAGCGGCACTATTTGCATGAAATGTCGAAAGAACCAAGTGGCCGGTGATAGACGCCTGGATCGCAGTCTTGGCTGTATCCTGATCGCGAATTTCCCCGACCATCACGACATCCGGGTCGAGACGGAGTACGGATCTTAATCCATCGGCGAAGCTCTGCCCCCCAGTTGTGTCGATAGGAATCTGGGTTATTCCAGGCAAACTAAACTCAACTGGATCTTCGAGCGTTATCAGTTTTCGCTCTGTCGTGTTTAATGCATTTAGCATGCTATAGAGCGTGGTTGACTTTCCTGATCCGGTCGGACCAACCATTAAAACCATTCCTCTCGGATGGCTAATGATCTCGTCTATTTCTTTACGTTGTCGCTCAGGTATACCAAGCAAATCTAGGTTTAGAAGATCGGCGTTAAAGTTGAATAGCCGGAGGGCGACATCTTGTCCATACAAAGTTGGAACAGTCTCGACACGAAGATTTAGCGTATGTGTCCCATCTTCAGTTGTAACTTCCATCTGAATACTTCCAGACTGTGGCTCTTTAGCAGCTGCTGAAATATTTGCACGGCTTGCCAGTTCCCCGATGATGACCCTATACCGATCCTTTTCTAGAATCGCCACTGGATGAAGTGCGCCATCAATCCTCATGCGCACGCGAATTTCTGTACGCTCATTCTCAATATGAATATCGCTCGCACCTAATTTATCTGCTTGCGTAAGTATATAGTCGAATAGTCGATCCGTGCCAACACTATTAAGAGTGCGGCTAACGCTTTCTATGGTCGCGCTGTCACCTGCTTCAGCAATTTTAATATCGTCATATACTATCTCCTTAGGAGGGTCGTAACGACGCATCAATGCTTTGAATCCACTGCCACTAATCATAAAGAATTCTACGATGTAGCCGTTGCTCGAGTAATGCTGCTTCAGACTAGTCACTACGGATTGAGGAGTCTGTGTCGTTACCCCGAATTGAAAAGGCTTTTCCTCATGGCCAGCCGAAAGAGGCACGAGCTTTCCTTTGTACATGTCCTCGATAGTCAATACGCCGCTCACCAACTCAATCGTGTTCTCAACATATCTTGTATCAAGATATTGAAGACCGACAATAGCTGCCCTCTCACGAGTTGCGTTCTCTTCTTGTTCTCGACGCTGCTGTTGTACTTTTTGTTCGTCCATTACCGCTTATTGTACCTTAAAACACTAGTGTTTGAAACATAGTATAATTACCCCATGCCAGTCATTTCTCTCTTGCTGCACAATATCCGATCAACACATAATGTAGGTGCTATTTTTCGAACCGCAGAAGGGTTTGGAGTTAAACATATCATTCTCACTGGCTATACCCCATATCCGTATCACAAACATGACACTCGTCTACCTCACCTTGCTCAGAAGATTACCAAGCAAATCCACAAAACAGCTCTTGGTGCAGAATCGTTAGTCCCGTTTACGTACTACGAATCGTTAGATGAATTTATGCAGATGAATTCGCTGCCAATTTTAGCATTAGAGCAATCGAAAAATTCTATTAAAGTAGGCAGTGTTAGACCTCCCGATGAATTTATTCTTGCCGTCGGTGAAGAAGTGTATGGCATCCAGTCGGATTTTTTAAAAGAATGCGACCAAATTATTGAGATACCGATGTCCGGACAAAAAGAATCGTTTAATGTGTCGGTTGCCACTGGAATTGCCCTTTATGCTCTTACAAGCATAAAGGCAAGTAATTAATTACCACTTTTTGTCGCCCGCACGAAATAATTCATTCCCCACGTCGTATCATAGGCAGTTTGGCACCCGGCACCATCAACGGATGTACTCGTCGTGTTGACTGTCTCAAGGTGCGCGAAAATATACGTGTAATTTCCAGCAGAGCAATACATATAAGCAAAACATGTATCTGGTGCTCCTGAGGCACACGATGTTGCACCGCTAGGATCTTTATAGATTACGGAAGTATTACTTTCAAGCGACAGACAGTGTGCTGCTGAATTTGAACCATAATTAGTACCGCTCAAACTCATACCAGTTTGAGAGAACCAGCCACTGGTAGACGAAGTACTTGTGCAGCTATTCCCATGCCCAAGTGTATGGGTATTGTCAATCGCCCTAACCTCTAAGGCCTTTGCGATTGCGGCCAAATCATTCTTACGGGTCGTATCACGGGCTCGTGCTTGTATACCAGTGTATGCGACAATACTAATAGCAGCTAGAATGGCGATAACTACTATAACAATAAGGAGCTCGACGATGGTAAATCCCAAATTTCGCTTCGATTTTTGCGTTTGCATACTGCTTACACTTTATCACTAGGATACTTGAAGGTACAAATTATTTCAAAATTACACAGTCTTCACCAAGATCACGAACTAGTTTTCCAATTAATTCATCGCTATTATCGACCTTAAACGGTAGTCGTAGAGCGGATTTTTTTTCCTGACCAAGTACCAAGATTATGTCGTTTGTACCAGGGTGCTGAGTGCATGCTTCTTTTAGACGGAGGAGCGAATCATGATCTTCAGGATCCTTAATCTGAACGAAAAGTTTTTTCGGTAGCGAGCTTTCGATTGTGACAGATGGTTTATGTAACTGAGGGAGTACAGCAGCGGTGATTCCACCAGATTTTCCAGGCTGTGATTTTTTCGCCACTCGAGTTGCTGTAACGTTTGCTCTTGCCTTTGGAGCCTCCATCTTTCGTCCCGTGGACTCATATTCGTGTAACTCCTGGTCTGTTACTGCTGAAATTTCTTCTGCAATCACTTTTGATTCATTAATAAGATTACCTTCCCTGTCCCGAGCATTAATGCGTCCAGAGACTCTAATGACTGCATCTTGAACTAACTTACCACCGACTTGTTCGAACAAGTTCGGGAATACTATTATTTCACCCTCCCCTGTCTTATCCTCTATGCGAACAAATGCCATTTTCGAACCGGATTTGGTAACAATTGTCCGGACATCAACAACAATCCCACCAACAGTAACTTTTGCGCCATCGTTTTGTGGAGAAAGCTTAGTTAGAGCAACTGTCTGCTCCTCGAAATAGTGATCGTAGTTATCTAGGGGGTGCGCGCTGATATACAATCCAAGCAGTTCCCTTTCCCAGGTGAGCTGTTCTTTTTCGGTAAATTTTGTTGGTGAGGATTTCATCGCAATACTAGGTTGAACAGAAACATCACCAAGTAAATCTCCGAAAAGATTAGCTTGTCCGCTCAACTCTTCTTTTTGAATTTTCGAAGCAAATGCAAGTATCTCTTCAAGATTAAATAGCAAGTCGGAACGATCGCCGAACGCGTCAAACCCCCCAGCTTTGATGAGAGATTCGTACACTCTCTTGTTTACCTTTGCAGTGCTTACCCTTCGAGCAAAATCCTCGATACTCGAAAACTTTCCTTCTTGACGGGCTCGTATTATTTCTTCTGCAGCTCCGGCACCAACTCCCTTCACGGCTGTCATTCCAAATCGTATGGCATTCTGGCCAGGAACGACAGCGAATTCGCCAAATGATTCGTTCACATCTGGGGAGAGTACCCGGATCCCCATGTGCTTACACTCATTAATTTCTATTGCAAGTCGGTCGATATCATCGTGGTCGCTAGTCATCAGGGCAGCCATGAAAGCATCAGGATAGTGTGCCTTAAGATAGGCAGTCCAATAGGCAATTAGCCCGTAGCAAGCCGCGTGGGACTTGTTGAAACAGTAATTAGCAAACTCTTCAAGCTGCGCCCAGAATTTCTCCATATCTTCTCGGTTGGCATTCGAATGTTTGATTGCCCCTTCGATGAATTCAGGTTTAACCTTTTTCATCATCTCCATTATTTTCTTGCCTACCGCCTTCCTGAGCGTATCCGCCTGGCCACCAGTGAAACCCGCAAGGTCCTTTGAAATTTGCATAAACTGTTCCTGGTACACTAAAATACCATACGTACTAGATAATGCCGCTTCCATCTTTGGATGCAAATACGAGATTTTTTCTTCACCATGCTTTCGTCTAATGAAACTATCGATGAACTGCATCGGGCCAGGTCGATAAAGTGCTACCATCGCAATAATGTCATCGAAAAAACTTGGTTTTAGCTCTCGAAGATAGCGCTTCATTCCCGCAGATTCTAACTGAAACACCCCGGTTGTATCGCCACGTTGAAATAGTTCGTACGTCTTTTGATCGTCTAGAGGCAACCTCGAAAGCTCAATGTCATCTTTGTATACTTTACGAATTATTCTAAGAGCGTTGTTAATAATGGTAAGGTTACTAAGACCAAGAAAGTCCATCTTTAAAAGCCCGAGCTCTTCCACTGGACCCATAGGATATTGGGTCGACACAACTCCCTTCTGTGCCATTTCGAGCGGAACATAATTTACAATATCGTCAGGAGCGATGACTACACCGGCAGCATGAACTCCGTGTGATCGAATTGTACCCTCAAGGCGCATTGCAAAGTCGAATACTTCTCTCGCTGTCGGGTTTGACTCATACTCTCTTTTGAGATCCGCGTCTTCTTCGACACTTTTCCTAAGTGGTATATGACGCCCCTGAACGGGAGGTGGAATCAATTTTGCAAGACGATCACTTTCAGCATATGGTACTTGTAATACCCTGGCTACATCGCGAACGGCTGCACGAGCAGCCATACGTCCAAAAGTAACGATATTTGCCACACGAGCTTCTCCGTATTTTTCAGCACAATATGCAATGACCTCATCTCGACGGGTATCCTGTATATCAATGTCTATGTCTGGCATACTAATACGATCTGGGTTTAAGAACCGTTCAAATAGCAGACCGTAATGCAATGGGTCAAGATCAGTAATATTTAGAGCATAGGCAACAATGGAACCTGCCGCAGATCCTCGACCCGGACCAAAGATTATTCCTTGAGATTTACCCCAGTTAATAAAATCTTGTACGATAAGGAAATATCCGTTGTATCCCATTTTTTCAAGAACATCTAGCTCCATCGTTAAGCGTTCTTGAATCTCATCAGAAATCTGAGCTCGAATCTGTTCAATCGTAAGTTTTTCTGACTCTTCTTTCGTCTTATTGAGATAACGGACAGCAACTCCGCGATACACGAGGAGATCGAGGTAGCTTTTTTCAGTTTCGCCCTCTGGCACTGGGAACTTTGGAATTAGTATTCCTCCTAATTCAATCTCCAGCGCACAGCGGTCAGCAATTCTTTTCGTATTTTTTACAGCTTCAGGGTTTTTATCGCTCCATCTACCAATAATGTCGGTGGGATCTGTAACGTGAAGCTCGAAATCCTTGAGGCTCATCCGATTCTCGTCTGATAAAAACGCTCCCGTTCCGACACAGAGTAGAATCTCATGAGTATCTCGATCTTCATGAGACAGGTAATGCCCGTCGCTGGTTACCACACAAGGAATATCTAGTTCACTAGAAAGTCTTTCTAGACCTTCATTTATTTTTGTCTGTATATCCCAGGCAGTTGGACTATCAGGATGGCCATGATCTTGCAACTCCAGATAATAACGATCGCCGAAAATAGACTTATACCACGCGGCGATCCTTTTTGCTTCTTCATAGTTATCTACTCGAAGATTTTCACCAAGCTCGCTACTCGCACATCCACTAAGTATTATTAGACCCTCGTTATATTGTTCTAGGAGTTCGTGATCAATACGAGGCTTATAATACATCCCTTCAAGGCTTGCTTTCGTCGCAAGCATCATCAGGTTTTTATATCCTGCCTTATTCATAGCAAGAAGCGTAAGGTGATACCGTGCTTTGTCTTTTGCTGGATCACGATCGAAACGCGACCTAGCCGCAACGTAACCCTCCATCCCAATAATTGGTTTCACGCCAGCACTTTTTGCTTCTTTATAAAACTCAATCGTTCCCGACATTGTGCCGTGATCCGTAATTGCCACAGCTTCCATGCCATACGACTTAACTTTCTCGACTAGATCAGGTATTTTCGTTAACCCGTCGAGAAGGCTGTGATGAGTATGATTATGCAAATGAACAAAATCTGACGGCAATAATCCCGAATCGTTGGTTGAAGATGTATCTGTTTTTACCCCCATACTATATCCAGTGTATCAAAAATACGACGCTGAGCAGCGAATCCTGCCAAATCTAACCATTCTCCCGTATGACTATTTTTTATCCGGCGAACCTTTAATGAGTTCCTTGCCGCGTGTAACAGCTTGTTCCGCTTGATCTTTAATAGCATCGATTGGTCGCTTGGTATTCTTCGAAGCTTCTATACGTCGAGCCGTCTCTTCTTTTAATTCTGCAGCTTTGATCTTCAAGTCCTCTCGAGTCTCCTTCCCGGACTTCGGAGCAGTAAGAATTCCAGCAAGAACACCAGCTACCGCACCGATGGCTGCACCGAGCGCAAATTTATTCTTATTCATGCGCTAGCCTCCTTTCTTGTTTTGTGATTTCTTTGATACCTGCTCAACTATTTTCTTTGCTACGATAAGTGGAAGCGCAGACTTGTTTATGGCATTCATCGACCCTTCGATAGCATGAACAGTCCGCTCAGCACTCGCCGATACTTCTTTGATTTGACGAGTAACTTTTATTAGCAATACAGCCAAAACCGTTGCTGCCAACAGAAAGAAGGCGAACAACACAGCGAGAACAATAACTAGTATTTGTGCCCAGTCCATGTATTAATTATAGTCTTTTTTTGAGATACTCGGCAAGTTCTGTTCCGAATTCAGGATGGCTTAATCCAAAATCGAACGTAGTCTTAAGGTACTCGAGAGGATTTCCAGTATCATAAAAAGTTGCATTGACAATCTCACGAGCAAAGAACTCATATCCATCGTCAATCATCTGCTGTACCATAGGTTGAAATGTAAATTCCCCTTCTTTATGGGTTATAGCTGCCTTCTCAACATATGAAATCAGTTCAGCGGGCAATAAATAATTACTGACACTTGCGAGATCAGATGGTGCCTTATCTTTGCCCGGTTTTTCAATAACGGATGTCATCTTGATAGTGTGGTCATCAACCGCAGACCCATCGGCAAATCCATATTGGCTATATTCTTCGTCACGTAATGCTTTCTTGCATGCAAAGACACCACCGCCAAATCGATTATATGTTTCGATTAATTGCTTCGTTGAGTTTGCATCAGGACTAAAGAAATCATCCGCCCACTTATAGATAAACGGCTCGCCTTTGTCGATGAGATGCGCAGCGCTAAGAAGCGGAGTAGCATTTCCGTAAGGACCTTTCTGCCGAATATATACGAAATTAGCCATAGAGGCTAGCGACCTTACTTTATCCAAATACGACCGTTTTTTATCACCACCAGCCTCTAGGTTGGCGATTAAATCCTGACTGGGTTCGTCAAAATGATCCTCAATCGATCGCTTATTACTACTACCGACAATGATAATATCTTGAATTCCTGCTGCGACCAGTTCTTCAACAACATATTGAATAATAGGCTTGTCGATAAGTGGTAGCATCTCTTTTGGCATTGCTTTTGTCTGCGGTAAAAAGCGTGTTCCAAAACCTGCTGCTGGAATAATTGCTTTAGTAGGCTGCTTCACATGTACCCCCATTCCTTATTACTTTTCGTCCGCTTCATGTGTATCTACCTGCTTCGAGTAACTATTATAGAATCGACATGGCATGGTCTCATGTTCCAAGGTTTGTGTCGCTCAAAAATGAATTGCACAGAACTGCGGGTGTTCTCTGCTCTAAGGTCTGGCCGTTCTTCCTCCATTTACAATCTTTCGCGAATCAGTTTTTGAGCAAGTGCCGGATTCGCCTTACCTTTCGACAACTTCATAATCTGTCCGACAAGATACCCAATCGCCTTCTCATGACCACCCCTAATATCCTCAATTGCCTTTTGGCTTGCAGGATCAGCCATCACTTCATCGACAATCGCTGCGATTGTATTTTCGTCACTTACCTGCAACAAGTTCCGCTCCTCGGCGATTTTCTTCGGGTTGGTTGCGCCGTTCATAAGCGCATTGAACAGTTCCGATGCACTATTCGAGCTAATTTCTGACCTCTCAGTCATACCTGTTAAGTCCAGCAAATCTACTACGCTTGGGGAGATAACCTTGCTAGTTTCCTCCTCAATACTTAGATTACTTGCGATCCAATTTGCAACACGCATTGCAGGACCCACTCCTCCTTCTTCTAGCACCGAAGATACGATGTCGGCATACTCTTTTCGCGAAAGTATCTTGCTTATTACGGAAGGGTCAACATGAAGGCGAGAAAACTCTTCGCGGTACTGAGGTGGGAGTTTAGGAACAGTAGACCATATTTCTTTAATTTGTTCATCCGTTAATACAATAGGTGGGATATCAGCATCGGGCATATAACGGTAATCTTGGGCATCCTCCTTGCTACGCTGCGAAGTTGTTACTTGCTTATCATCATTCCAGCCGCGCGTCTCTTGTACAACCTCTTCACCTTTTTCGAGAAGATCAACTTGACGTATGAACTCATACTCAGCAGCCTTCTCTACGCTGCGGAAAGAGTTAAGATTCTTTACTTCAGTTCTTCGACCCAGTTTATCGGATCCTTTTTTGGCTACTGATATATTGACATCGAAGCGCATATTGCCATGGTACAAGTCACCGAATGTGACTCCTGCATAAGTCATTAGAAGAAATAGCTCAGTAGCGTATGCTCGAGCTTCGGCCGGACTGTGTATATCAGGTTCGGAGACTATCTCTATGAGAGGTGTTCCTGCTCGATTAAGATCAACCAGACTATAGTCCCCGTGATGCGTTAGCTTTCCGGCATCCTCTTCCATGTGGGCATGATGTATTCGTACCCGTATCGTCTCCCCATTCTCAAGTGGCGCATCGACATATCCACCAATAATTATCGGGTTGTACATCTGACTTGTTTGGTACCCCTTGGGGAGATCAGGGTAAAAATAATGTTTGCGGTCAAATCGACTTACTTTTGCAATTGTGGAGTTTAATGCCTTACCCGCTTTAATTGCGAGATTGACTGCCTCTCTGTTTAAGACTGGCAGCATACCAGGAAGACCAAAGTCTATTGGTGATACTTTACTGTTCGGATCAGCATCACGTGCGTCATTGTCTGCTGGGCTAAAAAGCTTCGTTGCGGTTGCGAGCTGAACATGACACTCAATACCAATTGTCATCTCATAATGATCATAAGCGCTCATCAAATTGCTCCTATATCCTTTAATGCTCTCTTGAAACCTGCGAGAGCGCGACGCGCAGTGTCATAGGTTACCTGGACATTAGTTTCATGAACAATTTGATTCCTAAGTTTATGCGCCCTCCAAACTGCATCTCTGTTTGACCATTTATCTTTGGCTGTCCTCATTCTTTCGCCCATAGTATCGCCCTTTACACCAGTTTCTTTTAGAGCACAATC
>CAZKUV010000003.1:32234-37373 GCA_964556075.1 uncultured Candidatus Saccharibacteria bacterium | reverse complement strand
GCCAGACTCCATTGACGGCGCGCATAATGATACGACCAATTATTACCTTCTCGCGGAAAATCAATCCATTCTGGATGGCCGAATTCATTACCCATAAAGTTTAAGTATCCGCCACCGTGCGTAGCAGCCGTCAATAAACGGATGATTTTATGAAGCGCTATGCCTCGTTCAACAATTAAATCTTCGTCATCGATCTGCATGTGATCGTACATCTCTTTGTCTATAAGACGAAATATAAGAGTCTTATCCCCGACCAAAGCTTGGTCATGACTCTCCGCGTAGCTAATGATTTTCTCTTCAGGACGATGTGTCGTTAATTCATGGAATAAATGGCCTAATTCCCACTCTTCGTCACGCTTTTCTTTCAACGTTTTAATCCATAAATCAGGGACACCCATACTGAGTCGGTAATCAAAACCTATGCCACCTACGCTCTCAGGAGCGGCCAGACCAGGAAATGCGCTAGTATCCTCAGCAATAGTTGTCACATCTGGATTAACGGCATGAGCAAGCCTGTTAGCCAACCTAAGATAGGCTAGCGCGTCTAAATTGATATTTTCCGATACATAATCGTCATAACTGGTAAACGCTTTTCCGAGACCATGATCATGGTAAATCATACTTGTAACTCCATCGAAACGAAATCCGTCGAAACGGTACTCATCTAGCCAGTAGCGAACGTTTGATAGCAAAAAGTGTACCACTTCAGGTTTTCCGTAATCGAATACTCGTGAATCCCATGCTGGGTGATTGCCACGCTCTCCTTCGTGGAAGTACTGATTCAGTGAGCCATCAAACCTACTTAGACCTTCAAGCTCATTCTTGACCGCATGGGAATGTACAATGTCCATAACTACTCGTAAACCCATCCCATGAGCTGTATCAATTAAGTATTTCAAATCATCGGGAGTTCCAAAACGAGAACTAGCAGCAAAGAAGTTGGACACATGATAGCCAAAACTGCCATAGAAAGGGTGTTCCTGAACAGCCATCAGTTGCACCGTGTTATATCCTGATTCCTTAATGCGTGGTAGTACATTATCGGCGAAATAAATATATGAGGCAACCTCGGGCTCTTCGCTGCTCATTCCCACATGCGCCTCGTAAATTAGAGGGACACTTGGTCGGGGTGGGGCAGCGTGGCGCCACTCGTAGAGATAATCAGGCTGCCACACAACTGCGTCAAACAAGTGAGTGGTAGGATCTTGAACGACATACGTTGCATACGAAGGTATCCTTTCTCCTGAACCTTCATTCCAGTGAATTCGGAGCTTATAATGGTCCCCCGTGTCTAGAGCTTCATAAGGTAACCGCAACTCCCAGATGCCACGCTCGCCACGCACAAATGCATACGCTTCATCATCACTCCATTGATTCTTGTCGCATAGTAGGTAGATTTTTGTTGCATGTGGTGCCCATTCCCGTACCATCCAAGTGTCTTTGTCTCTTTGGAGTCCGAAATATAGATGACCGAGCGCAAACTCATCGACTGACATTCCGTTAAGTAATCTTTTCTCAAACTGACGCAAATAAGCCTGTTGCTCTTCAAGTTTAGCCCTGTACGGCTCCAGCCATGGGTCCTTATCAGAAATTGTCTTCATAGTACTTATGCCTTAGTATATACCAGTTAGCTCGTTACCTCTATTATTTGCTATAGTTAATAATGATAATGTGTATTGTAGTATTTGGAGATTCCCGCGTTGACCGAATTAGATAAGAACGAAATAGAAACAACCCTTATAAACTACTGCGAGTCTAACCGTCAGTTTTCTAACTCTATAGGTTGGCAATACGAACGCCTTTGGATGGAAATTGATACGTACATCAAAGGAGGTGGCAAGCGCCTTCGTCCTCGGTTATTTCTGTTGACTCACAAACTTTATGGCGGTAAGACAAATAAAGCAATACTCGCCGCCGCTTGCGCTTGGGAATTGCTTCACGCAAGCTTACTTATCCATGACGATATAATTGACCGAGACTTAATCCGTCATGGCAAGAAAAATATAGCCGGAAGATATCAAGAGATATACAGTAACGTCTCAGATACGGAAAAAGCTCATTATGCATTATCAGCAGCACTTTTAGCTGGAGACTTGCTTTTATCATCTGCATACAACATCGTTCTTGAGTCCGATCTTAATTCCGCACTCAAGCTACAAATGCAAAGCTTTCTTCATGAAGCAATAGTTACCGTCGCTGGAGGCGAACTAATCGATACCGAATCGGCACTTTATCCGATTGGAACCACCGATCCGCTTGCAGTAGCGAGGTATAAAACCGCATCCTATTCCTTCGAATACCCCATGGTATCCGGTGCTGCTCTGTCAGGAGCCCCTGATACAGATTTACGGCAACTCCGCCACATCGGTGAACATATCGGTATCGCATACCAGTTGAAAGATGATTTATTAGGAGTATTTGGAGATAGCGCAGCAACAGGAAAATCAAACCGTTCGGATCTTATTGAAAAAAAGCGCACGCTTCTTATTCAACACACTTTAAAAGGTGCACCAGCCGAACTGGGGATGCGCCTTCAGGAACTTTTCGATAAACAAGAGACTTTATCCGAATCCGAAGCGGATGAGGTCTTAAGTATCATAAACAATTCCGGAGCAAAGGCTGATATCGAGTCTCTAGTGGAACTCCATTCCCGTCATGCACTTGATGCGATAGCTGGTCTTACCATTGCTGAGAATAAAAAGTCCGAACTCATTGAACTTGTCCAACGGTTAATTTACCGACACTCTTAGCTCACCGTTTTTGACAAATCTTGTCTGCAATTACAAGCTGTTGTGGCTCTTCCACTACTTGTTTTGTTGCAATAACGTACTTAGTAAGTTTCTGCGACTAGCCGCCCAGTAGTATCCGGCTGCTGTGATCGAACCAATTCCTATACTGCCTCCCACGAAAGTACCGAGTCCTGTTTTGGGCAATTCAGGGATAGGTGCTTGCTCCTCGACACACTCTGGACTGTCTTCAGGTAGATGCTCTTTTCCTTCGACAGGGCAATACGTCTCTTCGGGCTCTGGTTGAGGTTCAGGTTTAACTGGTTTTTCAGGCTTAGGTTGGGGCTTGATAGGCTTTTCAGGTTTAGGTTGGGGTTTTGGTTGATGTTTCGGAGTAGCAACGAGCGGATTACCGCATGAGCTAATAATACCTTTATAAAACTCTCCATCCCGGAAAAATGCGAAGATATCAACCGTACGAACAAAAATACTCATATTCGGACCCTCATAGAGAGTCGTGCCATTTATATTCTTGATCCGTGGCGGAGTTCCGTTTTTATCGCTAAATGCAACACGTGAAAGGGAATAAGCGTTTGTGGCAACCACTTTGCCGTCAACAACTATACGCCCGTCCTGATACACAGTTCCATACTTTACTTCACTCGTTTGACCAGAGATATCGCTGCGACTTATGCCATAATGTCGATAAATTGCCTGTACATCACCGACGTTCTTATCATATTTCTCGAGTAATTCGGTAAGGGAGCCAGCACCGCAACGAACGATAGCATCGTCGTTACAATTTCGATGCCCATCAAGTGCGTGAGCTGTACCAGATGTGATAATTGCAAGTACGCTAGCGAGAACGCATAAACTTACACTTGTCAGACACACTTTTACTAATCCGTTCATTGTCACCCCTTTCATTTATTGCCACACCAAACTTTATCTCAGTATAGCATAAGCTTGATGTTGTGTCAATTTTGTCAAGTGGGAATTATATCACAGCAAAACACCTCTTGCTAATGAAGAGGTGTTTATTGCAGATGTTGAGTCAACCTAGTCTAGCGATTAAGGAGTGTACTCAGTAGGTTTCGTCGACTTGCAGCCCAGTAGTAGCCAGCTGCTGTGATTGAACCGATGCCGATTGTACCTCCGATAATGGTCTGAAGACCAGTCTTTGGCAATTCAGGAGGAACAATTGGACTTTCTTCACACTTGCTCAGATCTGTTGTCATCGTCGACTCGTCATACTCATTCTTTGCGATGGATTTAATAACCTTATCTTCGATGATACAGACTTCGATATTACCGCACTTACTGAGGTCTGTTGTCATATGAGTTTCATCAAACTCACTCTTTTCAATGGTCTTAACGGTATTGTCGTTCAAGTCACAAACTTCGATTGGCTCTTTTGTTTCAGTAGTCGCGTCATCACAGTCGTCTGGATTTCCAGGTACGGTTGGAGTATCGACGCAGACTGTATTCTTGTGGGTGCCTTCTGCGTACTTAGTATATTTCGCCTTAATCGTGAACTGCTTAGATTCACCGATGTTTAATTGCGGAATAGTGTACGTCCACTCGTTGTTCTTAATAGTACCAAGTTCCGAAGAGACAAGTGTTACTTGGCTTGGTGCTTTATCAACGACTATTGCGTTCTTTAGAACTACATTGCCTGTGTTTCGAACAGTGATCTCATATGTGAATTCGTCGCCTACTGGAACCTTCGCGTGTTCCTTGCTATTAACTGTCTTTTCGATTTCAATTCCAGGATTCTTCTCGTCTGGCTTTTCATCCACCTTTACAGTCACCTTACATTCTGGCCCTGTAACAGTTTTACCGTCACTCATGGAAACTGAAACACTAGCAGTGTACGATCCAGGTTTATCATATGCGTGAGACACCGTAGCAGTTTTAGCGGTCGATGTTACAGACTCGCTCTTGCCATCGCCGAAATTGAAGGTGTAGCTCTTAATTGTTGCATTTTCAACCGAAGCTGTAGCTTGGAACTGAAATTCGGTGCGGCTGACTTTCTTGATAACTTTTAGGTTTTCACACTTATAAGATGGTTGCTTAGGTTCCTCCTCAATAGTAACCTTGACTTCACACTTAGGACCAGTCGTGGTCTTGTTCTGACCATTAACATTTAGGTTCACAGTTACCTTAGCAGTGTAGTTGCCAGGCTTTGCGTACGTGTGCTCAACAGTGCGGTTCGGAGTAGTTACTGTACTTGTACCGTCGCCAAAGTTATAGGTATAGCTTACTACATTGGCGCCATTTTCAGCAGTCGAGGTAACAGTGAATCGATATCGATCGCGAGACAGTTTCTGCGCTGCAAGGCTATCACACCTATATACCGGTTGCTTAGGTTCCTCCTCAATAGTAACCTTGACTTCACACTTAGGACCAGTCG
>CAZKUV010000003.1:0-32134 GCA_964556075.1 uncultured Candidatus Saccharibacteria bacterium | reverse complement strand
CAATAGTAACCTTGACTTCACACTTAGGACCAGTCGTGGTCTTGTTCTGACCATTTGCACGTACATTTACCGTGACCTTAGCGGTATATGTTCCTGGCTTAGCATAAGTGTGTTCAACCGTGCGGTTAGTAGTGGTGACAGTCGAGGTGCCATCTCCGAAGTTAAATGTATAACCAGTTATATCAGCGCCGTTTGTTGCGCTACCCGTAGCAGTAAAGCTATGGCGATTCCGGCTAAGTTTCTTAGAAGTCAGGCTTTCACATTTATACTCTGGTTGTTTCGGTTCCTCTTCAACGGTAATAGTAACCTTACAATTTTGGCTATGATTTACCGCAATCTGACCGTTTACGTTTACGTTGACAGTTGCAGCAACGTTATATTTTCCAGGCTTTGCGTACGTGTGCTGAACAGTATTTCCAACAGCAGTTAGTTTTGTACCGTCTCCGAAGTCGTAGTTAAAGCTGTTTACAGTCGCTCCATTTTTTGCGCTCGCAGACGCGGTGAAACTGTAACGAGTACGATCAATCTTGGTTGCCTTGAGGGAGTCGCATGAATATTCTGGTTTAGGCTGTGGTTTTGGTTTTGGAGTAGGAGTGGCAATAATTGGATTTCCACAACTTGCCTGAATGGCAGCATGGAACTGACCATTTCGATAGAACACGAATACGTCAGCGCCAAGTCGATAGTTATTATTTACTGGTCCGATATAGTAAGTTTTTCCTGCAATATTAACAGGGCTAACCTCTTTGCCTGGATGGACTCGATAGAGAGACTTAGCATTTGTTGCAACGGTCTCACCATCAACAACAATTGTTCCGTTGGTATTTAGCCAACCCTTTTTAACCTCACTACCGGTAATATCGCTCCGCGTAATACCATAGTGATTGAAAATAGCTTGGATGTCACGGTTCCCGCGACGATCGTTATTGCTGTCGTATACCTCAAGTAGCTCCTGAGTGCTTCGAGTACCGCAGTTGACAATCACATCTGTATAGTCACAGTCACGACGACCTTCACCAAAGCTAACGGCAGCAAGTGAGCCCCCAGTAAGCACCTGGAGTGTCACGAATGCACCAACAGCAACCACCATGGTGGCAACAGCAGTGAAGACCTTTTTTCTAGTTAGATTTAGTCTCATTACTAATAAACTCCTTATATTTCGCCCCTCACAGGCTTATGGGTTTCACTTTACAATAGATTTCTTCAAATGTCAATAATGTTAATTGTAATCTTTTTAACATAAACGTCATTAGATAAGGAAATTATAATCGGCTTAAATTTGCTATACTGTCAACATGAAGTCACTTAGCTTAAGCCAGCCTCATCTGATTATTCTGGTTGGAATTCCTGGGAGCGGTAAGAGTACTTTTGCCGAGAAGTTTTCTGCAACTTTCCATACGCCATACATCAATTACGACACTATTCTGGAGCTGGCTGACCACAATGCTTCAATTGCAGGCAAGTTTACAATCCATATGCTTGAAACCGCTTTTAGAACGGGGCAAGCTATAGTGTTCGATGGTCCATCTGAAAGTAAGGCGCAGCGTCAAGAACTTAAGGACATAGCACTTGATGCTGGGTACACCCCGTTGTTTGTGTGGGTACAAACGGATAGTAACACTTCAAGGTCACGTTTTCTAAAGGCAGGGAAGAAGGCTGGGCGTCGCGTTACGCCTGCTATGTTTGAAGGACTCATGAAAGAATTTGATTCCCCACAGGGCAACGAACCACATGTAGTTATAAGTGGAAAACATACGTTCGCCACTCAAGTGAAGGCAGTACTTAAACATCTCGTAGCGAATCGTCAGCTCGTTAAACCCCTCCGGCCAAAGCAACGCCCAGCCGTTGCCACTCCTAGACGTGGCACAACCGCAAGGTAAGGAGATTTGATGCCAACGCTAATGGATAAGGAGTTCGGACAGGTAAAGCTTGTCAGAAACTCAAGAGCGTCATATATACGCGTTAAGGTCGGTACCGATGGTCAATTACGCGTATCCATGCCACTGTACGCACCTGTCCTCCTAGTAAAGAAGTTCATTAATAATTCTCGTAATGAAATACGAAGCATGCTGGAGAATCATCATAATACCAGTGTATATACAGAGGCGACACCTATAGGTAAAAGCCATCGGCTGATTGTCAGACCAGCTGCAAGCTCTGAATGTTCAGTTACAAGACACGGACAACAAATTATCATATCCTTGCCCAATAACCTGACAATCGAGGATCGCAGTGTACAAATGCTCATTCGCCCAGTTATAATCGCCGCTCTGCGTAAAGAAGCGAAGAGCTACTTACCTCGACGGTTAGCGTACCTAGCAAAACAACATGGCTACAATTATCAGAAAGTCCGGTTTTCTCATGCAGCTGGACGGTGGGGTAGCTGTTCGTCCACTGGTACAATCAGTCTAAATATAGCTCTCATGAAATTGCCGTTTGATCTAATAGATTACGTACTAGTTCATGAACTTAGTCATACAGTTGAGCTTAACCATTCGACCGCATTTTGGACGTTAGTAGAGAAATGCGATCCGAATTACAAGGCACATCGACGCGAGATAAAAGACTACGCACCTTCTATTTAAAAAAAGCTTATGCGTCCTGTATAATGAGCACAGTATGGCGACCGCAGGGGTGGAGGTAAAAAAACGAACCAGGGAAACGATCCGCATTGCGGCAGCTGTGTTGCCAATGGCACTGGTACCTTATGGATTACTCGCTAATCAGTTTCCTGGAAGAGATGACACTGCAGCTCTCACATTCCTTGCGATTTTGATTCCTTGGATACTCCTTGGAACACTAATGTATATCATGCCGGCTAAAACCCACGAAGGGATATGGGCGCGCTTTATTGCCTATCATATCCTCGCTGGAGCGTATATTCTTTTTATCTCAGGATTCGACACACCATTTATCGCGCTCGGATGGATGCTGATGTTACTCATCTCCTACATCTATCTCTTAAATTTCGGAGTTCTTTTAAACGGAGGGGTTCTCCTACTCGTTGCCCTATTAGATATCGCACTGCATGGATACGACAATGATCGCATCTTTTTAAATGGCATATCGGTAGGGTCAATAATAATCGTCGGAGCCTTTATCGTTGCTCTCCGACGAATACAACAGGCCGATAGCGATGAGCTTCTTCGCAGTCAAGCGCAAGAAGCACTTCAAAATACACGAATTCATACTTTAATAAATAACCTTGCAGACGCCGTTATTAACATTAACGAGGAAGGTAAGATCGAAATATATAATGCCGCAAGCTTGAGCCTCCTGAATACCAATATCTCACTCCATGACAAACCGCTCGACGAGGTCCTCTCCCCCGTAAACCAAGGGGACGAACCAGTAAGCTTGCTTAGTCTCGCGAAGGCTTCAAAAGGGGTTGTAATTCGTGACGACCTTTCTATTGTCGTAGACGAAGAAAGAATTCGACTTGAGATAACAATTTCACCTATTCGTAGTGGCTATAGCCAGTCAGAGGGCGGCAATAAAGTAGATGGGTATGTGCTGATTTTACGAGATGTCACCAAGGCGAAAAGCCTAGAAGAAGAGCGGGACGAATTTATCAGCGTCGTCAGTCATGAGCTCCGTACGCCAATCACTATCGCCGAGGGCACGCTTAGTAATCTGCAGATGATGATTGAAAAAGGCAAGACGCCACCAGGCACGCTTGAGCGTACAGTCAGCACTGCTCATGAACAAATTGTATTTTTATCCAGAATGATTAACGATCTCAGTACATTATCACGCGCCGAACGAGGTGTTGCTGATGAAGTCGAAGATATCGACGTAAATAATCTCGTCAATGGATTTTACAGAGAGTATGCGCCACAAGCTGAGAAAAAGGGGCTGCACTTCAATCTTGATACTACTGGTAAGCTAGGAGTTGTTACGACGAGCCAGCTTTACTTAAAGGAATTACTCCAAAACATAATTACCAATGCCATAAAATATACCAAAGAAGGATCTGTCACGCTTCAGGTTTCGCGGAATAAAGACTCAGTCACATTTTCCGTAAGAGACACCGGCATCGGTATTAGCAAAAGCGATCTTGATAAGATTTTTAAGAAATTCTATAGATCTGAAGATTATCGAACTCGGGAGACTGGAGGGACTGGGCTCGGTCTCTATGTTGCAGACAAACTTGCCAGAAAGATTGGGACTCAAATTGAAGTCAAAAGCCGCCTTAATCATGGATCAACATTCAGTTTTACTCTCCCTGTAACCAAGGAAGATTGAGAATATTCATATCTCAACTTTGAGTCGGTAATGGACGAGGATACGGCGAAATAGGGCGGCCTTTCCATGTGATAGTTCCTCTGTAATACCCCTGCAAACTATTGATAAAGAATAGTAGTTCTTGAAACACTACTACCGGCCAAGCAATGACTCCAGCCCACCAAACATGTCGCCAAAATGTATAAGTATACATTCCATACACGAGCATTCCTGTTAGCATCGCAACGAGTGCTAACAGGTGAAGCTCTGTCCATCCAATAAAGATAATTGAAATCATAACGAGTCCCGGCACATTGAGCAGCAATAAAGACCCGAGAGCAAGCAACGCTCCGAGACGCGTACCATTTGCTCTTGGATAAAGTAGGCGCTTACTTGTCTCGACCTGTGATAACCATTTCTTTTCGTATTGAACCTGAATCTCTTGGGAAGAAACGAGACATTTATAGCGGTCATAGCCCAACTTTGCTGCAATGGCGGCTTCACATGCAGCGGTAGCACGATAAGTCTCAAGTCCACCCAATTCATCAAGTAGTGTTCTTCTCTCAATAATCCAAAGTGCACTTGCCGTGGCGGGGTGGCTGGCGTTACTCACCGTCATCTCCCAGAAATATCTAAGGTGACCAAATAACACGCTTAAGCGCCAACCATCACCTCGCTCAGGAATGACCGAGGCCATTGTTTTCTTTTCATGTAACAGCACATCGACCAAACGGCGAATTGTCGAAGGGGCGATAATAGTATCAACGTCCATGAAAACTACATATTTACCACTTGCCTCTTTAGAGAGGACATCAAGCGCATGATTCTTACCTAGCCAACCTTCAGATAATTCCGTGCCAGCCACGAATCTCACACCAGCTTGAGCAAATGACCGGATAATAGCAGCTGTGTCGTCTTTGGAATTGTCGTCAAAAACAAGAACTTCCAATTTTTTATAGTCACTCTTCAGAACCCGTTCCAAACACTCAGCCATAGCGTGGGTTTCATTTCTCGCGGGAATGCAGATGCTCACACTTGGATACTCTTGGCTAGATGAAAGCTCAGAGGTTATTAAGGCTCGCTTAAGTGTTTTTCTCATTCGAACACCGTGAAATACCGCAAGCCAAGACGAAAGAAGCAACAACGAGCTGATAACCATAACAATCATCGTACTAATAGTAGCATATGAAACAACCCTGGCAGCTGGGATTTCCGTATTCTCCTTGACTGAGTTACAGTAGTCAGGTATAGTAGTATTGACAGTCTGCAATAGCAGACTATTTAAATTGGAGACAATCAGTGGCAAAAGCAAATCAAGACTCCAAGCAACCTGTCATCAGGCGCATAAAAGCGTCCGACGATAAGCAGTCTGTATCTAAGCCTATATCTCGTAGGCGTAAGCAAAAAGCTGGCGATGGAGCGAAGCTTAAACGAATCACTCGTCCGCTTGGCAACCTAATCGGCTATTTTAAGGGAGCATGGTTCGAATTACGGCAAGTTCGTTGGCCAAATCGTCGAGCCACCTGGAGCATGACTGCGGCACTTCTGATATTCACGGCGGTATTTCTTGCTTTTATTCTAGTAGTTGATCTCGCATTTGAAAGTTTGTTTAAGCTTATTATAGGTAATTAGAAGGAAATATATGGCACAGAACCGGTATAAAGATTCAACCAGGCAGTGGTATGCGATTCATACCTACAGTGGGTATGAGGAAAAAGTAGCTGACAGCATCCGCCAACGAATAAACACTGTTGACATGGCAAATGAGATTTTCGATGTCATGGTTCCCAAAGAAAAGCAAATCGAGATAAAAAACGGCAAACGCAAGATTGTTGAGAAGAAGATTTTCCAGGGATACGTGCTGGTCGAGATGAAACTTACCGATGCAACCTGGTACATTGTGCGCAATACCCCGGGAGTTACAGGCTTTGTTGGTAGTGGAACAGTCCCTACGCCAGTGTCTGAGGCCGAGATTAGTAAGATTAAAAAACGTATGGGCGTCGAAGATCCTAAACACCAAATTGATCTTAAGGTAGGCGAGGTTGTCAATATCACAGATGGTCCGTTTAAAGGGTTTGATGGCGCAGTAAGCGAGATTGACACCCAAAAAGGTAAGATCCGTGTCATGGTCAGCATGTTCGGACGTGATACCCCTGTCGAACTGGACGCTCTACAGGTAAACAAAGTGTAGGCTACTTTAAACATTACACATAAGTTACATTACCCTATTACACTCTACATCTGGACATTCCGTTCGTAGTAAAGTATAATACCCCTGTTACGCACTGCTAAATGCTTCACTATACAGCAGTAATACAAAGGAACGGTTACATGGCAAAAAAAGTTATCGGAAACCTTAAGCTCCGCATCCCAGCCGGACGCGCAACGGCAGGTCCTCCTGTAGGTAGCACACTGGGTCAATGGGGTCTCAACATGATGGACTTTATTAATCCTTTCAACGACGCTACCAAAGATCTCATGGGTAAGGACGTAATTGTCCATATCCAAGTATATGAAGATCGCACTTTTGACTGGAAGTCTCTTGGTCAGCCAGTCGACGATATGATTCGTGAACGAGCTGGCATTCAAAAAGGTAGTGGAAAACCACATGCTGAAAAGGTTGGGAAAATCACTCGCGCACAATTAGAAGAAATCGCCGAGATTAAAAAAGATCAACTGAATGCAATCGACATGGAAGGACGCGTCAAGATAATAAATGGTAGCGCCCGGTCAATGGGAGTAGAAGTAGTCGACTAACAGTTACCCCAGGTACGTAAAGCAAATGGAGCTTAGCAATAGGCTCCATTTTATATTTGTCTAAGAATTTATATGGATGCAATATCCGTCTTTATTACCGCTGGACCGAATGTATCGAATTTGGTATTTTTCGCAAATCAGTCTTGACCGTCCAACTAATGAGAGCGCTATACTAGTAATGGTTATGTGAGTACTGGAGCTACCCAGAAACGTCAATAGACAGGGAGATCCTTTCCACTCACAAACCTATACGCACACTTAGTTGGTATACACACTATTCGCGAAATACATTCGAAAAGCGAAAAAGCGTTCCTGCCAAAACTACATATTCAAAGCTACTTCAGGATATAAGCAGATAAGGCGGTATATCTGTTTCCTTGTAGTTATAACTCCACCAAATCCGCAGCTGACACAATTTTTCTCGTTGTCAGTTTTTTTGTTACAAATTTTTTCTACTTGAGGAGTACGAATATGGCACACACAACAACAATTAATAGTCCGGTATCGGTTACTGCATTGGGTTTTGGTCGCGGCATGCGAGCATATCCTCGTCGCATCGAACACGAAGGCATAACCTATCAGTTTACAGACGCTGGCATACGAACGGTCGTGAATACTGGGGGAAGAGTGGCTCAAATTCTCAATATGAGCGACGGGCTTCGATATTTCCGCCTGAGGAGCGATAATAACGGAGGCTCGTGGATGCTGCTCAGCATCAGTCAATAAATACTAACGACCGTAGATATGATAGTGGAGGCAGAAATGCCTCTACTTTCATAGACGCACGTATCCTTCGACTTTTATTCTCGTAGTAATTATGTTATTATATCGACATAATAAATCAATGTTGGGAGGCGAAAGCCGTTACTACCACAGAAAGGTTTTTTCGCATGGCAAAGAAAGCTGAGATACTAGCGCAGGCTAAAGAACTAGGCCTGGCCGTAACAGAAAAGAATACAATCGCTGAGATAGAGGCGGCAATTGCAGGAGTCCAGAAATCAGAAGACGCAAACGATAAAGACGTAGTGGCAAATCGCGAAGCTCCGGTCGCAAAGGCCGGTAAACGTAGCGAGAAAGCTCTTAAAGAGGCTGAGGAAAGAGCCGAAAAAGAGGCCAGAAAAGCAGCTGGAGACACTTCGCCAAAAGATCCTGATACAGAAGCTGCTACCAAAAAAGGACCAAAACCGATCGTACGCCCCCTCATCGAGCGACGTGGAAAGAGTTACCGCAGCAAAGCCGAGAAGATTGAGAAGGGTAAAGTCTACACCCTTGCTGAAGCCATGGCTATGGCTATCGAAACCAACCCAGCTAAGTTCGATGCTTCTGTCGAGCTACACGTACGCCTTGGCGTAGACCCTCGACAAGCTGATCAGAATATACGCGCAACAGTGAGTCTACCGCACGGCACCGGCAAGACTATCCGTGTTGCAGTGTTCGCGCCTGAGTCAGAGCACGATGCAGCTAAGAAGGCTGGTGCAGATATAGTTGGTGACGAGGACTTTCTGAAGCAGCTTGATAGTGAAAAACTTGACTTCGATACTCTCATCACTTCACCTCAGTACATGCCAAAACTTGGTAAATATGCACGATTGCTTGGCCCTCGAGGCCTCATGCCCAACCCTAAGGCCGGTACTGTTGCAGCAGATATCGTAAAAGCTGTATCAGAGGCAAAGGCTGGTAAGGTAGAGTATCGAGTAGACAAGCAGGGTATAATTCACCTTTCAATTGGCAAAGTGTCATTCGGCGCAGACAAGCTCGTCGAAAACGCGAAGACATTCTTTGATAGCCTGAGCGCACAGAGACCAAGTAGCTTAAAAGGTAATTACGTCAAATCAACAAATATCAGCACCACGATGGGTCCTGGTATTAAGGTCGAGAACGTCGTTAATTAATTCAATGCAACACCCTTTACGCCACCCTTAATAGGGTGGCGTATTACATTTCAGCCTCACTACTACATAAATAATTTTGCGCAATTCTCCCTAACCATGCATACTATGTATAGAACTTGACGTAGGAGGTGAGGGTGAAACAATATCTGGCACTACTTGAGGATATCGTGGAACACGGTATCGAGAAAGCGGATCGGACAGGTACGGGTACAAAAAGTGTGTTTGGAAGACAGGTCAGATATAATCTTGCAGACGGTTTCCCCGCGGTCACTACAAAAAAACTCTACTTCAATAGCGTCGTTCACGAATTGCTATGGTTTCTAAAAGGTACTGGAAATATAGAATATTTAGCACAAAACAATGTCCATATTTGGGATGAGTGGCCGTTCAAAGCATACCTCGTAAAAAACAATCTTCCCGTGCCTGAAAGTAATTCTATAGAGTGGCGACAGCAGCTGAAAGATTTCATTAACCGAATCGCCACAGATCATACGTTTGCAGAGAAGTGGGGCAATCTAGGCCCAGTGTATGGTGTCCAGTGGCGAAAGTGGCCACTTCCGAACGGTTCGCACATCGACCAAATCAGTTCAGTCATTGAAGGAATTCAAACAAATCCGAACTCACGACGACTGATAGTATCCGCATGGAATCCAGCAGAGATAGACGAAATTGTCGAAACTGGAGGTTTGCCACCGTGTCACACTCTGTTCCAATTTTATGTAAGAGGGGACAAACTCGACCTACACCTCTATCAACGATCTTCGGATACCTTTCTCGGAGTACCGTTTAATATTGCAAGTTATTCTCTCTTGCTATGTATGGTTGCACAAGTAACTGGCTATACACCTGGCGAATTCGTACACACGCTTGCTGATACTCACTTATATCTTAATCACATAGATCAAGTGAGGGAACAGCTGTCCCGTTCACCTCGTCCCTTGCCTCGGCTCGTTCTAAATAAAGGGATACGCCATATTGACGAATTCAGATTTGAGGATATTCGTCTCGAAGATTACAATCCTCATCCGGCGATCAAGGCACCGATAGCGGTATGAGGACGGGTGTTTCGCACACAATTGCACTGAGCTACAATACGCTCATTCTTTGCTCTTACCTTGACGTCATACCATTATGACTACTTCGGCAATTAATGTAGTGTATACTAACAGGTTTCTCCAAAGTCAATAAAAGAAAATAGGAAAGGTTGCAAGCTATGGAGATAGAAAAGACGATACAAGATCGCAATGAAGGTTTTGAGGAGACGCATCCCATCGAAGTAAAGATAGGTAGTGTTGTTACCCTTCAGTTTCTCGATGAGCCGGGCGAACCGGTAGAAACTTTCGTTATCGTCGGTAACGCTCTCCGTAATCAAGGGGACCTCATGCAGCAACCTGTTTCTGCTTCGTCACCATTAGGAAAACTTCTTCTAGGAGCGAATCAAGGAGATATTAAAGAGTTAGATATACAAGGATTTCCCGAAAACCGTATCTGTATCCTTGGAGTCGAGAACAACCCGTAATAATGGAATGAAAGCAAAAGCCCCCAGTTTCCTGGAGACTTTTGCTCGACAGGAAACTGAGGGACTAATAAGGGAAGTACAACCCTTTTTGGATTGTAGCATCGAAGAGCAACCGCCCTTCTTCCGCTCCATTGATGTCCGTGACGACATCTACAGCGAGGGTACCGCTTTCTGGAGCAGTCCAACCACCCCCAATGATAGTTGCGTTAAACGCAACTTCGCCGCTATGCGTCTGTCCCGTAAACCGTGCTGGTTTACCGCTTAGCGTCCCATACGTTTGCTCTAACGTTATAAAGGACGCAAGATTTGGCCCGACAGTGACTTCAATGAAGGGAAATCGCACGGAATTTCTCCTATTCCGAAAAATCGTACCGCGATACCACGCGGCATCAATATGCCGGGGTTCTCCCAACAATCCCGCAACAAAGCGAGACAAAGCGATTATGACAGATTTGCTATTATTTGTCAATACGTTTACGGTAAACTACGAAGTCATAAGAGTACTTATTCTTATCATCTGCCTCGTGGTGTTCACGAGATACTTCTTGCCACAATGTTAATTTAATTTCTGGAAAAAACACCGATGCTTGTGGAAATGTCGCGTCAACTTCAGTAGCATAAATCATTTCGGCATCCGCTAGCGCTTTGCGATAAACCATCTCCCCTCCGATAATAAAAATCCGATATTGAGCCATTGCATACGCTGCTTCAAGCGAACCAGCGGTTATGACATTGCTCGTTCCAATCGGTGAGCGTGATAGTACGATATTCTGACGATCCGGCAATGGTTTAGAACCAATTGATTCGAAAGTTTTCCTGCCCATAATAACTGTCTTTCCAACGGTCAATTTTCTAAAATGTTTGAGGTCCGCTGGCAAATCCCTCATCCACAACAAATCATTATCCGCACCGATTCCGCGTTGCTTATCATACGCTACAATTATGCTCTTCATACTTCTATGCTACACTATCTGAAGGAATAGGGAGTATATATGGGTGTTTACAGTAACACAGAAATCCGCCAAGCAATAAAGGACGGCACCATTATCAGCGTGCCGTTTAATCCGCATCACGTATCAGAGGCAAGTCTAGATTTTACTCTTGGGCACTATTTTTTCAAGCAAGAGTACAGCGAAGACAACCGTGTTTACAACCCATTCGACGAACATGATATCTCCCGGTACTTCAAAGGACCGCTTGAAGCTATGCCACACGGGGAGTGGTGTGCTAAGCATGGTTACCAATTATTTAAAAATATCCCAGAAACTCATCCGATTATAGTTTTGCGTCCCGGGGAGCGTATTCTGGCTCATACACACGAATTCATCGGGATCAAATCTTCAGGAGGTGCCGCGCAAGTGCATTCCAGAAGCACATGGGGAAGAAACGGAGTTGCGGTCTGTTTTGACGCAGGGTGGATTGACCCGGGGTACATCAATAGAATTACGCTAGAAATTTACAATCTCAATGAGCACGAGAGCGTCGTACTTCCTGTCGGAGAAAGGATGGGGCAACTGGTCTTTCACAGGACTGGACCAGTTGATGGAGACTATTCGGATGGACGCGGTGGAATGAGCGGGAAATATCAAAACACCGCAGATCTCGAATCACTTATCGCCAGTTGGAAGCCAGAAGATATGCTTCCAAAGGGATACAAGGATAAACGGCAATTGCCACAACCTATTCCTGGTCTTAGCAAAGGTACGAAGTAGATGCAAAAGGGAACCTATATTGTCATTGAAGGAAATGATGGTACAGGAAAGTCTACTCAAGTTGAGTTATTAGCTCGCTACCTCAGTGAGTTTGGTCATGAGACTGTGATAACCGAAGAGCCTGGGAGTGTCGATCTAGAGAGATCAACGCCGATTGCTAATTATCTTCGCAGCGTAATAAAGAACGGAAACCTCGCCAGAGATGCGGAAATAAATCTAGCACTATTTTCTTCGGCTCGACGCGAGCTCTGGCAGCATAAAATACTTCCTGCTCTAACTCGGGGCGCCGTAGTGCTTTCTGCTAGGAATTATTTTTCGACGCTCGCGTATCAAGGAAGGGGGGAAGGGCTCGACGAACAACATATTATTGATATTACGAAGCTATTCACTCACGATAGATATATCTCGCCCGATTTAATGCTTGTTCTAACACTGGAAGATGAGGCTGAGCGAACGAATCGCATAGGCTTGAGGGGCAGGTCAGAACACCCCGATGCGTTTGAAGTGCGCGGACAAGAGTTTCAAGATAAAGTCAATCAGGCGTATATCGAATTATCGAATATATATAATCTTGAGGTAATTTCTTGCCTAGAAAATGGCCGAAATAAGTCTATCGAGGAAATTCATGGCGAAATCATAGCACTACCATTCATACAGTCCCTGGGGAAATAGTCAAGAAAACATCATCGGTGTTGCTATTTCTACGGCAACACGTTATAATCTCCTAGGACATTACCAGAGACAGTCGCGGCAACAAAGCTTAATTATGCGACCGAGGATGTAACAAACACATTCATCACACCCGTAAGTCTTTGGTCATGCGAGAATCAAAGACTTTTTCTTTTCTCGCAGAAGCCAAACAAGGCAATGTCTGATACTTTAACAATCTGGTCGAATACGTATCATTAACCAAGGGAGATATTTATGGCGATATCACGCGATAAAAAAGAAACTTTGGTTGCAGAATTAGCTAGTCTATTTGCGGACGCAAAGGGTACTGTGGGCGCTACGTACGGTGGACTAAGCGTAGCCGACATGCAAACCCTTCGAGCTCAAGCTCGCGAACAAGGCGTAACAATCAAAGTTGTTAAAAACCGCCTTGTTCGGGTTGCACTGTCTCAGAGCGACAAGTATAAAGATGCTGACACTAGCTTGCTTCGCGGCCAGCTTGTGTACGCATTTTCAAGCGATGATGAGATTGCACCTGCACAAGTACTGGCAAAGTTTGCCAAACAGCACCCTGGAATGGAGTTGGTCGCTGGTTTCGATGGCGAAGGAAATGCTCTTGACACCGCAACTGTCAAAGCACTGTCCGAGCTACCTACCAAAGAACAGCTACAAGGGCAACTCGTCAGTGTTCTGGCGGCTCCTCTTACACAGTTCCTTGGTGTTGCAAACGGTGCCCAGCGCGGTTTTGCGCAAGTACTTTCACAGCGTGCCGAAGCACTGTAATTTTGCAATCAATTACTTTTAATACGAAATAGGAGATTACTATGGCTGATACTGAAATCAAGCTATCTGCTGCACAGCAGAAAATCGTTGACGAACTCAACAAACTTTCAGCTCTTGAGCTGAGCCAAATTGTTAAACACCTCGAAGAAGAGTGGGGCGTAAGCGCTGCTGCTCCAGCTGCGGTCGTTGCAGCGCCAGCTGGCGGCGATGCAGCTCCAGCCGAGGAAGCTAAAAGCGAATTCAACATCAACCTCAAGGACGCGGGAGCTCAGAAGGTAGCTGTTATCAAGGCTGTTAAAGATATTACCGGCCTCGGTCTTGGCGAAGCTAAAGCTCTCGTTGATGGCGCTCCTTCTACTATCAAGGAGAAGGTATCAAAGGACGAAGCTGAAGCTGCTAAGAAACAGCTTGAAGAAGCTGGCGCTACTGTCGAACTCGCGTAAGCGAAGTAAATTCTTGAACTATTCGACCAATTGTTATGTCAAACCGCCTCTAGATTCTAGGGGTGGTTTTTGATTGTAACCGTAATATAAAACACAACGGTTTTCATTTCGTATCTGGAATCGGTGTGGAAAAGAATGCGGTTTTAGCGTTATCACATACTATTGAAATTTCGGCAATTAGTGTTTGAGGTATGCTAAAGGGGCGGCTACTGGCTGTATTGTATTTGAGGCAATAAAAGGAAGGTGATTACGCATCGACAAAAGGTATTTAATAAGGAATTATTCATCAAACTAGTCGACGCGATTAACCACTGATGGCAGAGTACTGAAACATCAGCTAATTGTTATTCGCACAGTATACTAGTTGCAACTCGCAAAGCCGCGTTACATCGTATTAATTTGATAAACTCTGATTGACATATTCTAGAACTACTGCTATACATAGAGGTATTACTATACAAAAACAGACAAGGAATGCGAGTATGTCTGACCTACCAGAAAAACAAGTCAAAAGGCTCCTGTCACTGATTCAGGAAGCCGAAACAAACCTGTCAGCCGCACAGGAGCTCCTTATAAGTATTATTGGTGATGATGGTCGGGTCGTAACACCGCGTACTACCACGACTGAAGACGTTGGCGGCAAAGTTATCGAAGGCGTATTTGACGGTCAGGTTATGATCGGTCCAGACGGAAAGAATTATCCCGTCCCTGCAAACTATGCCAGTAAATCAAAGTTGGTTGAAGGCGATATGCTAAAGCTGACTATCGCAGATGACGGAAGTTTCATATACAAACAGATTGACCCAGTCGAGCGAACACAGGTCATAGGTACCCTTGTCCAACATGACGGCGCTTACTATGTTGAAGCCAATGGCAGAGAATACCGCATTCTCCTTGCTAGTGTAACCTACTTCCGCATCAAAGTCGGAGATCAAGTAACGATCATCATTCCTGCTAACAACCCTGATGCAACGTGGGCAGCAGTAGAAGCTGCATTATAATCAATACAATTGGCAGCCAGACTATTCCGGGCAGCGATGAGACAGCTGCCCATTTTAACTCGATATCATTTTGGAAGTCTTTGATTGTTTATATGTAAAGTGTTATAATATATTTCGCAACGGAATGCGGAGTTAGCCGAATCTTTTATTCGACTCAGTGATTGGAGTATCATCATGGAGCGGAGAATCGGCGTAATCCATTGTCCTTGGGAGCATCCGAACAACAAGAAGTCGTTTCGAGACCTCGGGTGGTGGCTGTTGCTGACCATATCGATGGCTTTCAACGCGTATGTTAGTTCTGGCTCGTCAAAAACGTACTTCACGATTGTCGCGATCGTATTTGTAATAATCACCGTACTCACCGCTGTGCTGGTCGGTGATTATTACGTCTCATCCAGTCGGAAGCTGCTCGAAGCACTTCGCAGACTTGGCTTGAGGAAGATCCACTTCGAAGACGACAACCGTTTCACTGCCACGCTTCTGAACGAAAAGGTAACCGGAAGAATCGTCAGAGAAGGTACATACCAAGTTTCCGTGTGGGTCGAATTCGACCCAAAGTAACCCCTGTCTCACTTACGCAAGAACTCTGTTCTCGCACTAGAGAGGCAGGGTTTTTGCTTTGTGAACAAGATTTCAACATACCTAAAAGTACAACGTCACGCTTCGAATTTTTGTCGTACAATAGTATCAACAGTTATGTAGGGGTTATGAGTAAAGCGTTCTATAGAAAGTACCGAAGCAAGAATTTGTCGGAAGTAGTTGGACAGAGTCATATTACCGACATTCTTTCTCGGTCACTGAAGGAGGGGGAAATCGCTCACGCGTATCTTTTTACTGGCCCTCGAGGAGTTGGGAAGACTAGTATCGCTCGTATACTCGCACATGAGATCAATGGATTACCATATCATGACGACGAGTCACATCTTGATATCATTGAAATTGACGCCGCCAGCAATAACGGAGTAGAAGACATCAGAGACCTGCGCGAAAAAGTGCAGCTAGCACCGGTATCCGCTAAAAAGAAAGTGTACATCATCGATGAAGTACACATGCTAAGCAAAGCAGCGTTTAATGCACTACTAAAAACACTAGAGGAACCCCCAGAACATATCGTATTTATCCTAGCAACTACTGATGCCGATAAATTGCCAGACACGATTGTAAGCAGGACTCAGCGGTTTAATTTCCGGCTTATCGCAAAAGATGACATTGTTAAACACCTGAGTTGGATTGCCGAACAAGAAGGTTTTAAAGCAGACAAGGCTGCCCTTGAACTAATCGCGGCACACGGCGAAGGTAGCTTCCGGGATAGTATAAGCTTACTAGATCAATTACATGCCGCTGCGGACGAAAAATCAGGAATTACAAAGGAACTTGTCGAATCTTTTCTCGGTCTTCCTCCAGATGAAATTGTTGATAATCTTATTAATGCATATGAGCAAAACGACATCCACAAAATAGTTTCAATACTAAACGAAGCTGAAGCGTTTGGGGCTCAACCCCTAGTTATTGCAAATGAGCTTATCCACCAGATTAAAAAGACAGTAGCAGAGCAGCCGCATCTAGTACCTCTGCTTGATGCTCTTCTTGATGTAGGGCAATCCTCACGACCAGACATTAAACTCCTCACAATACTCGCTTTACATGGACCCCAAACATCACGTAGATCGATTCCGACACAAAAAAGTAAAACTGTCGCATTATCTTCATCGACGCCCGAAATTAGCACTCCTGTAAAAGAACCGGGAGGTGCTAGCCGTGAAAATAAAATGCTATCGGCTGACCAAAGCTCATCTAGCGCGTCAATACCAACAGACACTATCAAGTTCGACTGGAATAAGCTACTCACGCATGTACAAACGAACTATGTCGCAACGTTTTCAGTACTATCAAAATGCACGCCTGAAGTTAATGGCAGTAAGCTCACTCTGTACACTGTTAATAAGTTCTATAAAAAGAAACTAGATGACGCTCGCTATCGAACAACTGTAATTGATTCATTAAATACTTTAGGAATGAATGGTCTAATGATTGAAACCGTGGGTACCCCGCCACCTCCAAAAGACTCACTAGCCGCGTCGGTCGCTGCTATTATGGGTGGCGGAGAAGAGTATACTATTGAAGAAGAGCCAGTGAGTCAGGAGTAGAGATGGCATCACGTGAAGTTTCAGCCGGAAAAGTACCGCCGCAAAGTCTCGATGCAGAGATGAGTTTGTTAGGGGCAACGTTAATCGACGAAGAAGTGTTAGCGGACGTTTCAGAAATGGTGAAAGTCAAGGACTTTTACGATAAACGACACGCAACAATATATGCCGCAATGATGCGGTTATATGAACACCATAAACCTGTCGATCTTCTTACGCTCACTGATGAGCTCAAGAAAAAAGACGAACTCGATGCCATCGGAGGCATGGCATATCTTACTGAGCTCACCAACTACGTGCCAACTGCAGCGCATGCAACCGCGTACGCTGAAATCGTCGCCAGTAAAGCTATGCGCCGTAGACTTATCAAGGCTAGCGCAGACATAAGTGAACTTGGGTATGACGAGGAAACTGATATACAAGAGCTTTTAGAAAAAGCAGAAGCTGAACTATTCAGCGTTAGCGACCAGTCTCTCAAACAAGACCTCGTAAGCCTCGAGAGTATCCTAACGGACAGCTTCGATCGAATGGAGGAACTTCATCGCAATAAGGGTCAGCTCAGAGGGATTAGAACTGGCTGGCGCGACCTCGATAACATGACGGCTGGCTTGCAGCGTTCAGATCTTATTATTTTGGCCGCCCGACCTGCGATGGGTAAAACGACACTCGTTACCAACCTTGCGTATAACGTTGCTACCGTTGCGAAGCAACCGGTACTTTTCTTCAGCCTCGAGATGAGCAAAGAGCAGCTTGTAGATCGCATGCTTGCGGATGCATCTGGAGTTGACGCCTGGAACATTCGAACTGGTAATCTCAGCGACGAAGATTTCTCAAAACTATCCGAAGCGATGGGCGAAATGGCTGAAGCACCAATTTTCATCGACGACACCCCAGGCCTCTCGGTACTAGAAATGCGTACAAAAGCCCGGCGCGCTGCTCACGAGCAACCACTTGGGCTAATTATCGTTGACTACCTCCAGCTCATGCAGGCTAGTGGTAGGAGCGACGGCAATCGAGTGCAGGAAGTGAGTGAAATAAGTCGCGGCTTGAAACTAATCGCCCGTGAAATGAATGTACCAGTTATCGCACTTAGCCAGCTTTCTCGTTCGGTTGAAAGTCGCAGCCCACAGATTCCGCAGTTAGCAGACCTTCGAGAGTCCGGATCGATTGAGCAAGATGCTGATATAGTAATGTTCATCTATCGTGAGGCGTACTATAACCCTGAAACTGACAGGGAAAACATTACCGACCTTATAATAGCCAAACATCGTAATGGTCCGGTTGGCAGAATTGAACTCTACTTCCATCCTGAGCGTCTACGGTTCATGTCACTAGATAGACGCCATGATGAGTAAGTAATGGTACAATGGTGATACCTCATGCTAAGGCTTATCACAGACTACAACTTATACAAACATCGATACCTCATCGGCTATATCCTTGTCGGGGTAATGTTAACCGTTCTACTCATAGTAGCTGCTCTCTATGTCCCAGGAGGGCTAAGTCAAGCTGAAATTGATGCCGCGACGAAAAGCAGTCAGTTGTCATTTGATTCATATGATCCAGATTCAGTTATCGACTTGCCTTATTCAACCCTGCAATATATAAGTTTTATGCTGCTTGGAGTCACAACGCTGAGCATCAAGCTTCCATCGCTTATCCTTGGCGTATTGTCCTTCGTCGGTATACTGATACTATTAAAAAACTGGCTTAAAGAGAACGTCGCAGTTATCGCTGCTCTTATTGTCATTACCTCAAGTCAGTTTATTTTCACTTCACAAGACGGAACTCCAACTATCATGTATGTTTTCTTTTCTACATGGCTACTTGTTTTCGCGCTCAAGGTTTCTCGAAAAATAAATCAACGTAGCTTCTGGGAATTCCTACTCATGACCACTCTTGTACTGAGTCTATATACGCCATTAAGTATCTACATCATTATTGCTCTCGCAAGTGCAACAATATTACACCCACATCTTAGATATATTGTCGTAAGGTTATCTCGCAAGAAATTACTCGCAGCAGGAACCATCGGATTGGTGTTATTAGCTCCGCTCATCCTTGCTATCGTAACGAAACCAGATATTGGACTGCGACTATTGGGGATTCCGGAATCAGAAATAGATGTCAGAAATAACCTTACGGATCTGTCAGGTACATTCTTTAACTTTGGCTGGCCAGGAGCTAGTGACTACCCACGATCACGCTACACACTTCCGACACTGCTCTTAATGCTGCTCGGTGTGGTTCAACTCTTCCAAACTCGATATACAGCAAGAAGTTATATCATTACTAGTTGGATACTTCTGCTTACACCGATTATTCTAATCAATCCGGAAAGAACGATAATTACGTTTGTCCCACTTATGCTCCTTATAGCAGCAGGAATCGACGTCTTGCTGCGTCGTTGGTATAGTTTGTTCCCTCGAAACCCCTATGCCCGAGTAGCTGGTCTGGTGCCGATAACAATCTTAGTAGCCGGGATGGCATTAGTTGGCATTGAACGGTATTTTTATGCGTATCGATACAGCCCTCCGATTGCATCACAGTTCACTAATGACCTATCGCTTTTACATCAAGAATTAAACGAACTGGACTCGAAGGAAATAACTCTCTTAGTAACAAAACCTGAATTATCTTTTTACCAAGCCGTTGCAGAGCACCGAGACGGTTTGTCGGTCACAGTGTCCGGATTATCTTCTGACGTAGACCAAACGGTTATCGCAACAAGGGCAGCGTTTTATGAGGGCAGTGCCGGATCGATTCAACCTTCTCAAATTATCACTAACGGAAAAAGCAGCGATTCAGACAGACTGTACCTCTATAAATCTACCGACAAATAACGTATACTAGGTAGAGGATAATTTCAAAAGAGAGGACAAACTAGCATGGCTTTTGACCAGATGAAAATGCTAAACCAAATACGCAAGGCTCAGAAAGAACTTGCAAATGAAATCGTTGAAGTCGAAGCGGGAGATGGCGCTGTAGTCGTCCAGATTTCCGGAGAACTGAAAATTAAGAAGGTTACTATTGACCCAGAGATGGTTGACCTTGAAGATATTTCTGAGCTCGAAGGATGGGTGCAGGCAGCTGTGAGAGATGGTCTTGCAGAGGCGCAGAAAATTGCCGCAGAAAAAATGAAGCCGCTGATGGGCGGACTAGGCAATCTAGGCCTCTAGGACATAAAGGTTCATGGATTCTTTGTTGCCGTCAGCCCTCCTTCGGGCGATTGAAGAGTTGGGCCGTCTCCCTGGCGTCGGGGCACGGACTGCCGAAAGATACGCATATTTCCTCCTTAAAAGTGATGCTGAAGCAGCCAAGCGACTTGCTTCCGCTATTGCCAACCTTCACGGCAACATAAAGTCATGTCCAGTTACGTTTGCGCTTATTGATAGCAATCAGGATATCTCGCCCCTGTATAGCGATCCCTCGCGAAATAAACGGCAAATCGCTGTAGTCGAGGGTCCACTAGATATCATTCCAATAGAACGAACAGGACAATACAAAGGGACCTACCATGTGCTTGGAGGAGCATTATCGCCAATCGACGGCGTTGGCCCTGAGCAACTTAGGGTAGCGGAGCTTCTTAACCGCATCAAAAGTGATTCGGTTGAAGAGGTGATAATAGCGACGAATGCAAGTGTAGAAGGTGAGTCCACCGCCGTTTTCTTAGAAAAGCAGATTCATGAGGTTATCCCTGACATCAATGTGACACGACTTGCTCGAGGAATCCCTGTTGGCGTGGACCTTGAGTATGCTGACCAAATTACGCTCTCCCATGCTCTTGAAGGCAGGAGGAAACTTTAAATGCACAAAGACGTAGCAAACCTTGTTAATCAGGCTTCGAAGATCGCTGTCATTCAAGCGGAAAACCCCGACGGAGATAGCCTCGCTACTAGCCTAGCAATCGAGGAGCTATTGTCCGATCTCGGAAAGGAAGTCTCACTTTACGCGCCTGTTGAGATTCCGAAATATCTCAGATATATCACTGGATGGGATCGCGTACAGGATCAGCTCGATACAAACGCTGACTTGGCAATAATTGTCGATACGAGCGCCGACGTTCTACTAACAAAAGTACTAGAGACACCTGGTGCTCGCCACTTTCTAGAATCACACCCCGTGATTGTAATTGATCATCACGTGACTGAGCCTACACTTAGCTTTTCCTACACAGCGCTGCTTGAATCTGCCGCCGCTACAAGCGAAATACTGTACCGTCTAGCCAAAGAAAGCGGATGGTCGATAAATCAACAAGCGGCGGAACACTTGCTCGCCGCTATCCTTTCAGACACGCTTGGACTCTCAACCGAGAGCGTTACTTCCGAGACTTTGAGAATCGCCGCAGAGCTCGTCGACCTCGGTGCATCGCCCTCAGTTATTGATGCGAGGCGTAAGCAATTCATGAAAAAATCCGCTGAAATCCTCGCTTATAAAGGGAAGCTTATCGAACGTATTGAATACCTACTGGATGGTAAACTAGCACTCATCCATATTCCCTGGGAAGATATTCAGCGGTATAGTGACCAGTATAATCCGAGTGTGCTGGTGCTCGAAGAAATGCTTTTTGTCGAAGGAGTTAACGTAGGGGTAGCCATCAAAACATACCCTGATGGCAAAATTACCGGGAAGGTTAGGACAAACCTGCCTATCGCCGAGAATATTGCCGGTTTCTTCGGAGGAGGAGGTCATAATTATGCCTCTGGATTCAGGACATATGTTGACTATGATACGATTATCACTGAATTAACCGAAGCAACAGACAAGGTTTTAAAAGAATATGACACTCAGGCTACATAATACGCTCACTAAAACTATCGATGTAGTAACTCCAATCAAAGCGGGGACTATTACAATATATAGCTGTGGACCTACAGTCTATGATCATGTTCATATTGGAAATCTTAGCGCATTTATTACAGCAGATATCTTACGCAGGACTATCGCGGCGCAAAACTTATCGGTCAAACATGTTATGAACTTTACAGACGTCGATGATAAGACAATTCGGCGAAGTCAAGAACAGTATCCGGATATAGATGCGATGGACGCCCTTAAAAAGTTAACCGAAAAGTATGGTGCGCTTTTCCTGGAGGACATGAAGTCTGTTGGTAATGACATCGAAGCCCTTACGTTTATTAGGGCGGCCGACATCGCCACCATTGATGGTATGAGGAACCTCATTACGAAACTTTACAATGAAGGCTTTGCATATATTGCCGATGACGGCGTATACTTTTCAATCGAAGCATACCGTGCATCAGGAAAAAAATATGGACAACTAGTTGAAATAACCGACGAGAGCACAAGCAATCAGCGAATTCAGAACGATGAATACGACAAAGAATCTGCGCATGATTTCGCTCTGTGGAAGTTGCAAAAACCAGGAGAGCCAGCTTGGGAGTTCATTCTTGACGGTCATGCCCTGACAGGTCGTCCAGGATGGCACATAGAATGTTCGGTTATGAGCCGCATCGAGCTTGGTCAACCGTTCGACATTCACACAGGAGGTATCGATCTTGCCTTTCCTCACCATGAGAATGAAATCGCACAGAGCACCGCAGGCGAAAAGAATCCGATCTATGCTAGCATATTTGTTCATAACGAGCATATATTAGTTGATGGTAAGAAGATGGCGAAGAGTGCTCAGAATTTCTACACCTTGAATGACTTGATCGAAAAAGGAGTAGATCCGCTTGCGTTTCGACTCCTCGTTCTCCAGTCTCATTACCGAAAACCTACTAATTTTAATTTGGTAAACGCCGAAGCAGCCCATAATCGTCTACGCCACTGGCGCAATATTGCCGCCCTGCGCTGGCAAATTGGAAGAGACCAAAATAGTGAAATTGACGACGCCATAAATCAATCAATTCACTCACTCAATGATGCAATGATAAACGACCTTGACACGCCGACAGCTCTTCAGGTCATTGACGATATATTTACAAAAATTGAGACACTTCCTCGAAGTCAGTTGCCACAGACAAGCCTCATCAATCTTATTTCAACCATTGATGCACTGCTGGGCATACAACTTGTCGCATCTACCCCTAATATTACCGACGACGTACAGAAGCTCATCGAAAATCGAGAAAAAGCAAGGAAACATAACAACTGGGCAGAGTCAGATAAGCTTAGGGACGTGCTAGCTCAGATAGGAGTAGAAGTAAAGGATACACCTGACGGTACAATCTGGTCATACAGATAGTAGCGTAAGGTTACTATCTCAAAGCTACTCTGGGTACCAAACAATACTCTATTACGATTCTTTCGAAGCTAACTTAGCCCGCGGAGTAGCAGTACCCTCCGAACGATTCTTTTTTGCCCTCTCGAGATAATCGTCAACTAGCACTTTGATGCTACCGGCTATTGGGATAGAGATAAGACTTCCCATGATACCGAATACATAGAATCCGATTGTGACAGATACAAGCACAGTAAGGGCAGAGAGTTCAAGTCGACGAGATTGGATAACCGGTGAAATGAAGTTATTTTCAATCTGCTGGTAGATGAAGAAATATATTATATAAATCACTGCTGCAGCGGGGCTATTTATTGCGACTAATAAGGCTACTAAGAGTCCAGCAAGTGTCGCTCCGAACATTGGTATCAGAGAGAGCAGAGTAGTTATTGCAACGGTTGGGAGAGCCAGGTCGCTTGGCATTTCAAAAAAGAGACTTAAGATAAATACGGCGATACCAGCGAATATACCTCCGATAGCAGCAACTACTAGCTGACCCATTACATATCCTGTTACGACCCGATACATTTTGCGAGCTAATGAGCGATGCCGTTTCATTGTCGTAGGATTACTATATAAGCCCCAAATTCTATCCAGCCACATTGGTCCTTCTACGAGCATTAAGAAGGTAAGGACCACGACGAAGAAAGTTGAGACAGCGAAGTTGATTACAGAACCCGCACCTACGATGATATTTCTTCCAGCGTCTGCTGCCCACCCGGAGGCGCTTTCCTGGAATGAGCTGATTGCAGTTTCAATATGTGGCTGTAAATGATATTCCTCGATGAATTCTCCAATTCCATTCCACTGCTCGATTGCATCCTCCGAGAGTGCAGGTAGTGATTGGATGAAAGTTTCTGTCTGAGCAATAATCGGGGGTACGGCAAGCGAGAAAAATCCTACAAGACCAATTAGAATTATGAAGTAGGCCACTGCCGTTCCCATCACACGGCTTCTGCCAGGGAGTCTACTCGCAAGGTAGTGGACCGGAACATTTAGGGCCAGTGCTAAAAAGAACGCCACGGCAAGCATGACCAGAGCGGTTCGCGCACTATATACTGCAAGAATCGCCAGAGAGAATCCAATCAATACCAACCAAAAGCGGACAAATGTATTCGTATCAATTTCAATCCTAGTTTTCATGCTACTACCGTTATCCTCTCTAGAGAGCCTGAATTAATACTATCGAATGCTCTGATTATATCACTTGTCACTCCTATAACACCAAAAGGGACCGAAGAGAGTGATTTTTTGCGCCCAGTCGGATGTATCACTCGGAATGCTAGACTAGTAGTATGAGAATTTTACTCATTGAAGACGAGCAAAAGATCGCGCGAGCATTGAAACGTGCACTCGAACAAGAAAAACATGCCGTCGACGTTGCACATGATGGCGACGAGGGGTATGCCATGATTACCACGGAGCCGTATGATCTTGCGATAATTGACCGCCTGCTACCAGGGGGATATGATGGCATTAGTATTATCAAAGAAATCCGATCTCAGGGGATGAGCGTCCCAGTTCTGCTTCTGACCGCACTTGGAAGCATCAAAGACCGGACTACTGGGCTTGACGCAGGAGCTGATGATTACCTCGTAAAACCATTTGCCTTGGAAGAATTGTTAGCTCGTGTAAGAGCGCTTCTTAGGAGGCCAGCCGAGCAACAAGGCACTATACTCAAAGCAGGCGATTTAACTCTCGATACAGTATCCTTGACGGTCACGAGGGCAGGTAAAGAGATTCCTTTAACGAGCAAGGAATTTAGCCTTCTTGAATACCTGTTAAAAAATCAGGGGCGACCGCTTTCAAAAGAGATGATAATTGCACACGTTTGGGATTTTGACGCCGATGTCTTACCAAATACAGTCGAGGTTTATATCAAATACCTCCGCTCAAAAATAGATGCCCCATTTCCAACTCCTCTTATTAAGACTGTTAGGGGGTTCGGGTATAAAATAGAGGCTCCAAAAACATCCTAAAATGTTTGAATCCGCAACAATCAAATTGACTGTCTGGTACTTGATCATCCTCATGAGTGTCGGGCTAATATTTAGCATTATTATCTACCAACTAGCCACAGCAGAAGTAGATAGCCAGATTGGACTTATTCAGCAGAAGCTACAACGTCAGGCAGATTCCTTAGGGGTGACGCTACCAGATTATGGATTTACCGAACTTCAAGCCCGCCAATTACATCAAGCTAAAGTCAGTTTATTTAACAATCTTTTTATCATGAACTTAGTTTTACTAGGACTTGGAGGGGTGGCTAGCTATTTCATGGCAAGACGCACTCTCGAACCAATCGAGCAAGCCCACGAAGCACAATCTCGGTTCACGAGCGATGCCAGCCATGAGCTACGCACGCCACTCGCCGCGATGAAAACCGAACTAGAAGTCGCCTTGAGAGATAAAAGCTTAACGAAAAAAGAGATGCGCGAGCTGCTGGCAAGTAATCTCGAAGAGGTCGATAAACTTGCGAAAATCTCCCAAACCCTCTTATTGCTGTCGCGTCTCGAGCACAGTGCATTACCAACAGGTCGTGTGGCTATAGATGACATCGCACGACGCTTGGTGGAGAATCTCAACAAAAAGCAGCAGCGTATTGTTTATACTGCCCCTGAAACGCCTCTCTACGTCAATGCTCACCAGGTCAGTATCGAAGAACTAATGACTATCTTGATAGATAATGCGCTTAAATACAGTCCGTCATCCTCGAAAGTTTCCGTAACATTAACTCGTAAAGGTAAAAAAGCACGGCTTCAAATCTCGAATGCCGGCAAGGGTATCCCTCCCGAGGATTTGCCGCACATTTTCGATAGATTTTACCGCGTCGATGAGTCTCGCACAGGTGGGGCGAAAACTGGATTTGGGCTTGGACTATCACTTGCGAAAAAAATTGTTGAGATGCATAAAGGGGATCTTAGTGTCAGCAGTCAAATTGGGAAGAAAACTATTTTTACAGTGTCACTCCCTCTGTACGAAGGTCCGGCAAAGCGTAAACGAAAATCAGCCAAAAACACAACGAAATATGCTTAATTTTTAAGACATTACTCAGATTCTTTTGCAATACTTGCCTCAGTACCGTATGACAGGTACGAAAAGATAACAATAGACACGTACAGGAGGTAAAGATGAACAGTTCCACCTCACAGATTTATCTAAGTAAAAAAGGTATGCAAGAATTAAAGAAACAGATAAAACGACTTGAGCATAGTCTCTCCGAGGCTCAATTGGCTCTTCGCGAACTGGATAAATCCAAAGGACGCGAAGACCGTCTTGAACGAACTGAAACGCTTGCACATATAGAAACGCTCATGGCAGAGCTGGAGGAGAAAAAGCAAACGCTAAACTCAGCCAAGCTCCTACCGCGTCGTCGTGATGCGCTCAAAGTTATGCTCGGTTCGGTCGTTGAGCTCATCGACGATCAAGGGAGGAAATTCCGATATATGCTCGTCGATAGTATTGAAGCCGACCCGAGCGCGGGACGCATCTCAATAAAAAGCCCGCTCGGTAAGAGCTTAGTCGGCAAGCAAATTCATGACATTGTGCAGTGGACCGCCGGGTTTGGTACCAGCCAGTTGAAGCTCGTAGGCATCGCATAGTAGAAACGGATTTCAGGCCGGTAGAAAAACCATCTCTTTAGGCAGCACCGCGTTTTGCGGTGCTGTTCTACTGTACTGTATACTTAAAGCTAATGCTTTACCATGCCGCTTCGATAGATGAGATTTTTAGAGCCCTCGACACAACAGAGAAGGGGTTGTACCCGGCAGAGGTTGAAAGGCGACTGAGAAGATACGGCCGGAACGAAATTCATACATTAGAGAAACCTCGGGTTTTCAGCCTTGCGGATCCAATCTCTGCCATCTACTTGTTGATTATCGCCGGGATGTCTGTCGTTGCATTTATTCTTGGGAATGCCGTAGAAGGTATCGTAATACTAGGCTTTATCATACTCATCGCTGCGGTCTTGTATAAACAGGCGTCTCTAGTTCGGAGATTACGAAACAATCTGCATATGCAAAAATTCCAGACTACGGAAGTTATACGTAACGGAAAAATTAAATCAGTTGATTCGAGCGAACTTGTTCCTGGTGATATCATTCTAATCAACGAAGGAGACTACATCCCGGCAGACGCCAGAATAATAACCTCCACTGCTTTGTCCGTCACACATCCCAACCACAAAGATTCGCTCGCTACGACAGTTAAACGAGGTGATATTGTTAGCTCTGATGTTAAGCTCGACGAACTATCCAATATGATATTCCGCGGCTCATTGGCAGTTTCAGGTTATGGAATTGGCATTATTACCGCAACTGGAAATAATACCCGATTCAAAACAAGCAGCAATCTGAATAGTGTCAATAGTACAGCGAACCGAATTCAATTACAAATTGGCGTGTTTGTGCTTCGTCTCGTCATCGCCACTGTTATCATGACGTCTTTACTATTACTAATCCCGATAGGTAGAGGATTGCCGGTCTCCGAAGCCATTGTTTATGTCATCTCTTTTGCATTAAGCGTCATTCCAATTGGACTACCGATTGTAGTATCCGCTATTCTCTCGTTAGCAGTCGGGCAAATCGCAAAACGAAAAGCTTTAATTCGCGATCATATTACATTAGAGAAGCTTAGTACGGTCAATGTAATTTTCACCGATAGTACGGCAATACTAACTCGGAACAGGCCTTCTATCAAAGAGGTATGGCAACCTGAATGGTCGTCAATCGATCTCAAAAGAACTATGGCTCTCGCTATAAATGTGCGACACGAAAAGTACGTTGATACGGTAGATACTGCGTTCATGCGCTACTTAGGGTCAAACAAACAAATATCAACAAAGAGGATTCCATTTTCAGTGTTTCCTTTTGATCCGAATATTGCCTTGAGCGGAAACATTTGGCACTCAGGTAATGAATTTGAGCTGGCTGTAAAGGGAGCACCAGAAGCAGTACTTGCCCGGAGCGATCTTACAGACACCGAAAGAGAACACGCTATGCTTAGATTAAACAGGATAGCTGCGGAAGGATATCATGTTTTTGCTGTAGGGTATAAAAAAATACCACAAGCTTTGCGGAGTCTGAATGATCTTCGAGAAAGCAATTCTCTGGAGTTTGCAGGGTTTGTCGCCATGATTGATCCGCTTCACCCAGAAGCGAAGAAGACTGTTAAAGAAGTCTCCTTGTCTGGCATATTTGTAAAGCTAATCACTAGTGATTACGCTGAAACCGCACACCATGTCGGAAGTAAAATCGGTCTAATTTCGAATCGACGGCAAGTTTACGATTGTCGACAAATGCACATAATGGACGATGGTCAGTTATCGGAAACTATTAAGGATGCGCAGGTGTTCGCCCGACCCACGCCAGACCAAAAACAGCAGCTGTTACAGCTACTCAAGAAATCAAGTGTTGTTCTGTCTACTGGAAGCAAGGTTACCGATATCTCCGCATTAACATCTTCCGACGTGAGCGTTGCCTTAAGTATTGGACCTTCTGGGGTACATAAGGTTTCAGACGTAATCCTACTCGATGACAATTTGAAGACAATCCACTCTGTAATTAACGCTGCTCGGAATGCAATACAGAATGTTCGACGTACAGTCGATTTTCTAATGACTATCAACTTCGGAATAGCCTTGACTATCGTGGTAGCCCTGATTATCGGGCTACCTTTACCGATGCTACCCATTCAAGTGCTTTGGGCGCATCTAATAATAAGCGTGCTGTTAGCAATCCCGCTTGGGACCGAGTCACACGAAAAGACCTCTCTAATCGACCTTCCGCTTCCTGTAAATTCACCACTATTCGACCGATACAGGGTATCCCGACTCATAGTCTCGTCCACTTCTATGGCAGTTATTACGCTTGGGTACTATATTGCATTTAGTAATATTTACGATGTCGAATATGGACGGACAATTGCATTCAATACGACGATTGCAATGATGTGGGCAATAGCCTTGAGTGCACGGGGTTTTTATGAGTCTATATTTGAGCGACTTAAGGTAATGAACATATTTTTCTATCGAAGGTTATTTGTTGGAGTCCTGCTACATGTTATTACGCTCTTAACTTCAATCGGCACCGTTCTTCATCTTGATTCTGTAAACATTGGCGATGTATTTGCTACTGGATTCATAGCATTCACTCTAATGCTTCTAATTTTAGAACTTCATAAAGTAATTGGTCGCATCATAGCTCTTCGATAAGAAATTCCTCCTGGTGTCGGCAAGCTTCCGTTACGTATAACAGTGCATCAGTAAAATAGTATATGGTATAATGTCTACTGTTTTATGCGTTCATAAAACAATACTGGGACGTCGCCAAGTGGTAAGGCACCGGGTTTTGGTCCCGGCATTCGGGGGTTCGAATCCCTCCGTCCCAGCCATGAAAATTGACCGAACAGGAGTTCGGTCAATTTTCATAGTCGAAGCACTTTGGGTTCTGTGCGGGAACAAAGAGCAATGGGGCCAGCACTCAACTGCGTAGAGCTACTCCCTAATGTGCAGGAACCAAACCAACCCGCTTTTATCGAGAAAGCCAGTCTGCAAATTCACCCCAAAGCCTCCGCTCGGGCTCAGTAAAACCAGTGCTCGGCGTCTGAGCCAGACTTTTACCATCGTCCCCAAAAGAGATAAGTTTCGTAATATAAGGTCCATCTCCAGAAGTAGGCGCAGCCAATAACCTACCCGACACGTCACGGCTGAATACTTTTTCTATATCCTCGTCCTTATAGACAATCGTATCTCTTAGGATAATCGTTCTGTCATCTTTGTCAGCCATCAATCTCAGAAAATCATCAACAGTAAACCAATCGAGCATGTACCTCATATATGGACCGGGAAATCCATTAAGTGCCGGTATGTGCCAAGAAGCATCATTGATAAACAGCGGTTGCTTAACCACAGCATAGGCATCGCGGGCCTTCTTGATAGCAATATCTTCAGCTTCGCTCGATTGGATCTCATCCAAATCTATCTTTTGCTGAGAAAGCTCGATTGGGTAGTCTTTAAGAAACAGAGCCGCATTGGCGAATTTCTTAGGATTACCGGTAATGTAAGTGACTTTTCTCATACGTATCCTCATTAGTCTCTAAGGTTATTATACCAGTAATCTAGTACCCGTCTGCCGCATCGAGAAAACTCCGGACGGCGGGGTATGAGTCTGGATCGGACTCGACCAACGCGCCCAACGAGTTTAGCGCAGCCGAAGTGGGAAGCTTGACAAAGTGTATGATCCGCTTACTCTCTCTGGGTGTAAGCATATCCTTATCGACACCCGGCTCAATGGGTCTAACAGTGAAAGTGTTCTGAAGGTATCTGTCATATTTTTCCCGAGCAATACTTCTGTTCGACTTTGAGCTGGCGATATCTGGCACCATCGCATAGTCCCTCAAAGTCGCAACGCTCTCCGAGGCAACAAAGGCAATCATCTCATCTGGTGTGAGATAAAAATAGCGCTCTCTCCCTTCTTGCTCAAGATATCTATAGAATTCGCCCGCAGTTGGATTTATAAACGATTTATCAGTCAGCACACCTTTGGTGACTAATTTTTTATACAATCGCCCCATCACAGCGGTATCGGCGCTATAGCTGCCATCTTCGCTCTTGGACAACGCAGACTGAGGGTCGATACCACAAGAAGAGATGGCATCTCCTAAGAGACGAAAGTCCGTAAAGTCGGCACTAAGCAGTGTGCGATCATAAAGAAACGAAAAGGCATCATTTATCGCAACCATCAACCTCTCGTATTCATCCTGAGCTAAGAAGCCATCCTCAAGGAGTGTACTATTATTTTGTTTAGCAAAAGCAACAAACCGTTCTGCCGTTTGACTGGAAACATATAGCACTCTGCTCCCCTGGTCGGTCTTTTCAATGGCAATATTACCAAACGGGCTCGACTGATGGAGGGTCAGACCATGCCGCATAATGTCTTGGAGCAATATATGCTCTGCTGTCAAGAAAAATCCTTCCTGGAAATTCACATCCTTAGGTCGAACAGAGGCAATAGCCTCAATGCCGGTGACAGTAATCTGCTGATCTCCACCTGAGGGATGATAGGTCATTTGGATATTCTCAGTGTCTATTAGTTCGCTGGGCCTGCTTTGCGGGTGAATTCCGTCCGCCTCACCACCAACATAACCTGAAGTGAAACCGGCCAGATAGAGTAGCGTAAACGCCTTGACGTGGGAGTCATGTATTTCCAGGGACGCTCGAACCTCCGGATACCGCAATTCAGGATCTCTGTACACCAACACACCACCCGGCCTAAGGACACGGCTACATTCCGCAATAAATGATCGAATTCCATCGTAACCGCCAGCATAAGAGAACACCTCATGCACAAGGGATGATGCGTTGATCCCATCAAAACTCTCGTCTTCAAATGGACTCATGTCGGTCGCATCCATAGCCACGAGACTGACCGTCGACTCTTTAGAGCTTGCCAAGTCATAAATAGCCGGATATTTAGCGAGAGCGTGATCCAGGACCGCACTATCAGCATCGATTCCAACGAGATCAACACTTATGTCATCAGGCAAATGCGAGAGGATATATGGGAGAGAATCGGCTCCTGTGCCTATTTCAAGATACCTGCCTCCACGACACCTAGTAATATAATCGAGAATTTCGGTCTTTTCCGACATATTCTGCGATATGGCGCTTAGGTAACGGTCCAGGTTATCCGTTTTATGCTCAACTCTATTTATTTCCATACTGCAAGACTGGGCGCCGCTATCTCAATAG
>CAZKUV010000002.1:29776-48479 GCA_964556075.1 uncultured Candidatus Saccharibacteria bacterium | reverse complement strand
AAGAGCATCGAATACTTGAAGAATGAGTTTGGCAGTAATCCTTTCGACCTAGCCGTCTGGTTGAGTCCTGCTGTCGGCAAAGAAAGCTATCCGCTCTACGCGCTCGGCGGGATAAGCCTTCATGAAGCTGCGACCACGCAGTTGCTGGAGGCGGGTGTCAGACCGGATAATATTGAAATCAGTTACGTCGACACCGCGGCGAGTCCGGATTACTTCTCGCACAGCGAATTCCTCGCCGGCAATCGTCCGACCGACGACAGATTCGCGCTCGTCGCAATGATGGTAGAATAACCGCATCGGTTACGACATATGGGTCGAGAGGATGACCTGACCGTTGTTCGGGTTGACCTTGCAGCTAACGATCTGGTCGTTAATCAACGGTGATGCAACTATATAATCATCTCTCATGAGCAGGTCTTCCTCGGTGATGGTGGGGTCGTCGGCAATAGCTCGGATAATCCTCACAGACATCGATTCGCTCAGCGGCTCGCTTCGAGGTCGCTCTGGTTTTGGAGCGAGCTGCATCGAGTCGTTAAGGTAAAAGCCTATTTCTGATGAAGAGATGACCTTCGGATCGGTCTTATTCTCTAACCATGAGAAGTAGAGGTCGACGTCCTCGTCGATATCCCTGCCTTCGAAAGCGAGACAGACCGTTTTCTTGCGTCCATGATCGGTCCGCTCGGCGCGCTTTTTGAATCTGTTTTCTTCAGCCGCCTGCTTCAAATAGTCGGACGAGCTGAGATTCGCCAACTCAAGCCGCCTGTGCATAGCAGGGCTCATCAGCGAATCGCTAATCCGGGTCAATCTATCGGAAAGTCTCGGCGCATCATCGCTTTTTATCTCGTATCGTTTTTCATGCCGTTTGGCTTCATGCGCGAGCAGGGTATCGGTCGTGAACGCGACTGACAACGCATCGTCATGAATGCCAGCAATGACAATCAGCCTATCTTCGCCAAGTTTCTCTTGCAGTGGCTCGGCTGCGTCGCGCAGACTCATTTCGAAATTATTCACGGTGTTCCATAACACACTCTCGACCGAATCCTCTTCCTCGTCCCCGAGAAAATCGCTAACGTTTGGATGGGGGCTATCAACCCATTCGCGCACAATCGTATTAGCGCTCTCAAGGGCAGGAGTCTCAAGGTCGTGTTCCGGAAGTCGTTTTTTTCTGCCGTTTACAAATCGGGTCCCAACAACATATTCGTGGTCGAACATATCCGACTGCGGACCCGCGAGCTTTCGGAGACCGAGCAGACGTTGGACCTCGACTTTTACTATCACGTCGAGCGCGTCGTCATCGCTGTGTTCGGGAGTGCTCACGTCACTCTCATCGATGCGAACCGCCACGCTGTTGATATCGTGTTCCTTGTACCACTTGGTAACGTTTAACAGAGTGACATGTTTTACCAACTCTGCCGTCTGTTCTTTGCTGAATTCCGCTCGGTAAACCTCGCCGCGCAGTAGTTTGTCCTCGGCGGCTTTGAGATGACTGACGTCGCCAATCAAAAAGGCGTCATAGGCATCAAGCTCGGGCTCCTGACGTTGTTCGTAGCGATCAAGTCCATACACCCCGACCGAGGCAAGCGCAAGAGCGCCGCCGCCCATTGTTAGGAGGCGTCTCCTGTCCAGCCTGACTGAGCGTTCAGGCTGCTCATCGACGGGTTCGTAACCGGAGTGATACTGCTCAGACATAGTGGTGTTATTATACATTATTTTGATGAAATTGTCAATAATGCTTACGATATATGAAGCTATTCCTATAAAAGTTTCAGCAAATAACCGCAAGCAGTACTAATCTGACTTCATTATAGCCCGAAATAGTCGCGTCACGACAAGAAAGTCCAAATTCAGGTACTTCACGCTTCGAAATAGATGTACCTAAGGGTGGTATAATAAGCCGTAATGGCTAAGAAACTCTACATCACAACCGCAATTCCGTACGTAAACGGCGCTCCGCATATCGGTACCGCTCTCGATTATCTTCTGGCAGATATTTGGGCTCGGTACCAGCGTCAAAATGGTAAAGACGTTCGCTTCCAGGTCGGCACTGACGAGCACGGCAACAAAATCGCCGCAAAAGCCCAGGAACAAGGCATTACTCCGCAGGAGTATACCGATCAGATGTACGTCAATTTTGAAACGCTGATGCAAAAAATGGGCGCCAGTTACACCGATTTCATTCGCACCACCGACATTCGCCATAAGGCTGCCGTTCAGTATATCTGGCAGAAATTGAAACCGTACATATACAAGGATACGTACGATGGCTGGTACTGCATGGGTCACGAAGCGTTCTTTACCGATAAGGAAGTCGAGGCGACTGGCGGTATATGCCCCGATCATAAGACCGAGTACCAGAAGGTGAGCGAAGAAAACTACTACCTCCGGACGAGTGAGTTTACGGATCAAATCCGCCAAGCGATTGAATCGGGCAAAATGGAAATCGTCCCTGAATTTCGCAAGCGGGAGTTTCTCGAATTTATCAAAAACGGCTTGGAAGACGTCAGTATCTCCCGTCCGCGGGGCAGTTTGAGCTGGGGTGTTCCAGTTCCAGATGATCCGAATCAAGTCATGTACGTATGGCTCGACGCGCTCTCGAACTACATTACGGTTATCGGGTATCCGAATCAACCGGAATGGCGCGAGTACTGGCCGGCTGACGTGCAGGTTATCGGGAAAGATATTTTACGCTTTCACGCTGGCATTTGGCCAGCAATGCTGCTTGGTCTTGAGATTACGCTACCAAAGAAGCTCCTCGTTCATGGTCACGTCAATGTCGGCGGCGTTAAAATGAGCAAAACCGTCGGCAACGTTGTCGACCCAATCGAGATCATCGACGCGTACGGCGTTGACGCCTTCCGATACTATTTCTCTCGTCACATCCCTACCCAGGATGATGGCGATTTTACCTGGGAGAGGTTCGAGGACGCGTACAATAACGAGCTTGGCAACGATTTAGGAAACCTGGTGCAACGAGTTGCGAACATGGTAGTGCGCTACCAGTCAGGCGTGATTGAAGGCAGTAAGCCGTCCGAGCATGACATGCAGCCATATCGACTGGCGATGCAAGCGCTTACTTTCGACAAAGCCATGGATGAAGTCTGGGTCATTATTAGAGGTCTGAACCGTTACCTCGATACGGTAAAACCGTGGGACATCGCGAAACGACGCGACACCGACCCAGAGGCGTCCGCCCATCTGACTGACGTGTTAGAACATGCCGTCGGATCGCTCAGGCAGATCGGTGATATGCTCGTGCCATTCCTTCCGGGCACGGCGGCGGTCATTCATGCCACCTTCGATAGCGATGTGGTTACGGTACCGCCGGCTCTGTTTCCGAAAATCTATCGACACACCCAGGATCCCCGAGCGCCGAAAGTCGCGACCTAACTTGTCGTAAAAAAGTTGAAGCCCCGCGTGTGGCGAGGCCTCAACTTAGTTAAAGGAGGCTCAGCGATGCGGGGCTTGGCGAGGTGTTCGAAGCGCAGGCAGGCACGTCGGGAGCGTAGTTCATTGCCGGGAGTCCGTCCATGAAGTAGACGGCGACACCAACGGTACCGAAGCACATTGCGGCCGCGCCGTTTGAGGTCATTCCATATGGAATCACCGCCCATCCGCGTTGCGGATCGAGGTTGATGCGCCGGTGTCCGGCCACAGCTTGTCCTTCGTAGTCCGACGAACAGACGTCGGCGTCGCTCTCCACTTCGACCGATACCAGCTCTTCGCCGGAACTGCCCGGAATAATCGCTCGAGCGACGTATAGCGTGCCGTCGCTGCAAATCGCGGCGAACTCGCCAGCGGCGTCCTCAGCGGTTATCCACCCGTTCCTGGGGTCGGTATTACCCGAGGTCACAGTCTGCCACTGACTTACATTCACGGTCGACTGTTCGCTCCGATACTGATCGTCGGGCACTCCTAATCCCATCGTGTTGGCTCCCGTAGAGAAACCAAACGCCAGGCCGGAAATCATCACGACGAGACTGATCATGGCAGCAAGCAGACGCTTCGACATGGCTATCCTCCCTCAGGATATATAAAAGCAGCAGGTACCTCCCGCTGCTATGCCATTTACATATGCTAACACATTTTGAATTGGAAATCAACAATAGATACGACAAGAGTATAGACATAATCAGAGGAAAAAAGCCCCGCGCCTCAGGGACTCATCCATGCATTGGAGAGTCCCGTCGGTGCGGGGTGGTTAACACGTGTCCTGGCTTATCCGGGAACAGCTCCCGGACCGCAGCTCCCGCCGCGAACGAAGGTGTATAGCGGATAGTCAGGTGCCTTGATGACGAACACCGCACCGTTTTCGGTACAGGTGTACGCCCTCCTGGTAATGTGTCCTGACAAGAGGGCGTCGTCCTCAGGTGCGATGAGCCACGACCCATTGTAGGGGTGCAGGTTGACCGCCTCTGAAACGCTGAAATTAGGGAACGCTTTGTCCGAACACTCCGTTCCCAGAGGGGTCCCCAAGAGCACGGGCGAGGCGTCGAGGATGTAGGCGTACCCTGTCATAGTATCGCCTTCGCAGTACGCGACGATTTGCTCGCCGCTAAACTGGTTGACGAGTATTATAAATCCCTCTTCGGACTGTTTTGCTGCGGCAGCCCCACCGACACTCATCGCGCCGGCGATGAAGGCAAGAGCGAACACGACGCAGGACCACTTGTTAATCATGGCAACAACCTCCCTTGTTGGGTAAGCAGTCATCTCAGCCGTCAGGTACTTCCTGCGACTCGATCAACTGTCATGTGCCGTAATGTAACATTAACATGAAACATTAACAATGTCAATTATGGGCTTTTCGCTCACCTCTGTTTCAGGGTATACTAATGTCTATGCTTATTGATTCACACTGTCATATTCACGATATCGCTTTTTACCCCGAAGGAAGAGAAGACGTCTACCAGCGAGCCATAAACGCGGATACCCGCATGATAGTTGTCGCCACATCGGAGAAAGATTCATTTGACGCGGTAGAATTTGCCGAGCAGCATGACGGAGTGTGGGCGGTCGTCGGTGTTCATCCGCACGATACCAAGGATGGCTGGGGAAAAGTCGAGCAGCTCATAAAGAACCCGTCGAAAAAACTGGTCGGCATCGGTGAGATTGGCCTTGACTACTACTATAATAATTCTCCGCCCGACGTGCAGATACGCGCCCTAGAGGAGCAGCTCCAGTGGGCGTCCGACTACAGACTCCCCGTCAGTTTCCACGTGCGCGAGGCCTACGCGGATTTTTGGCCGGTTTTCGATAACTTCTCTGGTATCAGGGGGGTACTGCACTGTTTCACGGATTCCGCCGCAACCCTGGAACAAGCGCTCGCCCGGGGACTATACCTGGGAGTCAATGGAATCTCAACCTTCACCAAAGACCCCGAACAGCAGGCGATGTTCGCGTCCATACCTCTCGAAAGAATGCTGCTTGAAACCGATGCACCCTTCTTGACGCCTCGTCCATTACGTGGTAAAATCAACGAGCCAGCGTATGTGAGAGAGGTGGCACGGCATCAAGCGGAAGTAAGAGACATTCCGCTCGCTACCGTCGTTGCCACGACTACCATAAACGCGCAGCAGCTATTTTCAATATAGCTTGAAGCTAACAAACCTATGTAGAGTTCAAGAAATCACTTCTTGGAGAGTGTGAGATGGTTGAGAGAATTAATACGGAAGGCGAACGTTTCAGGGACGAAGATACACTCTTCTTCCATATGAGCGACTTGCCCCGAACGGCAGATAAGCAAAAGCTGAAATGGATCAAAGATTGGGAATCGAAGCGCGAGACTATCAAAGCTCCCGAAGCGCCACGTCGTTCCCCGGTTGAAGAGGTTATGGATATCGGAACTCGTATCGCGTACGCTCGCCTTGAAGAGGTTGTGATTCGTAATTCGATGCATGATAGGAGAACCGTATGAGCGGCTTGCTTCAAAAAGTCGTTTCCCTTATCGTCGGTGATGACGTTCAGATAAGCGCTCCAAAAAACCAAGCCGCCAAGACTCACGGCAAAGTGACCGAGCGAGACTTGCTCCGCGAGGAGAGTCGAATTGGCGCCACGCTCTTTGGACCGGTACCGGCTGGGCGTCGTCGTGAATTCTTCTGCCTCGACGAGTCGACCTGGATTTGGCACGAGGAATGGCGTGACGAAAAAGGAGTTGAGCGCTTTTCAACTGTCCGCTACGAAATTCACTCAAACGGTATTTTAAAAGTCAGCGAAGGTCCGAGACACCAGTTCCTTGAGGGCAAAGAGCTCGAAAATTTCGTCGCTGCTACCCGTCTGTATTACGAACAGACGCTCAAGCGGATTTATCGTCGTGACCCGAAGACAGGACTGAAGTTCGCCTAGGGAACCCTGCCTCAACAAGCGACATCTTGTATACTGGAACAGTGAATACTGGCGACTTTATCTATCTTGATCACGCGGCAGCGACCCCGCTTGACAAGCACGCCCTAACTGCTATGCGGCCGTACCTGACCGATGCCTTTTTTAATCCTTCAAGTCCATACGCTCCGGCGGTGGCTGTTCGAAGGGAGTACGAAGCGGCCAAAGCGAGACTAGCCGCGTGTATCGGGGCGCGTCCGGCAGAGCTTATCATGACTGCGGGCGCGACCGAATCGGTCAACCTTGCCATTCGCGGCGCGGGCGGGCACGTAGTATCGTCGGCTATCGAGCATGAGTCGGTCCTTGCGGCCGTGCGAAGAGTCGAGCACACGATTGTTCCCGTTTCTTCGAAAGGCCGTGTCGATCCTATGGTCATTAAAGGCGCAATTCGTCCCGACACGCGACTGGTCAGTATTGCGCTTGCCAACGGAGAAATCGGGACGATTCAGCCGCTCAGTGAGATCGCGGGGGTTATCCGTGACGAACGAAGGAAGCGTCTTGAAGACGGCAATCTAACCCCGATTTACCTTCACAGCGACGCTTCGCAAGGAGCAGGGCAACTCGATCTTCACGTTGCCCGTCTCGGCGTCGACCTGCTGACGCTCAACGCCGGTAAGGTATATGGCCCGAAACAAGTCGGGTTACTCTGGATGGAAAAGTCGGTTCGCCTTGAAGCGCAAATCGTCGGCGGCGGACAGGAGCGAGGACTGAGAAGCGGGACGGAAAACGTCGCCGGGGTTATCGGGTTTGCAACAGCCATGGATATCGCCGAGCAGGCGAGAAAAGAAGAGAACGCGAGACTTGCGCGGCTCCGCGACACCTTGGAACATAGACTCACCGCAGCGTTTCCAGATTCCGTCGTGTCCGGTGATCCTCGCCATCGCCTTGCGAGCCACCTCCATATCGCCTTTCCTGGGCTTGACGGGGAGCGTTTGGTGTTCGCGCTTGAGAACCGGGATGTCTTGGTCGCGACGGGCAGCGCCTGCGCTGCGAACAGAGGCACTCGCTCGCACGTTCTCGAGGCAATCGGGCTTCCGCCTGAAGTGGCCGATGGCAGCCTGAGAATCAGCCTGGGACGCCTGACGGGAGAGAAAGAAATTGAGCAGGCAGCCATCCGTATTATTGAAGAGGTTGAAAAAGAATACCGGAGACTAGCATGATACGGTTCATTTTCTTCCTGCTGTGCGTCATCCTCACAACCGTATTTATAAGCAGATATCTCGGACCTGATGATCTCATGGGATGCTCAACTCGCCCATCATCGGAGCCGGGGTGCGAGCCAGCGGACGTGATTGTTGCCGTCAGCGGTGGAGATACTGCCGCCAGAACGAGAGAGGCGATTCGTCTATATCATGACGGCTGGGCGCCGCGGCTCGTATTCTCTGGAGCGGCCGAGGATAAAAACAGTCCCAGTAATGCCGCTGTGATGCGTGATATCGCTCTCGCGTCGGGGGTTCCCGAAGAGGCGATTACTATCGACGAGTATGGTCGGACAACCAAGCAGAACGCGCGAGAAACGGCTGACCTGCTCCGAAGTGATGACATCTCGTCACTGCTCCTCGTCACATCGGGGTATCACCAGAGACGAACCAGCCTCGAGTTCGGCGCTCGGTTTACGGGTGTCGATATCCGGAACCATCCTGCCAGTCAGGATCAGCAATGGTCGTCGTGGTGGTGGCTAACCCCTGGCGGCTGGTATCTGGCGTTAGGCGAACTGGCTCGAATTATACTGTTTTACTTTGGAGGCACCAGATAATGAAAGTATTCGTCGGTATGAGCGGCGGCGTTGACAGCAGTCTGAGCGCGGCGCTGTTACAAGAGCAGGGGTATGACGTCACTGGCGTCTATATGAAGAACTGGACGCAGGATTTGCCGGGTATGAAATGTCCGTGGGCGGACGACCTTGCTGATGCCAAAAGGGTTGCCGTGCAGCTCGGTATCGATCTTAAAGTATACGATTTTGAGAATGAGTATCGTCAGAAGGTGGTCGACTATATGGTCGAAGAATACAAGGCTGGCCGCACCCCGAATCCAGATATTATGTGCAATCAGGAAGTGAAGTTCAGGCTGTTTCTTGAAACGGCGCTTGAAGATGGTGCCGATAGTATCGCGACCGGACATTATGCCAGAACGAAGGACGGCAGACTCCTCATGGCGAAAGACGAGCAAAAAGATCAAACGTATTTCCTCTACCGCGTGTCAGAAGCGGCGCTCGTAAAGACGCTCTTTCCGCTTGGGGACTACGTAAAATCTGACGTGCGCGCGATGGCGAGACAGCGCGGTCTGTATACCGCCGGCAAGAAGGATAGTCAGGGAATCTGCTTCGTCGGACAAATTGGCGTCAAGGATTTCTTATCTCAATACGTGACCGTTAGTCCTGGAGATATCATCGATAAACAAACGGGCGAAATGCTTGGACGACACGAAGGCGCAATATTTTATACGTTGGGACAGCGTCACGGACTTGGTCTTGGCGGTGGACTGCCGTACTATGTCGCCGGGAAGGATATGGAGAAGAATATCGTCTACGTTACCAGAGACTTGAATGACGATACGCTGTGGAAACGGCGAGTCGAACTTTCATCCCTTCATTGGATCAACGGAGTTCCCGACACGACTCGTGTCCACGTGAGGATTCGCCACAGGGCACCGCTCGTCGGCGCGCAACTAACGGTAACAGAACAAGAAGCCGAAGTGTTACTCGATGAGCCGCAGCGAGCCGTCACTCCCGGGCAATCTGTCGTCATATATGACGGAGCGTACTGTCTCGGTGGCGGCATAGTCAGCGGTTAACTTGTGAGCTAGACACAAAAAGTGCTATCCTACACTGTATGAATAGGCAGTGGGCAGCCCCACGGACGGGTTTTACAATCGTCGAACTTCTCATCGTCATTGTCGTCATTGCCATACTGGCCGCGATAAGCGTCGTAGCGTATACCGGCATCCAACAGAGGGCGAGCAAGGCGACATTGAACAGCGACTTGTCGAACGCGGCTAGGCAGGTCGAGCTCGCTAAGGTGGAAGACGAGGAGGACCCGACAGGGCTGCCAGCTTCGGTGAAACCGAGTTCGGGCAATGTTCTCCAGCTGGCAGCCGACAGCGACGGCGGTCTCTGTATAAATGGGTACGGCGCGCAAGGCATTGTCGCATCGTATAGCCTGCAAGGCGGTCTCCGTGAGTATCTTTGCGGCGGCGCGCTCATCGGGTCGCCAGTCGGCGGATCGCTCCCAGAGGTGCCGATTGGACAAAATCTCGTGTCGGATTTCTCGACATGGACGCTATCGGGAGGGGTGAGCTATAACGCCTCGGAAAAAAAGATAGTTTTCAACGGGACGACAGGGTACGCCCGATCGCCGCTGATTCGACTTAACGGCGCTCCAAGAGCCAAGTTGACCGTCGAGGCGTATGCGACGCAGCCGTCTCCGAATAGAACGCCAGATGGAGGCGTCTACTTCACGTCAGAGTATCTCAAAGCCGACGGAGTGACTCCGGCGACAAACACATCTGGGCATACGAGCAATGGAAATGCCCAGACACTGCCGCTTTCTTCGTGGCAATCGTTTTTCTGGAACACACCAACGGGTGCTGACGTCATGTACGTCAGATTCTACATCCGAAGTTCGCCGAGTAACTATACGAGTGATAACCAATATCGCAATCCGATTATCACCGCGGAAAACTAGACAGCTTACAAGCGACGCGCGGAGCGGGAACGACGTCTAGCCCTTTTGGTTTGCCATGCGTGCCGTAGGCTGCTACCATTGTAAGCATGAGCGTTTCAGCGAGAAAACAAACCGGCTTTACAATCGTCGAACTGTTAATCGTCATAGTGGTTATCGCTATCTTAGCGGCAATTTCTGTCGTTGCCTATACGGGCATCCAGAATCGCGCGAACGATACTGCGGTGCAGTCGGATATTACGAACTTCGCAAAGAAAGTCATGGCGTATTACGCCGAACACGGCGAATATCCTGCCGGAGGCACAACGGCGCTTCCGTCAGGTTTCGGTCCCTTCAAACTGGCGCTCTCGTCGTATTCAACGAGCGTCTATAACTTTTATTACTGCACCGGGACGGTCTCGGGAGATCCGGTCTTCGCGGTCGGCGCTGTCAGCGCTTCCGGCAACAAATTCTACTATTCATCGATTAATGGGGGATTGAAGACGTACACGGGTACATGGAACCAGAGCGCTCAAAACTGTCCGGGCATGCTTCCGAGCGTGACAGGCTATACCTACACATACGGGCATCACGGTACTAACGGCTGGAACGCATGGCCGAAGTAGGTCGAGAAAACGAACTGCACATTCTTGCCATCTCCTCTGTTAAACAGGGGAGATATTTGATAGACTAAGTAGCATGAATGCTCAAGACATCCGCAACGCCTACCTGTCCTTTTTCGAGGAGCGAGGACACGTCGTTATTAAGCGCGCGCCCTTAGTCCTGAAAGACGACCCGACGACTCTCTTTACCGGTTCCGGTATGCAGCCGATGATTCCGTATCTTCTAGGGGAACCGCATCCACAAGGAAAGCGAATCGTTGACTCACAAACGTGTCTTCGGGCGCAAGATATCGACGATATCGGCGACAATCGTCATACGACGTTCTTCGAGATGCTTGGCAACTGGAGTATGGGGGATTACTTTAAGGAGCAGCAAATCGAATGGATGTTCGAATTCTTGAGCGACGTGGTCGGCCTTGACATGAGTCGGCTGTATATCACCTGCTATATCGGGAACGAACGACTCGGCATTCCAAAGGATACTGAGGCGGCTTTAGTATGGAAACGATTATTTACGGAAAAAGGACTGAGCGCAGGGGAAGCCGACATTGGCACCGAGGAGGCCGGGTACGAGCGCGGTATGCGTGAGGGCGAACGGATTTTCTACTACGATGGCAGCAAGAACTGGTGGAGTCGAAACGGCAACGAAGATAACACTCCGGTTGGCGACCCATGCGGTCCAGATACCGAGATGTTCTACGACTTCGGCACGCCGCACGATCCGGCTTACGGCGAACACTGCCATCCGAACTGTGACTGCGGCCGATTTATGGAAATCGGTAACAATGTCTTTATGGCGTATAAGAAGGTTGGCGAAGGTCAGTTCGAAGAACTCGCGCAGAAAAATGTCGATCACGGTTCGGGGCTCGAGCGCATCGCGGCCGCTAAACGTAACGACCCTGACGTATTCAAGGTCAGCCTGATGTGGCCAATTATCGAGAAGCTTGAAACCCTCAGTGGAAAGCGCTACGAAAGCCATACCGAAAGCATGCGGGTCATAGCGGATCACCTCAGGGCGGCAACGTTCCTCGCGGTTGACGGCTGCGTTCCAAGCAACAAAGAACAGGGCTATGTTATGCGTCGATTGCTGCGTCGCGCGATTCGCTACAGTTTCGATCTGGGTATCGAACACAACTTCCTTGAAGAGGTCGTGCCAGCTATCGCGACACTGTACGCCGCGGACTTTCCAGAAGTCGCCGAGCAGAGCGATACCGTCGTTACCGTCCTTGCAAAAGAAGAGAAGGCGTTTCGACAAACGCTTCGAAAAGGGATCACCCAGATGCAGAAATTCTCCGGTGACGGTCTCACCGGCGAGGAACTCTTCATGCTCTATGACACCTACGGCTTTCCGGTTGAACTAGCAATCGAAGAAGCCTACAAACAAGGGGTGAATATTCCAGACGACTGGCGCGCGCAGTTTGACGCTCGCATGGCGGAGCAGCGACAGCGCAGCCAGACCGCTGCCAAAGGCGTATTCAAGGGAGGCCTCGGTGGCACTTCGCTGGAGCATCGCAAACTTCACACGGCAAACCACTTGATGTACGCGGCGTTAAAGAAGATTGTCGGGGCGCATGTCACGCAGCACGGCAGCAACATTACCGAAGAACGGCTTCGTTTTGACTTTAATAACGACGGCAAAGTCTCCCGGGAACAACTCGACGAAGTCGAAACGCTCGTTAATCAGTGGATTGATCAGGATCTTCCAGTTAGCTTCAAAGAATATCCAACCGAAGAGGCCTTTCGTATGGGCGCGGTCGGCGCGTTTGGCGATCGATACGGAGATGTCGTAAAGGTATACCAAATCGGGGAAGGCGAGCAGCGAGTCAGCTTCGAAATCTGCGGCGGGCCGCACGTTGAACATACCGGACAGCTGGCAGAAGGCGGTAAGCGCTTTAGGATCGTCAAAGAAGAATCCTCGAGCGCCGGTATCAGGCGCGTCAAAGCCGTCCTCGCTTAGGCAATGTATCTTATAAACACCCGAAATCTTTTCAAGCCGGAATTAGCACGAGTGGTATAATAAGGGGTGTCTATGGTATTTAAGAAATTACGCACAAGAGCGAGCGAGCAATCTAGCGATGAGTACGTCGTCGCGCTCGATATCGGAACGGAATTCGTCAAAGCGCTAATAGCAAGAGTCAAGGGAGACGACCTTGAGATAATCGGGGTCGGTCGCAAGCGCCAGGAGCCCAGCGACATGCACTCTGGCGCGATTGCCGACATTGCCGGCGTGGTCCAGAACTGCGAACAGGCGCTAGCCGAAGCGGAAGAACAGGCTGGTTTGCAAGCGAAGCGAGCAGTTATCGGGATAGCGGGGGAACTTGTGAAAGGAAATACCAGCACGATACGCTATCGACGACCGCAGCCGGATAAGGCGCTGACCGTAGCCGAAATGGAATTCATTATCGAGAAGGTGCAGGAACGCGCGCAGATTAAGGCGCAAAAACAGATCGGTCTTGAAACCGGTAATGACGAAGTCGAAGTAAAACTTGTAAACAGCGCGCTAGTCGGTCTTCAGATTGACGGATACAAGGTTAGTAACCCGATCGGCTTCCAGGGACGCGACGTGGCGGTACAGATTTATACCGCGTTCGCGCCGATGGTACATATCGGGGCTCTCGAGCGCGTCGCTGACGAACTCGGGCTTGAACTGGTCGCGGTTGCCGCCGAACCGTTCGCCGTCAGTCGAGCGGTTGTCGGCACCGACGCGAGCAGCAACTTTACCGCGATCCTCGCGGACGTTGGTGGCGGTACGACGGATATCGCGGTTGTCAATGACGGAGGCGTCGAAGGGACGCGCATGTTCGGCATTGGTGGTCGCAGCTTCACTCGGACTATCGCGGGCGACATGAATCTGAGTTACCGAGACGCCGAGAAACTGAAAGTAAATCTCGATAGTGAAAAGTTAAAACCGGCGGTCGCCAAAGAAGCCGCCCTCGCGATAGAAAAAACCCTTGATGTCTGGCTCAACGGAGTCGAACTGGCACTCAGCGAATTTGACGCGGTCGACCATCTGCCGAACAAGATACTGCTCTGTGGCGGTGGCGCTAGCCTCAGGCAACTGGTCGAGGCGCTGTCGGAGCGAGACTGGTATAAGGACCTACCGTTTACGAAGCGTCCGATTGTGCAGCACATAGCGCCTGAGGAAGTTGTCGGTGTCAAGGATACGACTGGCGACGCGGTCGACCATACCTTTATCACGGCAATGGGTCTTCTCAGAGTAGGCTATGATACAATGATAGGAAGTAGTGACGCCGACAATATCAAGGAAAAACTGAATCGGCTACTGAAAATATAAACATCGCTCATGAATAAAGACACCATTTATATCGACGTAGAAGATGACATCACCGCGATAATCGGAAAGGTTAAAGGCGCTCAAAACAAAATCGTTGCCGTGGTACCGCCAAAGCGCATCGGCGTGCTCCAAAGCGCGGTTAATATGAGGCTGCTCGCCAGGGCTGCCGAACAGAGCGGAAAACGACTGGTGCTTATCAGCGGTAATCAGGCTTTGACCGCGCTGGCCGCGTCGGCTGGTATCCCGTCTGCGCGAACGCTCCAAAGCAAGCCTGAACTAGCCACGCTCCCAAAAAAGCACGAAGATGTCGGAGAAGACGTGATTGATGGCGCTAATCTTCCAATTGGAGACTTGGCTCGAACAGCCGATAGCAATACGTCAGCCGACGAAGGTACTGGCGCCGCTCCAGCCGTTGACGCCGCGATTCGAGCCAACGCTGCCGAGGCAGCCGCCCCGGTTCGGGCAGCCTACGCACGACCGAACACCGCAAAACGCAGTTACATAGCCGTGCCGAACTTTGATACGTTCCGAAAGAAACTGGCGCTCGGCATTGGCGGCGCCGTCGCTCTTATCGGATTCTTAGTCTGGGCGATTTGGTTTGCTCCTAGCGCCAAGATTATCATTACCGCCCGTACGATAGAGTCATCGGCTAATCCGAAAGTCACGATTTCCGCTAATGCCACAACCGATGCCGAGGCTGGTACTATCAAGGCGGCGAGGGAGCAGATATCAAAACAGGCTTCAGTGACGTTTAAGCCAACCGGTAGCAAAGAAATCGGAGAAAAAGCTAGCGGCCGTGTAGTTTTTCGGAACTGCGAATCAACACGATCAATCACGATTCAGTCGGGCACAGGGATAAGCGCTGGGGGTAAAACGTACATAACCCAGTCATCGGTGACCGTTCCGGGAGCGAAAGGCGATATCGGTATATGCGAAAGTCCGGGTGTTTCGAATCAAGTCGCCGTCGTTGCGCAGGAAATCGGCGAGGAATACAACATGGACGAGGGCACCCAGTTTAGCGTCGCAGGTCACCCAAACTCTAACAATAACGTGTATTTCCGCGCAGTCGCCAGCGAGGATATTGACGGCGGCTCAAAGCGCAAAGTTACCGTCGTCACGCAAGAAGATGTCGATAAAGCGCTTGAACAATTGAAAGACGACAACACCGACGGCATGAGAGAGGAGCTCAAGGCGCAGTTTGGTGACAACGCCAATGTTATCGATAGCTCATTCAACGTGAGCGAAGAAGGCATCGCGTCGAATCCTGCAGTTGACGGCGAGGTAAAAGACGAAGGGGAGGCGACTCTCTCGGGTACGCTTGTCTTTTCGATGCTTGGCGTGGAACGGACCGAGACCGATCGTTTTCTGAACGCGTATTTTGAGAATGAACTAGAAGACAAGGACGATCAACGAGTGTATAGCAACGGCGCCGAGAAAGCCAACTTCATTGACGTGAGAACCGGCGAGAATGATACCTATCTTGCGACAATGACCGCGACCGCCAAGTTCGGACCAAAAATCGACGACGCGAACGTGAAGTCTCAAGCAGCTGGCAAAAAATATGGCGACGTCCAGTCGTCGCTTGAGCAGATTCCAGGTGTTGATGAAGTCGACGTAGCATTTAGTCCGTTTTGGGTAAGAACAGTCCCGAAAGATGAAAACCGTATCACGATAGAATTTAAGCTTGATGAAACAGAGTCGAGGTAACGCCGTCATCGCGCTTGATGTTGGAGAGAAGCGCATTGGAATCGCTGCGGCGGATGGTGTCGTGCCTATCGCCCGACCGCTTGGCGCCATTGACGTTGATGGACAGGAGATCGAACGGATTAAGCGCTACCTAGAATCAGAGAGTGCCGACACAATTGTCATAGGATACCCTCGTAATCAATCTGGAGAGCCGACTGCTCAAACCGTAGCTATCGAAACGTTTAAGAAAAGACTCAGTGAGTCGGTTGCTCTTAGGATTGTCTTTCAGGACGAATCGCTGACAAGCGTGTTGGCCGAGGAACAGCTTCGCCAACAGGGAAAACCGTATACAAAAGGTGACATCGACGCACGAGCAGCCGCCCTGATTCTACAGGATTATTTGGAGACGAACGCATGAATAACGATATTATCCCGCCGAACCGTCCACAACAACCGAATCCGGGTCCACAACAGTCGCAGTCGCCGACGGGTACGCCTAGTCCTTCCTCGCATCCACTCCCGGATTTCCTCCTGGAAATCGGTGAAGGTTCACCTTCAGGCGATACTCCACCGGCACGTAAACGAAGATGGCTTCTGTATGTTCTCTGTGGGGTTGCAGCGCTACTTGTAACCGTCATCGCGATTGGACTAGTTTGGTATACCAATGCGCTTAAACCAGTATCTGACAGTTCCGAGCACGTCGTCGTCACGATTGAGCCGGGAGCGACACCGGATGGAATTGCCAGCCACCTCGAGGAGAAAGGACTTATTCGTAGCAAGCTCGCGTTCCTGCTGTACACTCGGCAACAGGGCGTCCAGGGAAAACTTCAAGCCGGTAGTTATCGTTTAGCGCCAAATACGTCAGTCAAAGAGATAGTCGAGCAACTTCTTGCCGGGAAAGCGGCAGTCTTTACGATTACGTTCTACCCAGGGGCAACGCTCTATGATCCATCCGAAACAGACGATAGTAAGCGAACGGACGTGTATACGATGCTTCGGCGCGCAGGGTTCTCTGATACCGAGGTTCGTGAGGGGCTAGGCAAGCACTACGACCATCCGTTATTTGCAGGCAAACCTGCGGCTACATCGCTTGAAGGGTACGTCTATGGAGAAACCTACCAGTTCGAGAACGGGACGACTGTTGAGCAAATCCTCACCCACACGTTTGATGTATTTTACGAAAGAATTACACAACAAGGGATTCTCGAAAAGCTTCAGGACGTCGATATGACGCTGTATGAGGCTATTACGCTCGCCTCGATAATCGAGCGAGAAGTGAGCGGACAAATCGAAGATCAACGGATTGTTTCCCAAATATTCCATCGACGTCTTGCAGTTGGCGAACCGCTTGGAGCGGACGCGACGTTTATGTACGCGGCCAAACAAGCGAATACGGAACCTAGCATTACGTTCAATTCCCCATACAATACGCGGACGCATAAAGGGTTACCGCCCGGTCCGATCTCGTCTCCAAGTATTGTGGCTTTGGAAGCGGCAGTCTCTCCGGCTGATACGGATTATCTGTTCTTCGTCTCCGGGGATGACGGACGCAACCACTTCGCCCATACGAATGCCGAGCACGAAGAAAATACCCGTCTCTACTGCACGAAACTCTGCAGCGGCATAGCTCCCTAAAGGGTGGAATCACTTGACAACGACACCCCGGTAAGGGTACAATTGCGGAAGCGAGCCAGGTAGCTACGCACTATGATTAGCCCTTAAAAAGGCGCCTGCGAGTGATCTGTAGTTATCTCGGTGAGCCTGCCTGAAGTAGTGCTTTAGGGGTACCGAACATTTTAGAAGTAACATAATAAAATCGGTCGATATGTATCCTGTCGCGTAAGCGAAAAAGCATAGTAAGGTAGTGCTTTGCAGTAATGTAAAGCCAGGAGAAAGTTATTCGTACGTCGATTCCTGCCCTTCCTTCAGCGAAGGCGAACCAACTTAAGAATCAAGTAGTCGGCCATTCACGCCAATATGTGAAAGGTCGTCGTCGTTCATGGAAGCCAACCGCTGTAGCTAGCTACATCGGTGTTTTCTTGTTTATCGTATCTATAGTGGCAATTGGGTATCAGCCACCTCGTCAGAACCCGATCGACAGCGTAGCCGCGGCCGCGCCGCATGATGCACAGGACGCAGGAGACACAAGCGCTCCATCGGTTGACCAACTCGTAGCTACACAAGTAGCCGCAGCCATCGCTGAGCGCACAGAGCTACCAATCGCTCGTAACGTCGCCAATCTCTCTGTGTCGCTTTCGATTGAAAGCGAACTCGCACAAACTGAAACCAACGTTATTAGCAAACCTCAAATTATTCAGCCGTCAGCTGGAAATCGCGATATTCGAACATACGAGACCGTCGCGGGCGATACTGTCAGCAAAGTTGCGGCTCAATTTGGCATATCAGCCGAAACAATCAAGTGGGCGAACAACCTAACGGCCGATGCGCTTGAGCCAGGACGTACTCTCCAGATTCTTCCTATCAACGGCATCCTATATACCGTAAAAGACGGAGATACCCCTCAGTCAATCGCGGAGCGGTACAATGCAGACGAAAGAATTATTGTTTCATATAACGACCTTGAAACGAAAGGTCTGAGCGCTGGACAGAAACTCATACTTCCAAATGGAGAACTACCGGATACAGAACGTCCAGGTTATGTTGCCCCGCGCCAATCGACCACATATATATACGGACCGGTCAGTTACGGCGCCGGCTTCAGCGGCACGAGGACGTGGACTATCGGATACGGCACAGCGCCAAACAGCTACGCGCCAGGAAACTGTACGGCTTACGCATATAACCGACGCGTCCAGCTTGGCAAGCCAGTTGGTCGTCACTGGGGCAATGCTGCGACGTGGGCATATATGGCAGCCGCCTCGGGACTGGTTGTTAACAATACGCCTTCAGTAGGCGCGATTATGCAAAACGGTGGCGGATACGGTCACGTTGCGATCGTCGAAGAAATTCTACCAAACGGTGATATCAGCATCAGCGAGATGAACGCGTATGTCCCAGGCGGTGGATTCAATATCGTTTCCGGACGAATCGTCCCAGCGGCT
>CAZKUV010000002.1:26354-29766 GCA_964556075.1 uncultured Candidatus Saccharibacteria bacterium | reverse complement strand
TAGTCTTCTCGATAGTACAAACCAACCAAAGGAGCGCGAGTCGCTCGCCCTTTTTTCTCGCACCTCGAACAGCGTAAAATGCTGCTATACTAGTAGATATATGTTTGTTGATACCGCTAAAGTCCTGATTCAAGCCGGAAAAGGTGGCGATGGGGCAGTCAGCTTCCGTCACGAAATTTACGTTGATAAAGGCGGTCCAGACGGCGGAGATGGCGGAAAAGGGGGCGATGTTGTGTTTGTCGCTTCCGAAGATACCAATACGCTCGCAGATTTCAGATACAAGCCTGAACTAAAAGCCGAGTCTGGGCAAAATGGCAGTAAAGCAAATCGAAGAGGAAAATCCGGCGAGGATCTGCTTGTCAAAGTGCCGGTCGGAACGATTGTGTGGGGAGAAGGCGATATTATCGCTGATCTAACCGAGGCCGGACAGCGAGCAGTCGTTGCTCACGGTGGAGCGGGAGGATATGGAAACGCCCATTTTAAATCCTCGGTCCGTCAGGCGCCGCGTATTGCCGAGAAAGGCGAACCTGGAGATGCGTTTGAAGCCGAACTGGAACTAAAGTTGCTGGCTGACGTCGGGCTGGTCGGCTTTCCAAATGCCGGAAAATCGACATTCCTATCCGTTGTGAGTAACGCTCGTCCAGAAATCGCTGACTATGCATTTACTACGCTGACGCCAAAATTAGGCGTTGCGGATATCGATGGTAGCAGCCTTTTAATCGCGGACATCCCGGGACTTATCGAAGGAGCAAGCGAAGGGAAGGGGCTAGGGCACGACTTTCTCCGCCACGTTGAACGTACCGCGGTCTTGCTCCACCTGATCGATATTTATTCGGATGACGTCGCTACGAGCTACCAAGTAATCAGACGGGAGCTTGAGAACTATAGTCCCGAGTTAGGCAAGCGACCTGAAATAATCGTTTTAACAAAAGCCGAGGGGCTTGATGAAGATATCATCAATATGCAACTGGCTGCTATTGGAAACGTTGTCAGTAGCGATACTCCAGTGTTCGCCATCTCCGCAGCTGCTCACCAAGGATTGACAGACGTGTTAAGGGCAGCAAGAGAGAAAGTAGCGGCAGTTCGTGAAGCTGAGTTAACGAGCACGTCAGACGACGAAGTTGAATCTGCTCGTCCAGTCATACGTCTGAGCGACCGGCAGATGTCTGACAAGTGGTCGGTCACCAAAGACGATGACAGGTTCGTTGTATCGGGAGAAAAAATCGAACGGTTTGCTCGACGCACTGATTTTGAAAATGTTGAAGGTGTAAACCGGCTAAGGGATATTATGAGCAAGATGGGGATTACGCACGAGCTCATCAGAAGAGGCGCGGAAGGCGACAGCATTGTCGTCATTGGCGGGTATGAGTTAACGCTGCACGAATAATAACATATGAACCGAATCCTGCAGCATTATTGGCCAGAGCTAATCGTCACGCTGGTGGTATGGGTACTCATAGGTTGGCAGCTTGGTCTTACTGCGCTTATCATCACGATTATTTTAAGCGCGCTTGAGATCACGCTGAGCGCAGACAATGCCGTCGTTAACAGCCGTGTGCTCGTCCGAATGTCGAGGAAGTGGCAGATTCTTTTTCTGACAGTAGGTATCTTTATCGCGGTATTCCTTATCAGATTCGCCCTCCCTATCGTGATGGTAGCGGCAATGACATCCCTCTCATCGGTTGATGTGCTTCAATTGGCGATTAGTGACGCCGCGACGTATGGAGAGTATCTCGAAGCTATCGCCCCCTCGATCAATGCGTTCGGTGGAATCTTCCTCTTTTTTGTCGCGATGTTCTTCTTTATGGAAGAGGAGCGGGAACATTTCTGGATTCGTCCCGTCGAGAAAGTGTTGCAGCGTATCGGAAGAATTCCATATATGAAGTACATCCTCGCTTTCAGTACATTCGTGCCGGTTTTTTATCTCACCGATACAGACGATCGAGATATGGTGTTTGGTGCGCTTGTTGCCGGGGCGCTGGTATACCTTATTCTTCATTCGATAGTGTTGGTAATGGGACAGGTGAATAAAAAGAACCAGCAAAGAGAACAGATTGGCTGGGCGGCGTTCGTGTCGTTTATGTATCTTGAGGTGCTCGACGCCAGCTTTTCGCTCGATAGCGTCGTCGGTGCGTTTGCGCTGACAAACAATATTGTGATTATCATGGCGGGGCTCGGCATTGGGGCGATCTGGGTAAGGACGATGACACTCTATATGGTGAAGCACAAGACGCTTTCGACGTATCGGTTTTTGGAATCGGGCGCGCATTGGGCAATCGCATGTCTTGCGCTTATCATGTTCTTAAAACTGGCGCATATCGAGCTACCGGAACTCATTGTAGGCGCGGTGGGAATGACGTTTATTGGGGCATCGGTTTACACTTCTGTACTCGATAACCGAAGAAGCTTACGTACCACAGAAGGTAGCCCACACTAGTCTTTTTATGTATACTTACGATAAAGGATATGGTTTAACGTATGATTTTTACACATCAACAGACCAGCAGGGACGGATTTACTGTCGTCGAGATTGTAGTTGCTGTCTTTTTAATCGCGCTGTCGGTAACGGGACTGGTTACGATGATGGTCTCCGCTCAATTCGCTCAGCGAGACACGTACTACCTAAGCGAGGCAAGTCGAGTTGCGCAGACAAAACTTGAAGAATTGACGGCCAAACCTTTCGATCAGATTTCGAATGGCACAACCAACTTCTCAAGCGATTCGAGCCTTAGTAAGCTGCCGGGTGGCAAAACTGGGCAGGTAGTTGTATCGAATGCGCCCCATCTTCCTGACGGGAAGCAGATAGAAGTCACCATTACCTACCCAGTGGGTACCCAGCAGAAAAAGGTGATTATGACCGCATATGTCAGTCCAACCGAATAGCTCGTTCCGGGAGAGGTTATCGAAGCGTGCTTTTGAAGGTGCTCGACGAGGTAATCGTCTGTCCTGATTGCTGTACCGATACTTGAACAGTTATGGAAATAGTTTTGGCGTTTGTCACTGGACTGGTTGTCGACCCGCTCTCGGCCAGATAGGAAATCGACAGAGAACTAACGTTATCAAGAACTTTCATGTCACCTGCGCACCCACCGCCGGTTAGCGGGGTACAGGTGATGGTTGAATAACGATTATTACTGTGGTTATATGCCAAAATTCTCTTATATAGGGCACCATTTCGAACGTAGAAGACAATATTGTCGAAGACGCCAGGATACTCCCCATTCACTGACTGTCCATTCGTTCGTCTGGCAGTGGAAGCAAGGACTAACTGGGAACTGTTACTCTGCCAGTTTCCTGGACTGCTCGGTGCGGCAGAGTCCGAAATAGCGTTACTGGCCAGAACGCTATGCGCGTCTCTGATATCCCGTGAAATCCGGTCGGCTGATTCAGTGAGATCATTAGTCAGTTTCGT
>CAZKUV010000002.1:0-26344 GCA_964556075.1 uncultured Candidatus Saccharibacteria bacterium | reverse complement strand
GCGACCAGCACCACTGGCATGGCGAGCCGGGCCGTAATGATGAAGCTGATGACGCTGGTAAGGATAATGGCGGATACTACGATGGCAATGACTATCTCAACAGTAGTGAGACCAGATGATAATCGGGTTCTTTTTGTTTGAGATGCTGGAGTAATTCGCTTCATAGTTCAGTACGCAATCCGTATTGGATATAGTATACTATATCCTAGATAAGCATAAGAGAGTTAATCGAGCACATGGCAATTTCGTTAAAGGATCAAACCGGATACCTTATCGTCTACGCTGTAGTACTTATGTTCGGGCTCATGACAATTGGGGTTGTCGTCTTGTCGATTGTCGGAGCGTCGTATACATTTACTCGCGACGATATCCATCGTAAAAATGCGGCGAATATGGCTCGTGCGTGCGCCAAAATCGTCGAGGAGGAGTTGAATGCCGATGCGAACTTTACAGGATTTTCCCCGTCAGCTAAGACGCTGTATGACCGCACCAATCAAAACGGCACTCGTTCGACCTGCGTCGTGAACAGTGTCACGAACGGTAGCGGAAGCCAGAAAATAGTGCAACTCACGGCATACGAGTATAGAAGCAGTAGCGACACAAACCCAGTGTCATTTAAGGCGCAGACAGTTGTAGATAAGGTCGTTGGCGGTGGCAGTGGTGGCGGCGATGCGGCTATCGATCCGCTCAGAGGCGGAATCTTTGTTGGCCATGGCGGATTCGGGGTAGCGGCATTAAGTAATGTCAGTACCTCGCGGATGAATGTGCTCGGACGAATTAATACCGGGCAGCTTGGTTCGTTAACGATGCGTAACAACGGGCCGCTTAACGTATGGAACATCGGATGCGGGGACGCGAGCAATTGGCCGCAACCATGCTCCGGTAACCCGATATCAGCGACACAGTTTTCGGGAATTTACGGGGATATTTGCGCACCGGGACAGACGAACTCTTCGAAGCTGTACTATCTTAATACAAACTGCCAGTTGCCTGATGTTACTTGGCCGGTGTTCGATAAAGCCGAATTTATCAGCAATCTCGATGGACCAACGATACAAGCAAGCGACATCTTGTCTCAAGACATCGGCTGTTACTATTTCCAGGGTGGAAGATACCGCGGAAAAACATATTACGTACCTGCAGGGGCGACGATCGTAGGTACGCTCGATTTCGAGCAGATGCCGGAGTTGTACTTGTTCGCCAACACCTGCACGATAGAATTTATGGGTGATGCGTATATCACCGGCGGTATTAATTACGTCGGTGACGCAGAAAAAGTCGTGGTCATGAAACCCTATAGCGGTGTTGAAGGTAACGTAACGGTTGTCATGAATCGCCAATTACGGGCGGATCGTCCGAATTACCTCTCGTTTGTACCGAATGCTTCTGGCAACATTATTCACCTTATAAATTTCAACTCATCAAATCCAACGTGCTCGGATAGTACTACCGTCCCGTCTAGTACAGTCAGTACGTGCCTATCGAATGCACAGGCGATGGAGTCGGCAACGAACGACGCATACGCGGCATTAACAACTGATATAACAAGCATTCTCAACGTTAATTGGTCTGGTATGACATTCTTCGGATACTATGCCAGGGCGTATTTTGACTGCGCGCTGATGCGGTATGATATCGGAGGCCTCATCGTCCAAGGTCTCGGCGGGTGTAATTCTCTCGGGGGAATCACGGTTACTGAAGACAATCCTAATTTCGGTATCCCAATACCAGAATCGACTGGATATAAAGTGATAGATTTCGTTCAAATATAGCTCATAACCAAGAACAGTTAAGTAGTCCCTTGCAAGCAAATCGGGGCATGAATACTGTAACAACAAGGTGTCGATTGCAGAGAATCAGACATAGATGGTACAATGCAATTATCGTAAGCAGGATGCTGTAAGGTAACGCTAGCGTAATAGATTGTAATAGGAACCTGTTCGTGAAGAAGTCCGAAGGATATTTGCTCGTATACGCTGTTGTCTTTACCTTTATCTTGCTATCTGTCGGGGTATCTCTTCTTTCGCTAGCAGGGGCGCAATATCGTTTTTCTAAACAAAGTGTTAATCGGAAAAATGCCGAGTACACCGCAAAAGCTTGCGCACGAGTCGTGGCGGAAAGAGTGAATGTTGACGAAAGCTATACAGGACTCACAGACGAAGTAGTATTTGATGGGCTGAATTCAAATGGCGGACAGTCTCGGTGCACTGCCTCTATCTCATCAGTTGACGAAGAAACTAAGATAGCTGATATTATTGCGTCTGTTTTCCAAACTTCTTCGGACAGCAATCCAGTAAAAAGCGCTGTTAGAATAGTACTAAAGAAGGGTGAGTCTGCTGGAGGCACCAGTCAAGTGATCGGTAATGACTTCCTCGTAATGGCCGGTCCGGGAGGAATGACGACTAAAGAGGATAATATGTTCCGCGGATCTAACAGCGTCTATGTTATGGGTAGATTAACTTTAGATGAAAACACCGTATTAGGAAGAGCTGAAACCGGCTCTTCCGCGGCAAACCCACCGATGAACATTTACGTAGCAAACAAAGGGTGCGGATCCGGAGCGAGCTATCCTCAACTATGCACGAGTCCGAATAATAAAGTTACGACAGACGACGGGACGAAACTAATCGGCAACGTCTGCATAGCAGGTGATAACATTTCATCAGGCGCCGTCCAAAGTGGTTTTGGACAGGGATTAATCTCAGGGTGTGTACCCCCTGAGTTCTCTCTGCCAACATTTGATAAAGCCAGCTTTACCGAAAAGATGACTAATACGGCGACCTCGAATATGTCGAATTGCGACGAGAGGACCATTACGGTGCCAGCAAATACGGTCTTTAACGGAAACTTCTTTGCTGAAGAGTGTACAATTCATATACAAGGAGACATCTATGTCAAGGGCAGCATTAATTTTGATAATGAAACGCGTGTTTATGTAAGCGATAGTGTTGGAGGTGTACCTCCAGTTTTTATCGCGAATGGTTCAGTCATTTTGGAGGATAGTACGCTATATGTGAATTCACAGCAGACAGGAGCGACTTTTATTAGTTTCAAATCATCTGACTCAGCCTGTTCAAACAGTCCAACCTGTAACGAACTCGATTCTCCATCAAAGTTGCAAGCTTCACAATCAGTACTGTCAGTTGAGCTCAATGACGATGTGAGCTTTAGAGACGCAACTGTGTGGGCATACTTTGGCAGGGTACATTTCAAAGACAACAATACGGTATCGCGAATAATCGGGCAGTCGATAACAATGGACGATGAAAATAACTTCCTGCCGTTTCGAGGAAACGGAAACTTACCCGAAGCAAACATTGCGTCTAATGCGACGTGGGAGATAATAGACTATTGGAATACACCGGTTGATGACTGAGTTCCACAATACAATGAAAACATAAAACTTATGAAAACGTAGACACGATGAAGATCGCATGAAATATATCAGCAGACAATCAGGGAAGATCGATACTGTTATAGAAAACCAAGCCGGATTTACTGTCGTGGAAATCATTGTGGCAGTCGCGATTCTCGCATTGGCGATTACAGCTCTGGTTTCAATGATCGCCTCAACGCAGTATGCGCAGCGTGACGCGTATTATGTAAGTGAGGCTGGCAGAATCGCGCAGTCGAAAATAGAAGAACTTGGCTCGTTGTCTGCGGAGGATATACAGGACGGTACTTTTGATTTCTCAGGTGACGAGAGATTGAGTGTCCTTCCAGAAGGAAAGGAAGCTCACATTATCGTTACACCTTCTTTGCTTTCCTCTTCCAGTAAACAGGTGAACGTAGTAATTACGTATCCAATGGGTAATCAGGAAAAGAAAGTCTCAATGGTAGCGTACGTAGACGGAGCCCCTCAGGAACCCGATCCGCCGGAGGACCCACCGGAAGATCCGCCGGAAGATCCACCGGAAAATCCGCCTGCTGACCCGCCAGGAAATCCACCTTCCGATCCTCCTCAGTGTCAGTGGTGGAACCCATTTTGTTGGGATATTTGGTAAAAGTACTATTGCTCGAAACACTTTCGGCGTTTTTCCATCGCTGCGTAACGAGCGCGGACTCGGCGCGCATATTAAAGGAGGGTGCTCATGAAGCTTGTGGAGGTGGAGATAGTCTGACCTGATGTATCTGCAGACAGTTCTATGGAAATGCGAATTCTTTTCGTACCGTCGACCGGATTAGCCGGGGCATTGGTTTCATCGTAATAGTGTACCGTAAATGAACTGACGTCATCGAGTACTTTCTCATCGGCAGCGCACCCTCCTTCAGGCAATGCGGAGCAGGTGATTGTTGTAAACCGATTAGCGCCTGACCCGTCGTCATGCGCGAGAATCCGCCTGTAAAGCGACTGACCGCGCATATAGTAAATGATGTTATCGAAGACGCCCGGGTATGTACCGTCGAGTGATTCTCCGTTTTCTTTTCGAGCAGTCGTTCCGAGCACTAATTGCGAATCGTCACTCACCCACTTTGCTGGGCTTCCCGGAGCAGCGGCGTCTGCGATGCTATTTTCAGCAAGGACTTTACGAGATGTCTTAATGTCCCGGTCGATACGATCGGAGCCGGAAACCAGAGAACTCTCCAATTTTGTTCTCGCAGATGTTACTGCGTACTGATTGGTATAAGTAATGATAAAACTGAACACTCCTACAATGAGAATGCTAGCTACTGTGATGGCAACAATTATTTCAACGATAGTGAGGCCACTAACCGGTGTGCTGTTTCTGGGTATTAATAGTTGGCTGCGATGTACGTTCATGCTCTTCTATCTGACGATATCGTTAGCTATTTACAACTTTACTCATCAGTATACTATAGATAGCGAAGCAATATTGGTATAGACCGTGAACTTCGTCACACTGACATAAACAATCATCGTAAGGATTTCATCGATTCTGCTTGTAGTCGGGTGGGTAAGTGTGTATCATAAGCTTAATATGAAGCGTTATATTCAACGAAATTCGCATGGGTTTACAGTTGTAGAGCTCATAGTAGTTATCGTAGTGATAGGCATTCTCGCGAGCGTTTCTTTCTTGTCGTATAGCCAGGCTCGTAACAACGCAATCAAAAGCAAATACGAATCGAACGCGCAGCAGGTAAAGCTTAAGTTAAGTCAGTATTTCACGGACAATGGACATTACCCACGACTTAAGACTGACGTACAGACCTACTTAACAGGCACGAACACCGATAGCACGCTCATTACCGAATTTACAAAAAGCGAGTATCAATATACTGCTTATACGAACACCGCGGCAACAACAACGTGTTCGACCGCTGCCGCCTGCCAATACTACCGAATTACTATCAACAAGACCAATTGGAATGGCGGTAGTGCTGATAGTAATATCGTGGTCTCCCCTTAAATGAACGGTCGGCACTACGATTTAGCGCCGACGGGTACTATGACTGAGTCTGCAAAAAACCAATACGGCTATTTACTCGTATATGCCGTTGTTCTTATGTTTGGTTTGATGACCGTTGGGATAGTAACGTTGTCAATTGTTAGCGTCTCGTATACCTTTACGAGAGATGATGTTCATCGTAAAAACGCGGTTAACATGGCAAGAGCTTGCGCCAAGATTATACAAGATGAACTGTCCGGAAACCCAGATTTTACCGGATTTTCGCCACCAGCAAAGGTGCTCTATGATCGAACAAATCAGTCCGGTTCGCGCTCAACCTGTATTGTTGACAATATTAGCAGTGCCGACAATAAGAAAATTGTCCAATTGACCACGTATGAGTATCGAAGAGACAATGATCCGAACCCTGTATCGTATGACGCTCAGGCGGTGTTTGAAGCTGAAGATGGCGATCCGCAACTCAGCGACTATCTCATGGGCGGTTTTTTAATAGGTCACGGCGGAATAACCATCAATTCAGTTAGTGATATTAGTGCGTCCAGGATGAACATTTTCGGTAAATTAACCATACAGAATGTGGGTGACCTCACAATTAACGATAATGGTCCTCTGTACGTCCATAATATTGCTTGCGGAACGACAGATTGGCCACGGAAGTGTACTGGTGAGAACCCAATATCCACACCTGGCGTAGGTCGAATTAATGGCGATATTTGCGCACCGGGACAGTCGAGCTCCGCAGGACTTTACAGCCTTAACCCAAGCTGCACGTTGCCGGAAATCTCTATGCCCACTTTCGATAAAGCAGGATTTATCAGCGGTATGACTGGACCCACAATTGCCGCGAGTACAATATTAGGAAGCGGGGGTTGTTGGTATCCAGACGGGTTCGTTAACCGCAGAGGGCAAACGTTTATTGTGCCGGCAAACGCCAAAATCACCGGCAATCTGGACTTATCAAGTTTACCTGTCATGCTGAGCGGTACATGTAAAATCGAATTTCAAGGCAACGCGTATATATCGGGCGGTATTACGGGATCGTTCCTTGCTCAGTCGGGAAATATCGAATTTACAGTGAGCGATAGTATGTCTGACGATGTAACAATCGTTATGAATCGAGGGCTTGATTTCAGTAATACATCGAAATTCGCCTTTACTCCAAATGAGAATGGAAACCTACTCCATATCATTAGTTTTCAATCTGTTAACGCTTCATGCTCAGATAATACGTCAGTTCCATCGGCTACAGTTTCTACCTGCCTGACACCTCAGCAAGCCAAAGATTCGGCCACGCTAATTGAAAACTCTGGCATTAAATTCGGTTTGTATGTGAACGATCGTCCATTACATGGCATGACGCTGTATCTGTACTATAGTATGGCTGACCTAGGATGCGGCGTTGGAGACACTCACATAGCGGCAATTGCGGCTCAGGGTCTGAGGTTTTGTGGCGCAAGTGCCGATTTGGTCCTGACCAGCCCTAATCCGACGTTTGGCATCCCTGACCCCGATGGCGGGACACCGTCAACTGCCGGATATAAACTGGTTGATTTTCATTGAAGCATTACCCGTATGAATCGCAAGTCTATTGTCACAAGCAATCTTGATGTGTATCATAAGCGTTAAACGGAATCATCGAGCAGAGGCGGAGCTTATTTTTCCAGCTAATGAATGGACAGCACGAGTATGTCAGACGAAGATAAGAAGGTTTACGATACCAAAAATAAGCTCGATTCGACACCATCGCTGAGGTTTGCGTCACAGTTGGGCTATCTTATAGTTTACGCGGTTGTTCTTATGTTTGGCTTGATAACTACTGGGGTTGTAACACTTTCGCTTGTCTCTGCCTCCTATATGTTTACTAGTGACGACGTGCATCGGAAAAACGCTAGTAATATGGTACGAGCGTGTGCTCAGGTTGTCCAAGAAGAGCTCAATGCAAATCCGAATTTCACTGGATTTTCGCCAGCAGAAAAGACGCTCTATGATCGTACAAATCAAAACGGTACTCGTTCAACGTGCGAAGTCGACAATGTTACCGATGGTGCAGAAAACCAGAAGATATTTCAGCTTACTGCGTATGAATATCGAAGAAGTGGTGACCCAAAACCAATTAAGGCTACGGCACAGATTGTTTTTGAATCTTCTGTCTCATTGCTGCCGCCCCCACCCAGCTTACCTAACTTACCCGACCATTTATTAGGGGGAGTATTGATTGGTTACGGAGGTATAACTAGTGACGGGACAGGAACTATTTACACCTCAAGAATGAACGTACTAGGTAAGATTTATGTTGATGGCTCGGGTGATTTTCGGGTAGAAAATAATGGTCCACTTAACGTATATAATCTGGGGTGTGGAACTACGAACTGGCCAGAGCCTTGCTCAACGCCTCCTATCACGCGAAGTGGCCTTGCGCGAATATATGGCAGTATTTGCGCTCCTGGTCAAATAGATACAACAAACCTGTACTCACTAGTTCCCAATTGTGAATTGCCTGACATCTCAATGCCGGTGTTTGATAAAGCTGGTTTTATAGAGGCGCTCGATGGTCCAACGATTTCTGCAAACACGATAATGTCAGACGGAGGATGCTGGAAAACACAAGGAACCAAGGATTATCGTGGTCAGACATTCTATGTACCTGCAGGGGCGACAATAACAGGATCACTCAACATGTCCAGTCTGCCGAGAATAAGCGGAACTGTTCTATGTCGAATCGTGTTTCAAGGAGACGCGTATATTACCGGTGGAATCACGGGAAATCTCGATGCAAGCACGAATGTTGAGTTTACTTTAGATAGTACTGTCACCGAGGATATTACTATCGTTATGAATCGCCAAATATATCTAGATCAACCAAAAAACGTTAAATTCCTTCCAAACTATTCAGGAAAGATAGCTCACGTTATTAATTTTCACTCGTCTAATACGACATGCTCGGATAGTAACACTGTCCCATCTCTCACTGTAAGTACCTGTCTAAGTCCATCAGAAGCAAAAACGTCGGCGACATCTAGGACGTATGCAGGGTTGAAAATGCTAGGCACAAATGGAACGAAGAACCTTAGTGGAATGACGATCTATACGTATTACAGCTTGGTAGATGTAGGAAAAGGTACGGGAAAGTTTAATATCGCTGGGATTGCAGGACAAGGATTGGGCGGCTTCGATGGCACAACTGACATTCGCTTATCTATGACAAATCCAACTTTTGGCATTCCAAACTATGACGATGATGAGTCCGAGCCGGAACCGGAACCTGTACCCGAGCCAGGACCTCCAGTGTTTAAAATCATAGATATCTCTCTAAGATAACACCATCAGCGCCTTAAGGAATAAAAATCGAGGTATGCAAGTATAATAGAGGCAGATGGTTACTACATTCTATTTCTACGACCTCGAAACAAGTGGGCTTAATCCTCGGGAAGATAGGATACTGCAGTTCGCTGGTCAACGGACTGATCTTAATCTTAATCCTATCGGGGACGCGGCCAACATTCTTATTAGGCTCAACGAGGATACGCTGCCAAGTCCTGACGCTACGCTCGTGACCGGCATAACGCCTCAGCAAACTGTATCCGAAGGACATAGCGAAGCAGAGTTTGCGAGACTGCTGCATGAAGAGATATGTACTGAGGGCACAATTATGGTGGGGTTCAATAATATCCGATTCGACGATGAATTCATCAGGGCGCTTTTCTGGCGCACGTTTCATGACCCGTACGAGTGGTGCTGGAAAGACGGGCGTTCTCGGTGGGATATCCTCGATGTCGTGCGGATGACCAGAGCGCTCAGGCCTGACGGGATTGAGTGGCCGGTCGACGAAGAGGGGAGGGCAACCAATCGCCTCGAGCTTATTACAAAACTCAATGGCGTCGATCATTTTAAAGCTCATGATGCTCTTAGCGATGTCCTCGCGACCATCGCTGTCGCAAGGCTAATTAAGGAAAAGCAGCCGCAATTGTTTACTTTTCTTTTGAACATGCGCGACAAGAACGAAGTGAAAAAACTCGTTAACTTGGACACGAAAGCGCCGTTTGTTTACACGAGCGGAACATACGAAGCTGAACATGAAAAAACGACGGTAGCGTTTCCTTTGACATCAGGGCGCAACAGCAACGTAGTAGTTTACGATCTGAGATACGATCCGACGCCATTTATGAATATGAGTCAAAAACAGCTGGCGGAACTATGCTTCGCTGGCTGGGAGGAGCGCAAAAAGGAAGGATTTACGCCACTACCGGTCAAAGAGCTCCAATACAACCGTGCCCCAGCGGTAGCGCCGCTTAACGTACTCGATAAAGCCAGTGGCTGGGAGCGAATTCACTTAGACAAAACAGTGATCGAGAAACATCGATCATCACTAATTTCCGCTCCTCATTTTGCGGAAAATATCAGGAGTTTGTATGAGTCACGTCCTGAGTTTAAGAAGTCTCCTGATGCCGAAGGTCAATTGTACGATGGATTCATTGACGATGGGAAAGACAAGGTGCACATAGCGGCTGTCCGGAACGCTTCTGGTAACGAACTTGCGGATTTTCATCCCGAGTTTAATGACGAGCGACTCTCTCCGCTCCTGCTACGATACAAAGCCCGAAATTATCCAGAGAGCTTGAGCGAGAGCGAGGTAATCGAATGGGAGAAATGGCGATCGCAGCGTTTGAATCGACAGCTGCCATCATTCGTCCAATCGCTCCAGCGTCTTAGCGCATCGAGAACGGGCGAGTCCGACCTATTCTTACTACAAGAACTTCAACTCTGGGCGGAGAGCATACTCCCTGAAGAGTCATAGGCTTGGCTGACAGCTGAAAAAAATGGTATACTAAAGTGTTATGCCGGACTATATTCATGTTGTTGGAGCAAGAGAACACAACTTAAAAGACGTTACTGTCGACATTCCTAGGAATAAACTCGTTGTCATTACCGGGCTATCCGGGAGCGGCAAGTCATCTCTGGCGTTTGATACTATATACGCGGAAGGTCAACGTCGCTATGTCGAGAGTCTCTCCAGTTATGCTCGACAATTTCTCGGCATCATGGATAAGCCGGACGTCGATAGTATCGATGGATTAAGTCCAGCTATTTCCATTGATCAAAAGTCAACCAGTCGAAATCCACGCTCCACCGTCGCGACCGTTACCGAAATATATGATTATCTCCGACTTTTGTTCGCACGTATCGGTGTGTCACATTGTCCGATTTGTAATAACGAGGTTACCCGCCGCACTCCACAATCAATTGTTGACGAAGTGCTAAAAACACCCGAGGGTACTCGCCTCATGATTATGGCGCCGATTATCAAAGACAAAAAAGGCGAATTTGCTCATATTCCAGAGCAGTATAGGCGCCTTGGGTTCGCGCGCGCTCGCGTTGATGGTATCGTCTATGCTCTCGATGAGTTTCCGGAACTCAACAAGAATAACAAGCACGACATAGAAATCATCGTCGACAGGATTGTGATGAAACCGGATGTATCGAGTCGACTGTCACAATCGGTCGAACAGGCGTTAGATATCGCGGGAGGTGTCGTCGAATTACTCAACGCGGATACCAACGAGGTGACGGTTTTAAGTCAGCGATACGCATGCGTCAATCACCCGAACGAACCAATTCCTGAACTCGAACCACGACTATTCAGCTTCAACGCTCCGCAGGGAGCTTGTCCTGTGTGCACGGGGCTTGGCAGCCGTCTGGAAGTTGATCCTGAACTGGTACTTGGACCGAATTTGACTATTGCCGAAGGGGCGATCCGTCCGTTTAATCGTGTCAACAGCGACGCTTGGTACATGAAGCGACTCGCCGAGGTTGCGAACGCGCACGGTTTCAGTCTCCACACACCAGTCAAAGACTTGAGAGAAGAGGACATCCAAAAGATTTTGTACGGAACTGGAAGTCAAAAATATACCATCAATCTTGGTGGCGGTCGACGCTACGAGTCGACGTACGAGGGTGTTGTTCATAATCTCGAGCGCCGACACAAAGAAACCGACAGCGATTTTATGCGAAAGGATATCGAGCGGTTTATGCGTGAGCGAGAATGCCACGCCTGCAAGGGAGCGCGCCTCAAGCCTGTCGTGTTAGCCGTGACAATCCATGGGTTAAATATCAAGGATATTACTGATTTATCAGTTGACGCAGCGCTCGACTTATTCTCGCACTTACAACTTACCGAAAGTGAGCAGTTTATCGCTCGACAAATTATTAAAGAGATTAATGATCGTCTGAGTTTCATGAGCAACGTTGGTCTGACGTATCTCGAATTGTCCCGTGCCGCTAACACGCTTAGTGGTGGCGAAGCGCAGCGAATCCGTCTGGCAACGCAGATTGGATCGGGGCTGCAGGGAGTGTTGTACGTCCTGGATGAACCCTCGATTGGACTGCATCAGCGTGACAATGATCGCCTCATAGCTACGTTGCAGCACCTTCGAAACTTAGGGAATACCGTTCTGGTCGTTGAGCATGACGAGGACACTATCCGTCAGGCTGACTACCTTCTGGATATCGGTCCCGGAGCGGGAGCTGCCGGCGGACGCGTCGTGGCAGCAGGCACGCCTGAAGAAGTTGCGGCAAATCCAGACTCTATTACCGGCAGGTACCTTGCTGGCACCGAAAAAATCGAAGTGCCAAAAAGACGACGTACCCGGACGAAGAATAGGGAGCTCGTTGTGCGGGGAGCGCAGGAAAATAATCTAAAAAACATTGACGTGACCTTCCCGCTTGGGTTGTTGACCGTAGTAAGCGGAGTGTCTGGAAGCGGCAAATCAACTCTTGTAAATGACATCTTAGCGAAAGAACTCTCAGCCAGACTGCATCGGGCTCACGCTGTTCCCGGTAAACACGAGTCAATCGACGGTATAGAACTACTCGATAAAGCTATCGTGATTGACCAGTCGCCAATCGGTCGAACGCCGCGCAGTAATCCCGCGACTTACACTGGAGTATTTACGCCGATACGCGAGTTATTCGCCAGCACTCCGGAGGCGAATATTCGCGGCTACAAAGCTGGACGTTTCAGTTTTAACGTCAAGGGAGGGCGCTGCGAGAACTGCCAAGGGGACGGAGTTATTAAGATAGAGATGTACTTCTTGCCCGATGTGTATGTCACGTGTGATGTCTGTCATGGTAAACGATACAACCGAGAAGCGCTTGATATTACGTACAAAAATAAAACTATCAGTGATGTGCTCGAAATGACAGTAGAAGAAGCCGCTGTATTTTTCGAAAACGTACCGTCAATCGCCAACAAACTGAAGACGCTGACCGAGGTTGGGCTTGGCTATATCCGCCTCGGACAGCCCGCGACGACCTTCAGCGGCGGTGAGGCGCAGCGAATCAAGCTCGCAACCGAATTGTCCCGACGGTCGACAGGCAAAACCCTATACATTCTTGATGAGCCGACTACAGGACTTCACAGCGCTGACGTTAAGCGCCTCATGTCGATACTCCACCAGCTCGTGGAGGGTGGGAATACCATGGTGATAATCGAACATAATCTCGATGTTATTAAGTCAGCCGACTACATCATCGATATGGGACCGGAAGGCGGTCTTGGCGGAGGTCAGGTTATCGCTGAAGGTACGCCTGAAGAGATTGCAGCTAATCCCGCATCGTTTACCGGCAAGTACTTAAAGCCGCTACTGTAAATAGACGTTTTACTCTTTTCGCAATTGCCAAGTCTAAACCTATGATGATACCCTAGGGTTGATATGCTTATGCTTTCAAAGTCGCACAAAGGGTTTACTATCGTGGAGCTGCTGATAGTAATCGTCGTCATCGCAATACTTGCCGCCGTGTCCGTAGTTGCGTACACAGGAATACAGAATCGTGCAAATGACTCGGTCGTTCAAAACGATTTAAGTAATATGGCCAAGAAGCTGCAACTCGCCGCGGCCGAGACTGGTGAGTTCCCGCGAGGTGGGGCGACGCGAGCAAGCAGCGAGGGATCGGCGACAGGCGATTCGACAAACTTTCCCAACTTCAGTTTTGCGGTTTCAAAGAGCGCATACAGCATAACGGTAAACAATCTCTTCTACTGTACCGGGGTCGAGACCTCAAGTGGCGAGAACATATTCCGTATAGGCGCACGAAGCAAGTCCGGCAACTCGTATATGTACCAGTCAGGAAGCGGTCTAACGTCTCTTGGCAACGTCGCTGTGACTCAAACCACAACCTGTCAGGGAATCGATTATCCCTATACGTATTCGTACGGATACAATTCAGCAACACAGAATATGGGATGGAAAGGCTGGACTAACGGCTAGACCATATCTACATAAGTATTCAATCGCGACTTGATTGTCTGATTACTGCCCTGATGGTATAGTGACACCATGAAACGAACCATGAGCGGTTTTACGATTGTCGAGCTCCTCATCGTCATCGTGGTCATCGCAATACTGGCAGCAATTTCAGTGGTCGCGTACACGGGTATTCAGAATTGAGCGAGCGATAACGCGGTACAATCGGATATTACGAATTTCTCGAAGAAAATCATGCTCTACTACGCGGAGCACGAGGTTTACCCTGCAGGCGGCGACACATCTGCTCCCGCTGGAGTCGGTGGTCTCTCGTTGGCGAGAGGGGCGTATGAAACGAACGGCACGAATAACTTTTATTACTGCGTGGGTACAGCATCAGGTAATCCGGCATACGCGATCGGCGCCATTAGTAAGTCAGGTAATAAATTCTATTACTCTTCTCAGACCGGCTCAATCAAACCGTATACTGGTACGTGGGCGACTGCGAGCACGAGCGCGCAGATTTGCCCAGGAATGGGTCTTGATGCCGGCTTCTCATTCTCGTACGGGTATCACAGAACCAACGGATGGTATTCCTGGACCAACTAGTGTTTACGCTGATGGTGTCGCACCAATCTGCTCTTCATCGGCAAGGAACACTTCCGTAATGGAACGTTCCCGTGCCTGATTGGCGATGACAATTACTTCCTCGAGATCGTCAGTAATATAATATAGGTTCGTGTCTCCAGGGCTGATTGTCTTCATCTCTTTTTCTAGATAATAACGTATATAACTATCTAATGGTTTCCAGAAGTCACTGCCAATTAACACAATCGAAACAGGGGGCATCTTGCCGGTTTGCACAAGTGTTATTATTTCGAATAATTCATCAAGGGTTCCGAATCCACCTGGAAAGACCGCAAATACACTCGAGCTATACGCGAGCATGACCTTACGTGGCGCGAAGTAACGGAATGACATTGAGTCAGTTGTATAGCCGTTTTCAGACTGTTCGTGAGGCAAATGAATATTTAGCCCAATCGATTCGCCACCGTTCTCGTAGGCGCCGCGATTGGCTGCTTCCATGATCCCCTTACTTCCGCCTGTTATTACTGGATGACCGAATTTCGCTAGCAATCCGCCAAGTTCTCGAGCCTTGATGTACTCAGGGTGATCCTCGCCAAAGCGAGCTGATCCAAAAACAGTGACGGAATTACTATACTTACTAATTAATCGGAGTCCTCGATGAAAGTCCTTTGTAAAGTTTTGAAGTTGCTCGTCTACCTTGACGGCAATTTCCTCATGTATATTGTCGCGGCTGCTGATTGTAGAATTGTTTTTGTTTTGAGTTTCCATATGAATAACAATAACATATAAATTAAAAAAACGCAAGCATTTTATACGTTTTTGTTGCGCCTAAATACTGCCGCAAACTCACGCTTCGTTCCTGCAATAAGCGCATCTCGGTTTTTCTTGTCCTTAAGTATGTGAACAGCCGGCGGGGCGATCGAAACAAAGATAATGAGAGCAATTATCGGCAGCAAGACATGATCTATATCAAGACCTGCCGCCTCAAACGCAGCTCCCACGAAATATCCGAGCGAGGTAATACCGAATGTCCAGACAAAGCCGCCAATGACGTTAAAAGCTAGAAAGCGGTTGTACTGCATATGAGCGGTACCGGCAACAATCGGAGCAAACGTACGGACAATTGGAACGAAACGGGCGATAATAATCGTTTTACCGCCATGACGCTCATAAAACTCCTGAGCCTTTGTTACGTGACTCTGCTTAAAGAGTCTCGCGTCCGGCTTCTTAAAAATTCGCGGTCCAGCTTTTCGGCCAAACCAATAGCCAATCGTATCCCCGAGTACGGCAGCGATGAACAGTAGTAGTAAAAAGACTGGAAAAGGAATCGGGACATTACCGGGTAATACGCCGGCATGGTACAGAACACCTGCAGTAAACAGGAGGCTGTCACCGGGAAGAAAGAATCCAATCAGGAGACCGGATTCAGCAAAAATAACCGCGACAATAGCGACAATTCCAAGACCAATGATGACGTCGACGAGGTCTATGCCTGGTATAGCACCGAACAGCCGTAGCGCGGAAATAGTGAGTGTCATCATTACTTCATTCTACCATCATTAGCGTAAAGCAGAAGTCTTTAGTATACTAGTAGATACAACGTAATTATTTCCGTAAGGGTATCCGACATAAGGGGGAGAGACATGGGAGATAAGATTAACTTAACGCTTGAGAAACGTACCGAACAGGGTAAGAAGGTTGCGAAACTTCGCAAGCGCGGTATCGTTCCTGGAGTAATCTATGGTCAAGGCTTTGACCCGATACTCGTACAGGCTGAGTACGGTCCAATCGAGAAAGTTGTGCGTGATGCTGGGAAGCATACACCTGTTTATGTAACTCTCGACGGGAATCAGAGAATCGCTATGATCAAGGATATTGATCGAGACCCTGTCAAGTCACGCGTTCGCCACGTCTCATTCCATGCCGTGAAGGCAGACGAAGTAGTTACTGCTGAAGTTCCAATTCGTCTCATCGGCGAAGGCGAGAGCGAAGCCGAGAAGGCTGGTCTGGTTGTTCTGCAGGCAATTGAAGAGATTGAGATTAAGGCGAAGCCAGCAGACCTTCCCGAAGCACTCGAGGTATCAATTGTGAACTTAGCAACGACAGAGGATAAGCTCACTCTTGGTGATATCCAATTGCCGCGTGGCGTGGAGTACGCTGACGCAGAACAGGACCTTGAGTTAGTAATTGCGAACGTGTATGAGCCAGCAGCCCTCCAGGCGGCTAACGAAGCCGCCGGCGGTGACGCTGAAGATGAGAGCGAAGTCGAATCTGAAAAGGGCGGTAGCGACGACCAAGCTGCTGGCGCTGAAGAGAAGTCTGAGCAGTAAGAGGAGAGATCATTACAAACGAAAAACGGCACCCATACGGTGCCGTTTTCCTTGTCGCAAGCATTCGCTATTCCTCAATAAATCCACCGCTTTGATGACTCCAAAGACTGGCGTACACCCCTTTCTTTCGTAGTAACTCCTCATGAGTACCATCTTCAACGACCCGGCCGTTATCAAGCACGATAATTCGATCAAGTTTGGAAATGGTTGATAAACGATGTGCGATCACAATGCTTGTCCGATTGTTCATGAGTTCATCGAGGCTGGCCTGAATAAGCTTCTCGCTCTCGCTGTCAAGAGCGGAGGTTGCCTCATCGAGTACCAGAATCGGCGCGTTCTTGAGAATGGCGCGCGCAATTGCGATACGCTGCCTTTGCCCTCCGCTCAATTTCACACCACGTTCGCCTACGAGAGTACTAAACCCATCGGGAAGTTTCTGGATGAACTCGAAGGCATGGGCTTTTTTGGCTGCCTCGATAATCTCTTCACGACTCGCTTGTTGCTTGCCGTAGGCGATGTTATCGCTCAGACTACGATGGAAGAGCATCGGCTCCTGCGCGACATACGCTACTGCTTCATGTAGGCTCTTTTGAGTTACCTGACTGATGTCTTGGCCATCGATCTTAATCTGACCGCGTTCAATATCCGAGAATCGGAGCAAGATTCGCGTTAAGGTCGTTTTTCCTGATCCGCTATGTCCGACTATTCCTACTCTTTGGCCGGCAGGAATGACGAGACCGAAATCTTTAAATACCTGCTCACCCTCGCCCTTGTCATGACTAAACGTAACCGAATCAAAGACAACCTCGCCACTGTGCGCGACAAGCTGCTTGTCCGAGTGATCGACAAGATCGACATCAGTATGAAGAATTTCGGTCATTTCATGCGCGTCACCAATCACTCTGTTATACATGCGCATAATATGGTTCATCTCCCAGAGTTGTCGATTCACATTAAGAGCGTAGACGAACATCAGGTAGACAGTGCCGACCGATACGATGTTGTACTCGGCACCGAGCGTGGCAAAGACGAGAGCACCGACTGCGCCAAGTGTTGTCATCGAGCTAAAGATGGATGTCGTTCTGAGCACGCCCCATTTCAAGTGATTCGAGGCGCCATGCCAATTCCCGATAACTTTCGTCGCATCTTGGAGTTCTTCGTTTTCACGACCGAAAGCCTTTACGGTATTGACGTTCGTGACCATATCGGCAAGAAAACCGCTTGAGCGGGTGCTCATTATTGCTTCCTTTCGGTTGCGGTCTGCCAAGAAACGAGACCCAAGAAAAACGAACGTACCAAACGCGATCGAGTAGATCAATAGAAAGAGAGCATACTGCCAGATACCAAGAAGCACAAGACTGATAATCGAACCAATCAGCGTCGTAACCATTGGAACGACACTCCAGATGATCATATCCCAGAAGCGTTCGAACGCACCCATAAGTTTTGAGCTTTGACTGACGAGCGAGCCACCGAAACGATTAGAGTGGAATGACAAACTTTCGAGCGATAACTTCCGGAAAACCGCGAGATACACCTCTCTGGCTCCGTTGACTTGAAACGTCCAAGCGAAGTAGAGCGCAAGACGCCACAGTACAACTTCTCCTAAGAATACGAGCGCTGCATATTGCGCGATGAGCGGCCAGTTACCAGATAAAGTGATATCTGCTTTTTGTAGCCTGTCGATGAACTGAGATAACACATACGGCGCGATAATCGCGTTAATAACCACCGCGAGTACTGGGAAAAATAACGCGAGATTGCGCTGCAGCCCATACGGTCGCGTGAAGCGCCAAAATAAGGCGAGAGAACGTTGTTGCATACACTCCTTTACATAGTTTGAGTCAGTTGTTTGTGTGCCTAGAGATTCGGCCTGTCCGAACGTAGGAAGAGTAGAGGATTCGCTAAAGAATCATAACCAATCAATTATGCCACTGTAGGCAGAATATCGCAATAATGTCTAAAAAGTCTATCCAATCAAAGCATTCCGGCTATATACTTGGAAAGTATGAAAAACTTTTATCAAGTCTTGGTTAATACGTTCATAGCTAATATTACGACGAGCTATCTTTGGTTCGCATTGACTTTTTGGGTGTACCTGGAAACGAAATCAGTCCTAGCAACGGGCGTTATCGGCGGATCCTACATGCTTCTTATTGCGTTGTGCAGCATGTGGTTTGGCACGATTGTCGACAGGCGTAAAAAGAAGCATGTCATGGTATTCGCTTCGGGGTTCACGTTCGTAACCTTTCTGCTCGCTGGACTCATGTATACTCTCGTACCCAATGACGTCATGCTTACATTAACCCAGCCATGGTTTTGGATATTTACCCTCATTATTTTGGCCGGAGCCGTCGTTGAGAATATGCGAAACATCGCACTTTCAACAGTAGTTACGCTGCTCGTTGAAAAAGAAAAACGGGCAAACGCGAATGGACTCGTTGGTACGGTGCAGGGTATTAGTTTTATGATGACAAGCGTATTTAGCGGTCTCTCAATAGGACTATTAGGCATGGGTTGGACGATGCTTATTGCCTGTGTAATGACAGCAATCGTGCTACTCCATATGATAGTTGTAACAATTCCCGAAGAGGATATCGCGCATGACCCAGAGCTGCAAAACAAAAAAATCGATATAAAGGGAAGCATCGCGGCTATCAAAGTTGTTCCTGGACTCCTGGGTCTTCTATTTTTCTCGATGTTTAACAACTTTATCGGGGGAACCTATATGGCTCTAATGGACCCGTATGGACTGACAATCTTTTCTCCGGAGATGTGGGGAATTATCCTCGGCGTAACCAGTACGGGATTCATCATCGGGGGATTGATAATCGCAAAATTCGGGCTCGGGAAGAATCCAATAAAAACGCTTCTTATTGCCGTTATTATCATGGGGTTGATTGGTTCACTCTTTACGATACGTGAATGGGGTTGGCTGTATGTGCTTGGTATCTGGCTTTACATGTCACTCGTACCGTTAATGGAAGCAACCGAGCAGACGGTCATTCAAAGGGTTGTGCCATACAAAAAGCAAGGTCGGGTATTCGGCTTTGCCCAGGCGCTTGAATCCTCGGCGGCTCCAATTACTGCCTTTATTGTCGCTCCTATCGCGCAGTTCATCGTAATTCCATTTATGAACTCTAACGACGGGAAGTCTAGTCTTGGGTGGCTGCTAGGTTCAGGTGAAGTTCGAGGCATCGCACTTATATTCCTTATTTCGGGACTTATCATGGTCGGAGTTGCTTTTCTGGCGTTTACTTCCAAGACCTATCGGCAGATTTCACAATTCTACGCGAAGTCTTAAGCGGCGAACCAGATTCGCTCGCCTGGTTCTTGCCTCATGACAACAGGGGTCAAATATAGTATAGTAAGAGATATGCAAAAAATTCTTCTCTACTATAAATTCACTCCAGTTGCCGATGTGCACGCTGTTAAGTTATGGCAAAAAGCACTCACGGAATCTCTTAATCTGCGCGGTCGTATTCTTATTAGCAAACACGGGATAAACGGCACGGTCGGCGGAGATATGGAAGATCTCAAGAAGTATATCAAGGGTACCAAGGAATACCCAGGCTTTAAGGACATCGTGTTTAAGTGGAGCGATGGGAGCCGAGAAGATTTTCCGCGTATGAGCGTCAAAGCGAGACGAGAGTTGGTTGGGTTTAGGGCAGGCGATGATGAATATTACGTTGATGAGAATGGCGTCGTTGGCGGAGGAAAGCATATCAAGCCTCATGAGGTTCATGAGATGATCCAAAAATATGGTGATGACGTAGTCTTCTTCGATGGGCGTAATGCTCACGAAGCGAAGGTTGGTAAATTCAAGAATGCGATCGTACCCGATACGCATACGTCGCGTGATTTTATTAAAGAACTCGAAAGCGATAAATACGACGATATCAAGGACAAGAAAGTCATCACATACTGTACGGGCGGAATCCGGTGCGAAATTATTAGCGCAATGATGAAAAAACGCGGCTTCAAAGAGGTCTATCAAATTGATGGTGGTATCGTTAAATACGGTGAAGCCTTTGGTGATGACGGTCTCTGGGAAGGCGCGCTCCGGGTTTTCGATAACCGTATGACCATTACCTTCAGCGATAAGGCGAAAACTATCGGCGAGTGCACTCATTGCAAAGGAAAGACCAGTAATTTCGAAAACTGCGCCCATATGGAGTGTAACGACTTAGTGCTCATCTGTGAGGATTGCAAGAAGAACCCTGAGCTGCTATTTCATACCCCTGAGTGCAAAGAGAAGCACGAGGCAAAAATCGGCGCTGCTGCCGAAGGATAGAGTTAGGCTAGATTGTCTGATTTGGTGACGCTTTGATTTGCGACGCTATTGTACTTCGGAGACCGACGAGAATTGAGACGTTGATAAAGAGCTCAATCAGGCCGTAAAACTGGCTCGATGCGAATATGAACACCTGTCCGATAAGCAACATAATCAGCATTGAATAATAAAACAGCCTAAGAGCAGTTAGTTGGTGTCCGCGTAGCCAGGACACTATACCTGAAATTAGAAGCAGGGCAACTACGCTCTGCCAACCGATGTCGAGCCAATCGACAAATGTGTCAGGAAACGATTGATTCCTGTAGAAAATTACAATCAAGATATAACTTATGGTATGGAGTAAAATGACCACAAAAATGAACCGCTGAAATCGCTGCCCGGCTAGGAGGTTCTGATAGTTTGCCCATAACGCATCCCAAGTCTGCCATGCTTCACTATCGTCTTCATGCGACGTCTTGATTCCTTCGAGTGCTTGTCGGAGTCTGTCGATGTCAGGAGACATAAGACCGGACTGTTCGATACGTCGTAAAGCCAGGGTACGTTCAGTAGTACTAATCGGACCGACAAATGATCGAGCAAGCGTTTCGGCCGCAAAGTAAAGGTTTTCTTCAGGCGTCTGGCGATCAATCCGACCTATTAAGCGAGCCGAAATCAATACTACGAGCAATATAACGTAGATAATTGCAACTGTTGGTTGAAAGAAATAGTCGTTATCTTTGGTGACAAATTTTCCGGTTTCGTCGATAAATAGACCCAATCCTATACCGAATAGAATGGCGACAAATGGTTTCCATATCCGGTCAGCAGCCTGAAAAAAGATAAGCGCCCCAACTAGCATTAACAGCCCGCCCCAAAGCATATGAGCGATATGAAGCGTAGTGCCGCCGATCTGTGGATATCCTGTTACGGCCAGATAAGCGCGCGTCACAAGGATTGTTGAAACCGTACAAACAAGCATTAATTCGACAAGCGAAGTACCTCGTGGCTCGCGGATTCGCCAGATTCCAGTTCTATGTTTCTGCATGATACTCCTAGTATAGCCTGGGTATTATTTTTTCTGTGACATCGACAAAACTACCAGATAGGAGTAGAACGGCTGTGTCAAACTCAGGTTAGTAGCCGACGTTACGAATACATATCGACTACGTAGCAAGATACTATTCAGTCGGGGTGGAACTACCAGCAATAGTCGCAACAGGGCACGTTCATTGGATAGAGGCTATAGCCCTGCCCTTTTATTCATCATCCGTTGTAGCAATAACATCAATCCAAAAAGAGCATTGACTGAGAGATAAACTGCATGGTAACATTAAACCATATGGTTGAATATACATTACGATTAGATTCTGTATTCAATTCGCTCTCTGACTCAACCAGACGAGATATTTTGGCGAAAGTCGCTACTCGTGAATATTCCGTTGGTGAACTGGTTGCCTTTTATGATATGAGCTTTGCTGCAATCTCCAAGCACCTTAAGGTACTTGAGGAGGCGTGTCTAATACACAAAAGGAAGGAGGGGAGAAAACATATGGTGTCGTTGGCACCAGATGCGCTTAAAACCGCAGATGAATACTTAGACCAGTATAGAATCATGTGGCAAAGTCGGTACGATAAATTAGATGCACTACTAAACGAAATGGAGTAATTATGGCTGATGTTAACGTTACGAAAGATCTCGAAAACAACACGCTACTAATTGAGTGGGAGACGACTGCACCAAAGGAAAAGGTGTGGGGAGCGTACGCTGAAAAAGAAAAGTTTGAAAAGTGGTGGGGACCCGAAGGATGGGAAACCACTACTACAGAGTTTGACTTTCGTCCAGGTGGACGGATTCACTATGGTATGAAATGTGTTGATAAAAACCAAGGTGAGTGGTTCGGGCAGGAATCGTGGGGATTGGTAGTTATGGAAGAGGTTGAAGCACCGAATCGTTTTGTCGGAAAGGACCATTTTTCTGATGCAGACGGGACTCTGAATCTGGAAATGCCTACCATGACGATGGAAGTCGAACTAGTTGCTATAGATAATGGCACGCGTGTCGTAAGTCGAAGCGTTACGGAAAGCCCCGAGCAGCTTGAAGAATTAATCAAGATGGGTATGGTAGAAGGATTTAAGAGTCAGCTTAACAAGCTTGATACCCTTCTCTCAAAATATGAGCATGAGCGTTGACAAGTATATCAGTCAGTACGATGGAGAAACAAAAAAGAGACTCGAAACGATGCGGGCGCTTATTCGTACGGAGGCTCCTGATGCTGTCGAGAGCTACTCGTACGGATTAATCGGATACAAGTTGAAGCATAGGCCGCTTGTCTATGTCGGGGGATTCAAGCACCATATCGGTTTTTATGCTACCCCAAATGGTCACGAGGCATTTAAAGAAGAATTATCGAAGTATAAACAAGGAAAGGGCTCGGTTCAATTCCCTCTTGATCAGCCGCTCCCTGTCGAGCTAATTAGGAACATGATACGTTATAGGATACGTCAGGTTACAGATGGATAAAGTTGATTTCAAAAAGACAGTACCCCACTTATATAATCCCAAAAACACTAAGTGGGAAGAGGTAGATGTGCCTGCGATGCACTACCTCATGATTGACGGCGGAGGCAATCCGAATACGTCGGAGGACTACGTCAAGGCAGTCGAAGCACTCTATAGTGTTGCCTATCCGCTTAAGTTTATGAGCAAACGCGAGCTTGGTCGAGATTATGTCATCCCTCCACTCGAAGGACTATGGTATGCGGACGACCCGAGTATTTTTGAGAAATTCGAAAAAGACGCATACAAATGGACCATGATGTTGATGCAGCCTGAATGGATTACGAAAGACATGGTAGACCGTGCAATTTCCGGGACAATTAAGAAGAGACCAGACCACCCATTCGATAAATTACGTTTTGAGACATACCATGAAGGCAGCTCTCTTCAAATGCTGCACGTCGGAAGTTACGATGACGAGGCTCCGAAGCTTTACGAGCTCCATCATGAATTAATGCCCGCTCGCGGGTTCACATTCAATGGCCACCATCATGAAATCTATCTCGGCGATCCACGCAAAACTGCACCGGAGAAGTTAAAAACAATCTTACGTCAACCAGTTGCACGACGTGATTGATGTGGCGAGAAGGAGAAAAGCATATGCAAAAAATTGTACCGAATCTATGGTTCAACGGTAACGCAGAGGAAGCGGTTGAGTTCTACTGCTCAGTGTTTCCAGACGGTAAGCGTAAAAAACATCGTACTATCCAAGCAGCAACGACGAGGGATTAGCGGACTTCCAGCAAGATTTCGCCGGCAAAGTGTTGTCGATTGAATTTGAGATTCTTGGCATGCGATTTGTAGCGATAAACGCAGGTCCCGAATTTTCGTTCACTGAAGCGATTTCATTCCAAGTCGACTGTAAGGATCAGGATGAAATCGACTATTATTGGGGCAAGCTTTCACACAACCCCGAAGCAGAACAGTGCGGATGGTGCAAGGACCGATACGGAGTAAGCTGGCAGATTGTGCCGGAGAACATGGAAGAGCTTCTGACAAAACCGGGAGCATTTGCCACCTTGATGAACCAGCACAAAATTGTCATCGACGAATACTAAACCCCGGTTTACTTATGCTACACTTAATGGTATGAAACCGTTTATATCGCGATCAATAATCGGACTATCAACACTTGCAGTTGGCGTAATTCTACTTCTTGACGCACTCGGCGTCGCGGACACAGGATCATTCCTTAGAGACTGGTGGCCGTCACTCATAGTGATTGGGGGAGTCGCCATGCTCATTGGCGACACAAAAAACTATATGTGGGCGCTTCTTATCATGATAATTGGCGTTGTGACGCAGGTCAGAGTACTTGGGTTGACGGACATAAACCTTTGGCAACTTTTCTGGCCGCTGGCATTAATTGTGATAGGGTTATCCATTATGCTTAGGCGGTCAGACACAACAAAGCGAACATCCGTCTCCGGAAGTGACGATACCATCGCAATACTAGGCGGCACGGATCAAGTAAATACCTCGGAAGAATTCACATCTAGCAAGGTGACTGCTCTCTTAGGAGGCGCTAAGCTTGACCTTCGCAAGGCGGTTATCAAGCAAGCCGCAACTATTGAAGTGTTTACGTTGATGGGCGGTATCGAACTATTCGTACCAAGAGGTGTAATTGTTAAAAACAGGACGAATGTAATCCTCGGCGGTGTTGAAAACAAAACTGATCAGGAAGTAACAAAAAATTCACCCGTATTGACTATCGTCGGCGATGTTGTCATGGGCGGTGTCGAAATCAAAAACTAGCCCTATGCGGTATGTAGCGCTGCTTCGAGGAGTAAATGTTGGCGGGAAGAACCGCGTGCCGAAAGCAGAGTTTCAGGAGGTGCTTGAAGACTTAGGATTTACGGATGTGGTTATTTATATCAATTCCGGCAACGCGGTTTTTACGAGTGATCATATCGTTTCGGCGGACACCGTGCGCGGTGCGTTGGAAACCCATTTCGGCTTTCCAATACCGACTCTCGTGCTGTCTGGTGACAAAATTAAAAAGATAACGGCAACTATTCCTAGCCATTGGACTAATGATGCGCCGAACCCTGACAAGACTGGTCAGAAATCTGATGTTCTCTATTTATTCGATGATGCGAATGAACCAAACGTTCTTCAAAAAATCGGGTATAATCCGGAGATTGAAACTATGATTTATACCGATGGCGCCGTACTCGTAAACGTCCTTCGCAAGAATCAGATGCGCAGCAGTTTGCAAAAGATTACTGTACATCCGGTATATAAACTCATGACGATTCGTAATATAGCGACTGCAAAAAAGCTTGCGGAACTCGTCGACAAGTAACTACATACTGCTATTTTCGGTGTCAAACACCTTACTCCGTACACGGCAAACTACTTGGAAAAGTCATTTCGGCGACGACATGGTTCGCGTCATGTCCTCGAAAGTGTAGACTGACGGAGGTTGGTAAATCTCCGAGGATGCCAACACGTAAGCCAGAATGACCCGGCTATAGGTAGTAACGCCGTAACATGTGGCGAACATCTGCTATATGTATTGACGAAATATACAGCTTGCGAGCACGCATGCTTCTGAATGGGAGTACAATGAATTGTATAGAAATGAGTGAATACATTGAAATATATAAATAAATCTATATAATAGCAACAATACGTATAATGAATAGTCCAGCAGTAATTTTTAAAAGCCTTGGCGACGAAACTCGTTTGGATATTGTTCGCAAACTCGCGACTGAAGACAGGGAAGTCAATAGCAAAGAAATAGTCACGAATTGCGCCTCCAAGCTTACACTATCGCAGCCTACAATGAGTCATCATTTTCAAACTCTGGTTCAAGCAGGGGTCATATTAGAGCGCAAAGTTGGCGTTGAAAAGTACTATCGGCTGAACTGGTCACTGCTTGACGACATCGGCGTTGACGCTCGAAAAATGTAACAGAAAAGGGGAGTACGTGACGACAAAACGACAGCGAAAAACTTCAACCAACAAATCAAGGTATATATTTG
>CAZKUV010000001.1:39595-49081 GCA_964556075.1 uncultured Candidatus Saccharibacteria bacterium | reverse complement strand
GACGCGGATCAGCTTCGATGAATACGATTCCATTGGCGCTGAGTCTGCTCGGTGCTTCTTCTAGCAGGCGAAAGATTACTGCGAGCCCGTCTTTCTTCGCGTAGAGCGCCTCGCTCGGTTCGAACCTGGTTTCGGGAGATACTTCCCAGTCCTCGCCGACGTAAGGAAGATTGGCGAGAATATAGGACGCCTCGAAAGGGAACTTCCGCAGAAGATCACTTCGTAGCAGTGTGACGTCAGCCTGGAGGCGCCTGGCGTTATTTTCGGCGACCGTTAGTGCATGACGGCTGGTATCGATAAGCGTAACATCGAGCTCGGGGAGTTCGAGTTTTGCGGTAATGCCGAGACAGCCGCTCCCAGTGCCGACATCGACTAACTTTGGCGCATTTGGCGACAGCGGTAATTCAGGCTGACGAGCGAAATCCTTCAACAGGTCAATCATGGTTTCCGACTCTGGTCGAGGAATAAGGGTAGCGGGGGAGACGGAGAATGAGCGACCATAAAAGTCCTTATGTCCGATGATGTAGGCGAGCGGGGTTCGGTCGAGTCGAAGCTGGAGACGCGCGTCGGCAATTTCAAGGTGTCGGTCAGACATCCGCTCGTCGCCGTGAGCGTGGAGATACGTGCGGCCTTTCCGTATCGTATGCGACAGGATAAGTTCAGCGTCAAGGCGCGCCGAAGCGATACCGATGTTGGCGAGTTCCTTGGTTGCTTGCTGTATCCACTCCGCTATAGTCATACTATCTATAATTAAATCATGAAAATCACTGCTCATCAAACAACGTGCCAGCTGGAGCTTGCTCGTTGTTCCTGTTAAGCGCACGGATGATTTTTGACTGTCCTAATTGACAAAACAACCGACAGTGGCATAATTAAGCAAATGAATACTCTCGAGCCAGTCCCGGATAACCAAGGCGCTTTATATAAAAGTAGCGGGTTTCTTGGCGAGCGCGCTAATCGCTACGAAAGAGCGCTTAGTCGGCTAGATGAGCTCTCCGATACGCTCGGAGTGTCTGATGTCGTAGACGTTGTCGGGGTGCTGGCGGACATCAAGCCGACCGCTATTGTTGACGACACCGCTGACATGGAGCAGGTGATTGATGAACTCGGTCTATACGCGTGCGTCTACTATGATGATATGAATAGCTCGTTACTCGTTTCCAAATCCGAGACGTCGTACCAAGAATTGGCAAGAACGCTTACAGAGAGTGGGGGCGAGAGCAGGATGCGAAACATCGGACGGCTTCTTGGATATCCACGAACCGCAACGGACTACTTTATTGCAAGAGGGGAGACGCTTGACGGTACTTTCGAGCAACAACTACCCCTAATACTTCCTCGGGAACTTGTCGGCACGCCGCTCGGGGAGCTACACCCATTCGTGTATTCGCCCGATCATTGGCGCGAGGAAGTCGAGTCATATACCGTACCGCTTGCAGCTGCGGTGAGTAGTATGACCCCGCTAACATACGATACGCTTTGCATGAAGGCAGAAATAACCAACATGGCGTTTTTCGGCGCCGGCGTGCTACGTCTTTCTGAGGTGAGTCAGGAACTCCCAGGAGGCTACAAGATGCGAGTGAAGTATGTCGGTTAACAAGCGCTACTCGGCAGCCTGAGCGCGCATTTCACGTTCGTACGCCTGAAGTTGCTCGATAATATCCTCGATCGCTCCATTCATCGCTTGAGGAATGTTGCTACGCGAGTAGCCGATACGATGATCAGTGATACGATCCTGAGGGAAGTTGTACGTACGGATTTTTTCGCTGCGGTCACCTGATCCGATGAGAGAGCGGCGTTCGGCGCTGAGCTTGGCGTTTTCTTCGTCAATCTTTGCCTGAAGCAGCCGCGAGCGTAGGACGCTCATCGCTTTTTCCTTGTTCTTTATCTGGGACTTCTCATCCTGGTTCGTGACGACCAAACCGGTCGGGAGGTGAGTGATGCGGACGGCGCTGTCGGTAGTGTTGACGCTCTGACCGCCGTGTCCGCTGGCTCGGAAAATATCGATACGGAGGTCATTGGGATTAATTTCGATATCTGCCTCTTCAGCTTCGGGCAAGACCGCGACTGTCACGGTACTGGTATGGATGCGTCCCTGGGATTCGGTCGCGGGCACGCGCTGCACGCGGTGCACGCCGGATTCAAATTTTAATTTGGAATAGGGAGAGTCTCCCTTGACACTGAAGATAACCTCCTTATAGCCCCCGGTGTCGTTTGGGCTTTCTGACAGCAATTCGGTCTTGAGATTGTTAGCTTCGCAGTATCGGAGGTACATGCGGTACAGTTCGCTGGCGAACAGGCTGGCTTCGTCGCCGCCGGCGCCCGCCCTGATTTCCATAATGATATTCTTCTCGTCGTTGGGATCTTTCGGCGCGAGCATAATGAATAACGTTTCTTCGAGTTGTTCGAGCTCGCTTTCAAGGAGCGGCAGTTCCTCCTTCGCGAGTTCGGCGAGTTCGTCGCCCCCGCTGGAAAGCTCCTTGGCTTCCTCGATTTGTTTTTGCAGCTGCATGCGCCGGCTGCTTGCGGTAATTAATTCTTCAAGTTCGTTTAGTCTCCGACTCTTGCTCGCGAAATCTGGATCGGAGAAGGCATCTGGACGAGACAGGAAGTCGGTGAGCTCCTGTTTTTCGGCGACGAGTGAGTCATGGTCAAGGTGTATAACTGGCATCCTGGCTAGTATAGCAAAAAAGGCCGATGAGTAACAGGGGTAGAGATAGAAAAAACACCCGCATCATGTGGCGGGTGTTTTCGTTTCTCCCTAACAGGAGCCTATTTGTTAGCTTTGGCTTCTTTCGCTGCTTTGGCGGCCTGCTGCTTTTTTGCTTTGTTAGCAAGCTGCTGCTTGCGAGCTTCGGCGGCAGCGAATTTCGCCTTGAAGCGGTCAACGCGACCTTCGGTGTCGATAATCTTCTCTTCGCCCGTGAAGTATGGGTGAGAAGCAGACGAAACGGGAACCTTGACGAGCGGATAGGTGTTACCGTCTTCCCATTTGATCGTCTCATCGGTTGCTATTGTTGACTGCGTGAGAAACGCAAAGCCGGCAGCTTCGTCGCTGAATACGACTGGCCGGTAGTTCTGTGGGTGAATACTGCTTTTCATATCCGGACTATTGTATCTGTTTTTAGGGTAAATGTCAAAGGGCGGAGTCGAAGCCTACCGTCAACATAGGTGTCGGCACCCGTCTTGGTATAATAGAAGTAATGTCGTAAGTGGGAAAGGAGGGTGAAGTGAAGATTACTAAGTACCCGCAAAGCTGTCTGCTCATTGAAAAGGAGGGCGGAAGGCTTCTTATTGATCCGGGTAATTTCGCTGCTGAAACGTATTCTGCGGAAGAGTTCCTCCCGCTCGACGGCGTGCTCGTGACGCATCTCCACCCGGATCATGCCGACCGCGCTTTACTGGGCGCGTTTGGCGCAGCCGGGGTCCGTATCGTAGCCAACGCAGCGACGGCGGAGGCTTTTTTGGATATCAATATTGAGGTAGTCGAAGATGGGTCGGACATTGAGATTGCCGACTTTCATGTCAAGGCGCATGAGCTGCCGCACTGCCTGATGGTAGATGGTTCTAAAGGACCGCAAAATACAGGCTTTATTATCGACGAGACGTTTTTCCATCCTGGTGACGGGGTTGATACCACTGGCGTGACTGTCGGCGCTGCGGCCGTTCCGATCTCCGGTCCCGACGTCAGTCCGCACGACGCCTATTCTTTTTTGAGGTCGCACGGCTTCAAGACGGCTATTCCAGTACATTATGACTATTTCATCGCCGATCCCGACTTTTTTAAGAAGGTCGTAGCGTCGTTTACATCCGATGTCACGGTCGTTCCGCTGCGTGACGGCGAGTCGACCGACGTCTAGAGTAGAATAGATACGCTACGGTGATCGCCGCTCGTATTCGCGTGGAGCGGTCTGGACGAAGCACGCGACATCTGAAATGGTGAGTTGGATGGGGAAGCTGACGTGTTGACTCACCTCGTTTATCAGCCGGGGGATATCTAACTGGATTCCGCGCTTTGATTGTAAGAGGGTAATATGCGGAGTAAATCCTCTTTGGATGTAGACTTCTTGTTTATCTGGCCTTAACAGCTCGACTAACCGTGGCTGTAGTAGTTCTAGTTCCGGCGAGTCGACCGCGAGATAGAGGACGCGGGACTGAAAGTGATCGATTCCGGTGAGCGTTAGCGTAAAGGGAAGGAAGTCGGCCGCGATGTCATTGATGCGGGGGATGATGTCATCGGGGCGCATGTCCAGGCTGCTCGGATGGAGCAGGGTGATGTGCTGAACCAGAGGCTTCAATGATTCGCTGACGTCCTGATGGAGCCGCCGCATTAGGGTAAACAGCTGGCTGTTCATGTCTTCCGGTAACGCTAGCCCAATAAAGTATCGAGGAAAAGAGTCTGGCATATCCCCCGTCATGATGAGCCGCATTCCGGCGCGGAGCTATACCACGCAGCGGTCATATTCACGCCGAATTTGCAGTTGCCTGTAACGTTGACGTTGTACGGAGCGGTATTTGATCGGTATCGCATGCCCCAGCTGGTACTGCTACCAGCAGCTGTTCGGACGTAATTGAAATTGTAGGTGGAAAGCGAGCTGGAATAATCCGGCACGAGTTGAGGAAGGATGCCCGTATCAAATAGGCATTCCGACGGCGTCGGGTCGCCCGGACAAGGCGGATAATGGCCGTGGTCGGCTTTGTATAATTCCATGGCCTTTTTAATAGCGGCGATGTCGCTGAGAAGATAGGACATGCGAGCTCGTTCCTGAATGCCGGAGTACGCCACTACGGAGATGGCCGCGAGTATCGCGATGACGACGATGACAATAAGAAGCTCCACGATGGTGAAACCGCGAGGCCTGCCCTTTACTGCGCTTGTGCTTACCTTCATGATTTTACTATACAGAAGATTTTGCTCTCTCCAAGCCCACGACGAGCGCCCTTCCATGAATCGCTCCTGGCTAATACTGTGGACAAACAGGGAAGGATTAGGTACAATAGGACGGTACATTATTTAACGACACAGCTCGTGGCAACACTCCTGCGTAGCAAAATGCCGCGAGCGAGGTACAAGGAGAACACAATATGGCAGTTACTGTCGATATGAAACAGCTTTTTGAAGCTGGCGTCCACTTTGGACACAAAACAAGCCGTTGGCACCCTAAGATGGCGCCGTACATCCACTCGAAGCGTCAGGATAGCCACATCATCGACCTCGCGACGACGGTCGAAGCGCTCGACAAGGCGCTTCCGTTCCTGACCAAGGTTGCCGCAAGCAAGCAAGTGCTGTTTGTCGGTACTAAAAAGCAGGCCAAAGACGTCGTTAAGGCAGCCGCCGAGAAGGTGAACCAACCATACGTTACCGAACGATGGATCGGTGGTATGCTAACGAACTCGGCAACCATCAACCAGCAAATCAAGAAGCTCAAAGATCTTGAGCGCCGCATGGCGAACGGTGATCTTGAGAAGCGGTACAACAAGCTTGAAGTCCAGCGCTTCCAAGAAGAAATCGACGAGATGAACCACAAGTACGGCGGCATTAAGGATATGAACGGTCGCCCAGGCGCGCTTATCGTTGTCGACGTCGTGTCAGACGCTAACGCCATCAAAGAAGCTCGTTCGCTTGGCATTCCAGTAATCGGAATCGTTGACACGAACGCCGATCCTAGCAGCGTCGATTACGCGATTCCAGGCAACGACGACGCCATTAAGGGTCTCGAAGTGCTGCTCGGCTACTTCGTGGCTGCCATTCAGGAAGGCGCAGGCAAATCACAAGGAGAGGGGGCATAAACAATGGCTATTTCAATCGAAGATATTAAGAAACTGAAGGAACTTACCGGTGTCGGACTCACCGACGCTAAGCAGGCGCTCGTCGAAGCCGAAGGCGACTTCGACAAGGCGCTCGAAGCTATGCGCAAGAAGGGTCTTACTCGCGCCGAAAAGAAAGGCGACAGGGAAGCTCGAGAAGGTATTATCGGCAGTTACGTGCACGACAACCGCATCGGCGTCGTCGTCGAAGTGAACTGTGAGACTGATTTCGTCGCTCGACTCGACGATTTCAAGGCGCTAGTGCACGAAATCGCGCTGCAGGTCGCCGCAATGAGCCCTGAATACGTCAGTGACGCAGATATTCCAGAAGAAGAAAGGGAGCGTGTCGCTGCCGAGGCTCGCGAACGCGTTGCCGCAGAAGGTAAACCCGCTGAAATCGCTGAAAAAATCGTTGAAGGTCAGGTCAAGAAGTACTTCGCCGAGAAAGTACTGCTCAGCCAGCCATACTTCAGGGATGAGAAGATGACCGTCGGTGATGTCGTTAAGGAAGGCATCGCCAAACTTGGTGAGAATATCGTCGTACGTCAGTTCAAGCGCATCGAACTTGGCGTGAGTGAAGATAAATAAGCGTAGGAGGGGTAGCTCAGATGTTTGACGTTGGGGCGTATAAGACAAAGATGGATCAGGCGATAGAGCATTTTCGCTCTGACCTCAAGAAAATCCGAACGGGACGTGCTCACCCGGACATGCTGAGCGAAGTTATGGTCGAGGCGTACGGTACCCAGATGCCACTGAACCAAGTGGCGAATGTGACCGTTCCAGAACCGCAACTCCTGCAGATCACCCCGTTTGATCCGAGCACGCTACAAGCGATCGCTACTGCCATCAGGAATGACCAATCACTCGGTTTTAATCCGGCCGATGACGGTAGGGTGGTCCGCGTGCCGATTCCGCCGCTCACCGAAGAGCGCCGCCACCAGATTATTAAGCAGGCTGGCGAAAAGGTAGAGGAGGCGAGAATCGCCCTTCGCGTTATTCGTCAGGACGCGCTCAAGGACATCAAGCGCCGCAAAGACGCCAAGGAGCTGTCCGAAGACGATGCCAAGCGCTTTGAAAAAGATATCGACAATCTGATGACCGAGTCCCAGGGTCATATAGATACCGAATTTAAGTCCAAGGAAAAGGAAATTCTGACAATTTAATGTCATGTCTTTTGTCAACTATGGTTGGAACAAGCTCATGACCTTCGGGGGTCATGATGACTGATAGTACTGTGCCGCAACATATCGGCTACATTGTCGATGGGAACAGGCGTTGGGCGCGGCAGCATGGCCTGCCGACGTACGAAGGACATCTTGCCGGGTACGATGCCGTTCAAGAAGTCGTCCGTGCGACGTTCGAGGCCGGCGTCAAATACGTTTCGGCCTACGTTTTTAGCACCGAGAACTGGAAGCGCTCCGAAGAAGAGGTTGGACGGTTAATGAGCCTGGCGCTTAAAATTGCCAGATCAGACGTTAAAGTGCTACTCGACAATAACATCAGGGTTCGGGTTATCGGGTCGCGACAGGGCGTTGACGAGAAGATCGTAAAGGAAATTGACGACATCGAAGCGCGTTCTGCGAATAACACGGCGGGAACACTGGTGCTGTGTTTTAATTACGGCGGACAACTTGAAATCGTCGACGCGTTTCGAAAGATGATCGAGGCAGGTATTTCTGCCGAGGATATTACAACCGACACGGTTGCCGAGTACCTGTACGCTCCAGACATTCCACCAGTCGACATGATCGTTAGAACGGGTGGCGAGCAGCGAATCAGCAACTTCATGCTGTGGCGAGCGGCGTACAGCGAGCTATTATTTCTCGACAAGTACTGGCCGGACATGACAAAAGAAGACGTGAAAGCTATACTAAAAGAATATTCAGAGCGTAATCGGCGTTTCGGAGGGTAAATGGACGTAGTCGTCGGGGTTATAATTGGCCTCATCATCTTAAGCATTCTAGTCGCGCTGCACGAGTTGGGGCATGCGCTTGCCGCTTTAAAAAGCGGCGTCGTGGTGCAGGAGTTCGCTATCGGGTTTCCACCGCGGGCGTGGGCGAAAAAACTTAAGAACGGGGTTGTGTTCAGTCTTAATTGGCTGCCGCTTGGTGGCTTTGTTAGATTCAAAGGAGAGTACGACTCCGCTAGCGACAAGGGTGATTACGGAGCGGCGAGTTACCTCCAGAAAACTGGTATCCTGCTTGCCGGGGTTGCAATGAACTGGGCGGTCGCAGCGCTCCTGTTGACTGTGCTGACGCTTGTGGGACTTCCGAAAATATTGCCGAATCAATTTTTTGTTCAATCGGACACGACCGTCACGACCTCTCCTGTCGAAGTGACCGATACGGTTGGTGACTCTCCGGCTGAGGTCGCAGGTCTAAAAGCGGGTGACAAGATTCTATCCTTTGCCGGAGAAGAGGTTTCATCTACCGAGCAACTGATCGAATCCGCTAAAAAACACCAGGGCGAAACAGTCCAAGTCACATACGAGCGCGACGGTCAGCAGGATTCACTCACAGTAACATTGAACACGGACGAAGCAGCCGAAGGCAAACGCTATCTGGGGGCGCATCTCGGTCAGCGTCCTGACATCCTAAGAGCCGGTTGGTCGGCGCCAATCACCGGCGTTGTAACCACCGCGCAGCTCAGTTGGGAAACGCTGATCGGCGTAAAAAACCTGGCTATAGACACGGCTAAAGGCGTAGCTATGCGCCTAAGTCCGAATGAGGACACGCGTCAGCAGGGTAAGGAAAATCTCGGACAAGCATCGCAAAGCGTCGCCGGTCCGATTGGTATCCTCGGCGTCATCTTTCCGGCCGCTGCGCAGGGCGGCGTCGTCAATCTGATGTTCCTTACGGCAATTATCTCACTCACGCTTGCCGTCATGAATATCCTGCCGATACCTGCCCTGGACGGCGGACGCTGGGTAACGATGACGATATTTAGGCTCATACAGAAACCGCTCACAAAGGAGCGAGAGGAGATGATTCAAGGCGTCGGGTTTATGGCGCTCATTACGCTGATCATCGTTATTACGCTCACTGATATAGGGAAGCTATTCTAGGAATGAAATCGGATAAATCACAAGAGGAGGCAACTAGCCAGAGAGCGTCTGGCGCGGCTGGCGATATACTGCCCAAAACGCGCGTCATGTACGGAATTGGTTTGCTTCTTTGGGTGCTGCTGGGCTTTGTGACCGCTCAGTTCATCGTTGGCGTGCCGTATTTGCTTTTGGTGCAGGCAGGCATGCTCACCGCGTCCACCTTGCTGGACACGGTGATTGCCGCGGTTGTGTATACACTCACGCTTGGCATCGTTATCGGGGTGCCGTACAAATGGCTGGGAGTCAGGGTTACGAAAAAGGAGCTCGGTCTTACGCGCTGGCCGAATCTGATGGACGTGGTGTATACCCCCATCGCCTTCATCGTTTACATGATGTGCGCTGCGGTCCTGACAATGGCGGTCATGGTAGCGTTCCCGAATATCGATATGACCCAGGAACAGCAGGTCGGTTTTGACGACATCAGCCAGGGGTACGAATACGTTTTGGCGTTTCTTACGCTTGTGATTATCGCGCCAGTCGCAGAAGAGGTACTGATACGTGGCTATTTGTATGGCAGGATACGAAAGTATTTTTCCGTCGTGGAAGCGGCGGCTGCTACCGCCGTGTTATTCTCC
>CAZKUV010000001.1:0-39585 GCA_964556075.1 uncultured Candidatus Saccharibacteria bacterium | reverse complement strand
GCCTACTGCCAATCGGTATTATTCTCGTGGTACTACGCGAGAAAACCGGGAGCATCTGGGCAGGGATTTTCCTGCACATGCTCAAAAATGGCATCGCGTACTACCTCCTCTTTATAAATCCTATTCTTCCTAGTACAATAGGTGCATGATGCAAAGGCACATACTGCTGTCGCCAGTCTCTCGTTCACGCACTCCGGTTCGCCGGTAGAATTTACTTTTCACTTGATTTTTCTGAACGGACAACCTAACGGAGAGATAGTATGAGAATTTCACATTTGTTCACGAAAACACTGAAGCAGGCGCCTAGTGACGAGGTCGCCTTAAATGCCCAGCTCCTGATTCGCGCCGGTTACGTCTACAAGGAGATGGCCGGGGTCTACGCTTATCTCCCGCTCGGACTCAGAGTCGTTGAGAATATCAAGCAAATCGTCCGGGAAGAAATGAACGCGATTCATAGCAACGAGCTAATCATGACGACACTCCAGCGAAAAGAGGTGTGGGAAAAGACCACCCGTTGGGACGACGAAGTGGTCGACGTTTGGTTCAAGACGAAGCTCAAGGATGACACGGAACTAGGCCTGGGCTGGAGTCATGAGGAACCGATCGTTGAGATGATGAAGCAATACGTCCAGAGCTATAAGGATCTGCCGGTCAGTCTCTACCAGTTCCAGACGAAGATGAGGAACGAACTCAGAGCGAAAAGCGGTATCATGCGCGGACGAGAATTCATCATGAAGGACATGTACTCATTCCACGCCACCAAAGAGGACCTTGACAACTACTACCAACAAGCGATTGAAGCGTATAAGCGGGTGTACGACCGACTCGGCATCGGAGATGACACCTACGTGACGTTCGCGAGCGGCGGCGCCTTTACCAAATTTAGCCACGAATTCCAGACGGTGTGTGACGCGGGAGAGGACGTCATTTATCTTCACCGAGGAAAGAACGTCGCCATCAACGAGGAAGTTCTCGATGACGCCGTACGGGAGCTCGGGGTTACCCGAGACGAACTCGAACCGGTCAAGACCGCTGAGACCGGAAACATCTTCAACTTCGGCACCCATAAGACCGACGAGATGGGACTGTACTATACAGGTGAGGACGGCAAGACCCATTCGCTCTACATCGGTTCGTACGGTATCGGCATCACCAGGGCGATGGGTGTTATCGCCGAAAAGATGAGTGACGACAAAGGGTTGGTGTGGCCGGAAAGCATCGCCCCGTATCACGTGTATCTCGTCTCGATTGGCGAGAAAGGCGCGGCCGAAGCCGACAGATTGTACGAAACATTAAAAACAAAGGGAGTGGAGGTACTGTATGACGATCGCGACGAGCGTCCAGGTGCCAAGTTCGCGGACAGCGAGCTCCTCGGCATCCCGCACCGCGTAACGGTAAGTGACCGATTGCTCGAGAACCAGCAGTACGAATATACAGAGAGAAAGAGCGGAGAAACGGTCATATTGACGCGAGAAGAGTTGATTGCTAAGCTTGTATGACTGCCTGGTACAGGATAGAGCTTGTCAGCGCCTGAAGGCGCAGTGAAAAATGGTAAAATAGTACTAAGAGGACAGATTGAATTATGAAGAAAACGTATCAGATTACTGAAGCTGGTCGAGCCGAGCTCGAAGCTGAACTTGAAACCTTAAAAAGCCGTCGCGGTGAAATCGCCGATAAAATCGCCGAGGCCCGTGATTACGGCGACCTAAGCGAGAACGCGGACTACGACACCGCCCGTGAGGACCAGGCGCTGGTCGAAACTCGCATCGCCGAAATCGAGGAAATCCTCGGTAAGGCTGAAATTATCAAGGCGAAAAGCACGTCGCGAGTTAGCGTCGGATCGACTGTCGAACTCAAGTTTGACGGTAAGTCGGTGACATACACCCTGGTTGGTCCGGTTGAAGCCGACCCGCTCGAGGGTAAAATTAGCAACGAATCGCCGATCGGCGAAGCCCTGATGGGCAAAAAGGTTGGCGAGAGCGTCACGATTACGACACCGAAAGGTTCGACGACCTACGAAATCGTGAAGATTTCCTAATGCCGGCTGCTCGATTATCTCTACCGGAGGTATACCCTCCGGTTTTGATGTTGCTGCAGGATGTCAAAATTGACATAAGAGGTAATATATGATAATATCTAAATACTTATCTTCAACATAAACATACATGCTAAAAGAACGCCACGAACGCACTCCTCAGTCTGAAAAACTTCCGGATTCTACTGTCAGACGGTTCGGGAGCGAGGCGGTTCGGTATGCGAGCGAACATTCCCGACCGATTGAGTCTAGGGAAAAATACGAAGCGCTCGGAACCCTACGGGAGCTTGGCGTGCTGAAGTCACTCGCTGATATCGAGACCTACCACGGCAGGTATCGTACAGAAGATGGCGTATCTTCGTGGGAAGTTAATCCGTATTTTCAAAACGGCGGCAACGCTACCGGTAATCGAAATGTCTTTGCTGTTCCGGTGCTGTATACGGCGGATCTGTCCATCGCCGAAGACTTTGCGAGGACCCGCGCGTTCCATAGCCATTTCGAGAGAACGACCGGCCAACCCCTAAGGTATCACGAGTTGGACGAGGAGCAGCGACGTCAGTATCTCATGGACGCGTATGCACACGCCGAGGTGCACAAGATAATCTCGCGGGACATCGACGCGTCGATAGTCTCCTGGGACTTTTCTTTCTGGTCGCTGACGGAAGAGGAGAGGAATCGGTACGTCGAGAGTATGCGCACGTTGTTTCGGCGTTTTCCGCTCTCAGAAGGCACGCCGCTCCCAATCGATACCAACCTTACAAGAGGGGATATCGATTCTGTGCTGAAGACATTCTCTCAAAAGGGTCTGGTCTATGTAACCAACGATATAATCGACCAGGTCTCGCAGGAGACCGGGATCGCTCCCGATGACGTTTCCTCGCTTGCGTCTGTTGTTAACGCCAGAAACTATGTCTGGAATCATCCATGGAAGGCAGGACACGCCATACAAAGCTACGATAGGCCTACCGTCGAGCTGGGAGGTACTGATACTGCGCCGTATCCGGTATCGATTGATTATATCGCCCGATTTTTTAAAGAACACCATATTGTGGGACAGGAGTCGGGGGTACGGTCCGCGACGCTGAGGCGAGATATTACGATTGTGTCACTGTTTAATCTTCGTGAGGTTAATACCGTTGAAGCGTATGACAGGCAAAGGCAAGAGGACGGCCGTGCGCTCCTTCCGATTGGTAAGGCGCTCGGCGACAAGTTTCCTCGTCCGACAGCCGAGCGGCATAAGTTGTTTAATCTCCTCGAGGGCGCGTATGTCAGCCCGACTCGTTTAATCGATGCCGCTAAAGAGGTCCCGTGCTTCGATCGAGTACTGGAAGCGAGCGCTGGTAACTGGGAAGGGTACTCCCTTGAGGAGCATACGGCAACGACCCTTGAGAATTTCGATGAAAACTTTGCCGAGAGGGTGCCGGTTGAGTTGCTCGCTCCAATGAGGTTGGCGCTTTTGACGCACGATCTCGGTAAGCCGGTCGCCGTGGCCCGAGGTGAAAAGCACCGCCAGAAGAGCTACAACAAGCTGGTCGCGCAACGGTTCTTCGCAGCCATCGGTCTTAATCCAGAGGCGGGAAACTTTATTCGGAATTTGACCGGCGACGGCATGAGTCTCGCGACGGAAGTCGCGGTGTTCGGACGCGACGAGTATTGTAAGGAGCTTCGTCAGTTTGCCGCTTCCGAGGTAGCCCGCCTAGTTGGCGAATCGTCCACCGAAGACATGGTAGATGGCTATCTCGAGATGTGCGAAATGCTGGTTACTTGTGACGGTGGCGCCTATACCCAGATGGCAGTCACGAACCGAAAGGGTAACGGGACCTTTCGGAATTTCCGCTCATTCGATGACAGCTTCATCAGTCCGACGGGGCTTGGGCGACGTGATTTACGCTTGAAATCTGCTGGCATCGCCAAACGTAGCCGCAAGTCGTTTTAGGACGCAAAAGCAACTAGAAGACTTGACGTGATTGGCAGATATAGTATGCTACTAGACTAACAAGGCAACTAAGCGAGGTCGTTACCATGAGCATACGAAGACAGCCGGAACTGACTCCTTATCAACACGCGTTTTTGGGTAGGTTCAGCGCCGAAAAAGCTAACCTAGCTTTCGATGAAATGGTCCAGAACAAGTATGAAATCTTTGAGATTGAGAAGGAACTGGCCGAAATGGAACGTCGAGCAATTGAAAGCGGCGACGGAGAATTGGACGACGATACTATCGAACTCTATAGAGAATATCTGATAATGCTTGGGTGGGAAGTAGTGAAGAAGCGACAGGAGTTCGACGAAGCGTGCGCCGAGGCGGCGGAGCATATCGGACCAGGTACCCCAGGCGATTTGCTGTTGCTGCAATCGGCGATGGGTAGCAAGGCGCTGGCGGATTGTTAGGGAATAAAAATACCGTTTAAAGGGGTGTGATATACTAAAACAGATATGGCTACTCTACAAGACTACCGAGACGAACGACTGCGCAAACTCGAGGAGTTGCGCGGGCTGGGCGTGAACCCATACCCGGCAGATAGTAACCGAACCCATCATACCGCCGATATTACCGGACGCTTCGACGAGCTCGAAGGGCAGACGGTTACCGTCGCCGGACGCATTGTCGGCATTAGGAAGTTCGGCAAGCTGGCGTTCATCGTCGTGAGGGATATGAGCGGTCAAGTGCAGTTGTTTTTGCGAGCCGGAGAAGTGGCGGATCTAGACGGCAGCAGGGGTATCCTCGGCATGAGAGAACTCCCGTTACTGGACAGCGGAGATTTCATTGAGGCGACTGGTGAAGTCATGAAGACGCAGACCGGGGAGATTTCGGTCGGAGTAAAGACTCTGAGACTTCTCACCAAGGCGCTGCGCCCAATCCCAGAAAAACTCACCGACAAGGAAGAGCGTTTCAGGCGTCGTTATGTCGACATGAACGTCAATCTTGACGTTCGAGAGCGGTTCGTGCGCCGTTCGAAATTCTGGCAGGCGACGCGGGACTTCCTCAACCAGCACGGGTTTATTGAAATCAACATTCCGGTGCTCGAACATACTACCGGTGGAGCTGACGCCAATCCGTTCGTCACTCACATGGATACTCTCGACCACGACTTTTATTTGCGTATCAGTCACGAACTCCCGCTCAAGCGTCTTATCGGCGCTGGGTTCGAGAAAGTCTATGATATTGGTCCTCGGTTTAGAAATGAAGACTATACCGACGAGCATCTACCCGAACATGTTGCTATGGAATGGTATGCCGCCTATTGGAACTGGCGCGACGGCATGAGATTCATGGAAGAGATGTATAAATATGTTCTTCGGGAAACTTTCGGCACCTTGCAGTTCAAGCTCGGGGAATTCGATATTGATATGTCGGGCGAGTGGGAGATATGGGATTACCGCGAAGTCATTCAGAAACACTATGGCATCGACGTCTATGACACGACAATCGAGGAGGTCGCCGCCAAACTGAAGGAGCATAACCTCGAAGTCGAGAAGACCGACAGCATTCCGCGCGGTATCGACAAGCTATGGAAGAAGGTGCGAGCCGGGGTTGCCGGTCCGGTCTGGCTGGTTAACACGCCGAAGTTCATTTCGCCGCTAAGCAAAGAAAACCCTGATGATCCGCGCGCGACAGAGCGTTTCCAGTCGATCATTGCGGGCAGCGAGCTCGGGAATGGCTTTTCTGAGCTGAACGACCCAATCGATCAACTGGAGCGGTTCGTCGAACAGCAAAACATGCGCGACGCTGGCGACGATGAAGCGATGATGCTTGATATCGATTATGTCGAAATGCTTGAATACGGCATGCCACCAGCGTGCGGTTGGGGGAATAGCGAACGAGTCTTTTGGATTTTCGAAGGAGTGACCGCTCGCGAGGGTGTTCCGTTCCCACAGCTCAGAAGCGAAATTGACGAAACCACCAAAGCGATTTATCCAGACCTTAATTTATAGCGACGCTTTTCGTCCTTTCGGACTCATCAGCATAGATACGCATCTATGGAAGCGTCATCAGTCCATTCCGTCATTGGGACGTTGGCCGCAGGCACGGTATTTTCGTGCCTGCGGCTTGCCTATCGGAGAGGTGTCTGATTATGGCTCGCTCCCATAGACGTTGACCTGGTATCCCAGACTATTCGCCGCTAAAGCGATGTCGTGGAGCATTGCGTTGACGTCGATACTCGTGAACATGTGCACTCGCAGGCGCATCGGCATGACATCGATAAAGAGTATCGGGTAGCGTCTGCCGATGAGACGGCGAACGATTCGCTCGAGTAAATCCGAGTCGAGAGGCCGCTTAACGTATCCTTCTTTCGGATAGATTTGGGCGTCCAGGAAGTGTCCGTGCAGTTCCGTATCGAAGTCGAAGCTGATATATCCGGCGTTGCCGATACAGTTCTCGGCGACGGCGATAGCAACTGACGGCGTGTCTTGAGGCATCTTCGCGCTCCTTGACGGATGGATTGATGAGAAGTGCGCCCACCCTTCGTTGGATGAGCAAGGGCATAATAAACGAAAGTCTACTCGAAGTCAAAAGTACTAGTGGTGCACTTCTATATAATTAGTTTTAATGATACTCGATTCTATTCTAGCTTCTATTCGTCGAAACGGCGGGAATACGCGTAGGTATAGTTACGATGACACGGTGGAAGAGGCTGGAGGTGGTACTTGGTGTGTTCCGGCGCTGTCTGACGAAACCGAAATAGTTTCTCCTCGGAACCTCGGAAAGTCTCTTAGGTGCTTTATTGAAAAGCATAGACGCATGTTGATCGAAGAGGGGATATATCTAGGCGGGTGGTTAAAGCCTAAGAACAGGCAATACTACAGGGATAGTATAACGGCACGGGATGAACTCGACGAAGCTCTCATGGACAGTTCGTCAAACCAACATCTAATCGAAGCGGCGAACTCTAGCGCTCTATAAACCGCTGCGAGATGAAACGAAGTATCTTTGAGCCGATAATAGCTCATAGTCTGATACACTTGGAAGTATGAAACGGGTTCTCATCGGACTGGTTGTCGCCGTTATCGGCGCGACTAGTTTCGGAGCGCATGCGGGAGCGCAAACGCGGCCGTTTATCAGCGACTATAGTATTGTCTATAGATTGGGTCGTGATGACGAGCGGCGATCGACTCTTTCGGTTACCGAACGGATTACGGTGGAGTTTCCGCAACATACCAACAAAGGGATAGAACGAAGAATCCCTAGGAAGTACCAGAACCATACCCTAAGTCTCGAGTTCGAATCGGTGACGAGAAACGGCTCTGCTGAACCAATCTACGCTGAATATACGTCAGGTGATGAGTATGTTATTCAGACGGGGACCGACGACTATATCAGTGGCACGCAGGTCTTCGAATTGAAGTACTCTATGCGCGACGTGACGCAACACGTTGCTCGAATCAATGCCGATGAGTTCTATTGGGACACGAACGGTACCGAGTGGGAATCAAGGATTGAGAAACTTTCGGTTGAACTTATCTTAGATGAAAACCTGCGTCCGGCACTCAACGGTAATGTGGCGTGCTATCAAGGGGTGTTTGGGTCGACTCAGCGATGCGCAGTGACGAAAACGAGCACCGGTTTTTTGGTGAGCGCCGAGAATCTTGGCTATAATGAGAACGTTTCGCTTGCCGTGGGGTTTGAGTCGGGAACGTTTATGCCCTACGTCAAGACGTTATGGGAATGGATATTCACCATTTGGGTGGTAATTAATCTGTTACTGCTCATCCTGTCTATCATCCTGCTGGCGCTGTTCCTATATCTAGCGAACCGCTGGAAATACCGAAACGTCGAACTGGGAACAATCGTTCCTGAGTATATCCCGCCGCGTAATGTCAGTGTGGCCGCAGCGGCGGCGGTATCGCCCAATCTGCAATCGACGATCGCTGCCGAGCTGACCGACCTCGCAGTGAAGCGGTACATTCAGATATTGCAGACTCGTTCGAAATCGATAGTTCCACTCTTTCGTGCCACTGAATACGACATCAAAATTGTTAAAGACCTCGCTGGTCTTCTCGATGAAGAGAGAGAATTGCTGACCGATTTATTCGGACATACTCCTAAGGTAGGGGAACGACTTCCGCTTAAAAAACTGGAAGGGGACTCGAGCGTGTTTTCTCGGTTCCAGGATAACGAGAAGAAGCTCAAGGAGCTGATGCGACACACCTACGGATACAAAGGTATCGACCAGGAAAAACGCGACTGGTTTAAAAAAGCGGCGAAGTATCTGCTTATCCTGTCGATTCTGACGCTCAGTCCGTTTATGATACTCCCGTGTTTGCTCGCGTACTACTATAGTCGTACGCTCTGGGTGCTCTCCGACGAAGGCTTGCGTCTCAGGCGACAGGTGAAGGGGCTTGAAACGTATATCAAGGTAGCGGAGAAGGAGAGAATCGCCATGCTCCAGAGTCCGGAGGGCGCCGAGAAAGTAGACATAAATGATCCGACTAATCCAGCCCAGCTGATCAAACTATATGAAAAATTGCTGCCGTACGCCATACTATTCCGTCAAGAAAGAACGTGGGCGAAACATCTCGGAAGGTACTATCAACAAGCGGGAGTATCCCCTGAATGGTATAGTGGCGACCAGGCGTTTAACGCTTTAGCGTTCAGCTCGGCGATAACTAGCTTCACTTCTTCGGTACATCGTACCGGTGCGGTTAGCTCGTCTACGGGAGGGTCTGTCGGGGGAGGGTTCTCTGGCGGAGGCGGCGGTGGTGGTGGCGGCGGTTTCCGCTAACGACCGACGCGTTCTCTTAGTAGTTCGGAGGGTGTGCATACTGCTTGACATTTTATAGTACCTTGTATAACATAGAACTATACACAAACAAGGTAATGTAATTTTGAAAGGACTAGATGGTGACAGAAAGCGATACCAGGTCTAATGCGGAGCTATCGGCCGTCGGAGGGGCGGAAGCCTACGCCGAGCAGCTCGCCACCCAACTGAGAAAAGGGTTTTTGGCGTTCTGCGTGTTGAAACTCTGCAGTCACGGACCTAAATACACCAGCGATATTATCGCTGAGCTGAGAAACGCCGAATTGGTGGTGGTGGAGGGGACGATTTACCCTCTTCTCAGCAGATTGCAAAAGGACGCGCTGCTCGAACACGAGTGGAAGGAAAGCGAGCAGGGTCCACCGAGAAAGTACTACAAGACGACTGAGTTCGGGGATAGGGTCATTGCCCATACGGCCAAGAAAATTCAAGAACTTAACGCTACGCTAAAGAAACTCTAAGGAGAGTGCTATGAAGGAAATAACACGCATACATATCGCGAAAGTCGCCTACGACATCGAGGTCGACGCGAAGAAAGAGATAGAACAATATATCAGGGAACTCGAGCAGTTTGCCGACGACCCCGAGATTTTGACGGATATTGAAATTAGGATTACCGAACTGCTTGCCGAGCGAGGCGTGCCCGAGGACGGCGTCATTACCAAGGACGACGTTGAAGCCGTACGTGGACAGCTCGGCGAACCGAGCGAATTCGCTTCGGACGGTGTGACTGACTCGGTCGGTGTCGCTCATGTGGAGTTTGGCGAATCGCGAAAAATCTACCGCGACAAGGATAACGCGATTATTGGAGGAGTTCTGGCAGGATTCGCTAAATTCTTCGGTATCGATCCGCTGTGGGTACGATTGGTGTTCATTGTTATTTTGCTCGGCTCCTTTGGTACGGCGCTTGTTGTTTATCTGCTCCTTTGGCTGATTATCCCGCCGGCTACTTCGGCGGCAGATAAGCTTCGGATGAGCGGCAAGCCGGTAACGTTGGCATCTATTAAGGAATTAGCAGGCACAGAAGAGAGTCGAAACCATTCGGCCGAGATGGTTCGACGGTTCATCGCCAACTTCACGGGAGTCGCGCTCATTGTGGCTGGTATTGGCGGATTGATCACAATCGCCTTCGTCATGTTCGGTCTTCGTTTTGGACTGGTCGACCATTACTCGCAGTTGAAAGGCGGCTGGATAGCTGAGTCCTGGTGGTTTCTTAGCATGATGGGGTTATTCGTGCTGAGCGGACTGCTATTTTCCGCGCTTTGCTTCCTGCTAGCTAACGCGGTATTTAGGCGGCAGTGGACGAAACGGACAGCCACGGCAGTGATCGCTGTTATCGCGGCGGGACTCATAGCATTCTCCGGAGGTATCGCGACGGGTATGTATGGATACACCGAAGAACGAGATCGTGTCCGAGAAATGCAAGAATCTGTCACGGGTGATATTCCAGTGCCGCTCTCTTCCGTGAAGAATCTAATCTTCGATTCCGGTGAAGATACGTACGGAGGTCTCATTCAATACCATGTCTCTAACAGGCACTATTATGAACTTGAAGCGCTTCCTACTATCGAGCCGACATTCGAGCTAGTAAACGACGGAACGTCGCTTTTGATTAGGCTTACGACCACCGATGAGGATGCTGAGTCGTCCCTAGGCGCGTGGCTTCCATGGCGCTACAGGACCACGCCGGTACTGCACGTGTATGGTCCCGCGGTGGAGAGCATCGATGTTAAGGAATTTACTCGAGACATCAGGTACGAAAATGACGATAGTCAGAGTACGATCGACATCCGGCTCGGAGACAGCGCCGAATTTCGACTCAATGGCTCGTACGATCGAGTCAAGGTAACAGCTGGTGCGCATGCTTCCGCGGCGCTCGAGTCAGCGGCGATTGGAGAGTTGACTACCGATGGCGGTAGAGTGACAGCGGGAGTCGTCCGTTCACTGATTGTTTCGCAGCCAGATGTTTGCGCTGAAGGCAACACAGAGTACAGTCAGTACGTCCGCGTCAGAGCGGTATCCGGTGGAAGGATGACGTATAACGGTAACGAGCGAAAAGCGGAGTCATTCGAAAGTGACTGCGGCCAGGTGGTAATCAGAAGCGAGCTGCAGCCGGAATTCAAGGAGGACATATAAATGAGAACAGCAGATATTATTCGACGCGCTGGTAAGAATTTGCGCCAAGCGAAGATGAGAACGGTGCTTACGAGTCTAGCGATCGCTGTCGGGGCGTTTACTATCGCTCTGGCGATGGCGGCGGGGAACGGCGGTCGCAGCTACACCGAGGATATGGTTAATACCAGTGGAGACAAGTATAGTCTCAGCGTTTACCCGAAAATCGAGCAGAAAGAGACCTCCGACAGCCTGGCGGAATACGGGGTCGATGAGGACGAGAAGGCATCTGGCGGGCAGACTGGTCTGACTACCAAAGATATAGAACGGCTTTCTCGAGTGGACGGCGTGGAGTCGGTTCGGCCAATGCTGTATGTCGAGAGCGAATATATGACTCGCGGCGAGGGACACAAGAAACTCGTCGCGTCGCTCTCCGCTAAGGAAGATAGGACCGAAATGAAGCTTGCTGCCGGATCACTTGAGAATTATATGCCAAAACGAGGCGAGGCCGTCATTCCTGAAGGGTATCTTGAATCGTTCGGATTTGCCAGTCCCGAAGAAGCGGTCGGGCAGACGCTCCACATTTTTATCGCGAGGTCGAACGAGGACGGAGAGACCGAACTGCGGGATTTCCCAGTCACAATCGCTGCCGTGAATCGGGAGACCGATACGGTGCTGTACTACCAAGAAGAACTACGGGTTTCTCCCGAAGACATCCAGGACATGTACGAGTTCAAATACGGTTCGAACGCAGCCGGGCGGTTCTTCTCCGCGACGGCGCTAGTCGAACCGGGAAGGGATGTCGCGAGCATCAAGCAAGAGATTATAAATAAAGGGTACGAGGTATACAGCCTCGAGGATATGCGCGAGCGACTCCTCCAGATGATTAACGTCGCGCAGTATGGATTGATGGGATTCGGGGCGTTGGCGATAGTGGCTTCGGTATTCGGCATCATTAATACGCAGTACATAAGCGTACTCGAACGCACTCAGCAAATCGGTCTTATGAAAGCCCTCGGGATGAGGAGCAAGGATATTAGCCGACTGTTCCGTTACGAGGCAGCATGGATTGGCTTTTTGGGCGGACTGATTGGTGTCGGGTTGGCCGCGTTGGTTACGGTATCGAACCCGTTAATCGCGAGTTTCTTGTCACTTGAAGAAGGGACGAAACTACTTAAGATGGATTGGTTGATGAGCGCCGTACTGATCGCCGGACTCATGTTGGTAGCTATCGTCTCTGGGTGGTTCCCGAGCAGGAAAGCCGCGAAACTTGACCCGATAGAAGCACTTAGGACGGAATAGGAGAGTCATGATGATAGAAGTACGAAATGTTACCAAGACATACGGCAAGAAGCAAAACATCTTTACCGCGCTAAGCGACGTCAGTCTGGATATCCCAAGGGGAGCCAGCGTCGCCATCCTCGGTAAATCCGGCAGCGGGAAATCGACACTCATGCACGTCATGAGCGGACTGGACCGACCGAACTCAGGACAGGTGATTATCGACGGGAAAGATATTCTGACACTGAAACAGAAAGATATCGATCGGTTCAGAGCGGAGAAAATCGGATTCATTTTCCAAAGCTTCTTTGTACAACCAAATGAGACGGTCGCGGATAACGTCAGCCTACCGCTCGAAATAGCCAAGCTGCCGAAACATCGGCGCGAGATAAGGATTAAGCAGGCGCTCGAAAGCGTCGAGCTTACTGATAAGATAACGCATCGAGCAAAAGATTTGTCCGGGGGACAGAAGCAGCGCCTGGCTATCGCCCGTGCCATCGTCAACGAACCGAAGATTTTGTTCGCCGACGAACCAACAGGGAACCTGGACAGCGTCACTGGCGCGACAATCGAGACATTGCTATTCGACTACAATCGACATAAGGGCGTGACGCTGATTATTGTCACGCACGATACCGAGCTGGCCGCGAAATGCGATATGGTGGTTCGACTCAAAGACGGACGGGTCGAGTCAGTCGAAGGCGCCGCTCCGAAAAAGTAGACGAGTCCTGTTTGCCGCCTGTAGGATGAAACGCCATTTTGCTCTATACTCTAGAGTATGTTAGATATCCGATTTATCCGAGACAATGCCGAGAAGGTACAGCAGAGCGCAAAGGACAAGGGGTACGATGTCGACATCCGCTTACTACTTGAACTTGACGATGAGCGTCGCAGCCTCCAGCAGCAGGTTGACGCGCTGCGCGAGCAGCGGAACGCTAACGCCGCTAAGATGAAGGGTGGAAAGCCGGAACAGAGCCTGATTGACGAAGGCAAACAAATCAAAGTGGAGCTCGCCGAACGAGAAACGTATCTCGCCAGCACCGAGCGGAAAGTTGGTGAGCTGCTACGAAGCGTGCCGAATGTCATTCTTGACGACGTCCCGCTCGGCGGTGAAGAAGACAGCGTTGAGATTAAAACGTGGGGTGAGCAACGCACCGGCGCGGTCGACCATCTGGATTTCGCCACTCGACGTGATTGGGTGGACTTCGAGCGCGGCGCTAAGGTGGCGGGCGCGAAATTTTATTACCTAAAGGGTGACCTCGCTCTCCTTGAAAACGCCATTACTCAATTCGCCCTCGATACCGTTCTTAAAAAAGGCTTCACTTACCTGACGGTTCCTCATATGGTTAATTTGCGCACGGCGGAAGGCGCCGGGTTTACGCCAAAAGGGGAGGGCGGCAACGAGTACGTCATCGACGGCGAGGATTTGACGCTGATTGGTACCGCCGAGGCGCCGCTTACCGGGTACCATGCCGACGAAATTCTAAATGAGGAGCAGCTGCCGCTACTGTATGTCGGCTACAGTCCGTGCTACCGCAAAGAAGCCGGTACGTACGGCAAGCACGCTCGCGGACTGTTTAGGGTGCATCAGTTCAATAAGCTCGAAATGTATATTTTCTGTCTTCCAGAGCAGAGCCTTGACATGCACGAAAAGATTTTGGCTGTCGAAGAAGAGCTCTGGCAGGCGATCGGTGTTCCGTATCGCGTCGTCAATATCGCGGCGGGCGATCTTGGCGCGCCAGCGGCGAAAAAATACGATATCGAGTACTGGTCGCCAGTCGATGGAACGTTCCGCGAGCTGACAAGTTGCAGCAACTGCACGGATTACCAAGGGAGGGCGCTTAATATCCGTGTCCGGAGAGCAGACGGTAGCCTTGAGAACGTGCACACCTTAAATGGTACGGCGGTAAGTCTTGCCCGGTCGCTTATCGCGGTTATCGAGCACTACCAGAACGAGGACGGTACACTGACCGTTCCCGAGGTCCTGCGTCCGTATATGGGTGGTCGCGAGGTCATCTAGGACCCTCTTGTTTTTTATATTTTTTGTGTGGCTATAAGGCAGGGTATAGCGTATACTATTACATAGTGTTTTAACTCTAGTACTAGACCAGTGAGGTTATTTGAGATGGTAAGTAGACAAAAAGTATTGACGAAAGTTTTCGGGGATCCGCAGGTACGGACGCTTAAGGCGCTCAAGAAACGGGTGAAGGTCATTAACGATCTCGAGGACAAGTATAAGGCGATGAGCGACGAAGAGCTCCGTGCCCAGACCGATGTCTTACGGGAGCGCCTACACGGGAAAAAGAAGGAAACGCTCGATGCAATCCTGCCCGACGCCTTCGCGGTGGTGCGCGAAGCGTCCTCACGAGTGCTTGGGATGCGCCACTTCGACGTGCAGATGATTGGCGGTATGGTGCTCCACGAGGGCAACGTCGCCGAGATGATGACAGGTGAAGGTAAGACGTTGGTAGCAACCTTGCCGCTATACCTTAACGCGCTGCTTGGCAAGGGCGTGCACCTTGTGACGGTAAACGACTATTTGGCGCAGCGCGACGCCGGTTGGATGGGCGAGCTGTATGATTTCCTTGGTCTTTCGACTGGAGTTATTATTAACGACGCCTCGTTCCTATTTGATAAGGATTTTACGAACGAATCTCACACTGATCCGAGGATGCAGCGCCTCCGCCCGGCTACACGTAAGGAAGCGTACGCCGCTGATATAACCTATGGTACCAACAACGAATTCGGCTTTGACTATCTTCGCGACAACATGGTTAACGATGACGAGCTACTTCGTCAGCGCGAACTGTATTTCGCGATCGTGGACGAGGTCGACTCCATCCTTATCGACGAAGCTCGCACCCCGCTAATCATTTCCGCTCCTGCCGGGGACAATCCAGACTACTACTACAAATTCGCTCGAGTTGCCGCTCAGTTAACTCCTGAAGATTACGTCCTCGACGAAAAGCGCCGCAGTGTATCGCTGACCGATGATGGCGTTGAAAAGGTCGAGAAGATGCTCGGCGTCAAGAATCTCTATACGCCTGATCATATCCAGTCCGTGTTCCACCTCGAGCAAGCGCTCAAGGCGGAAACGCTGTTTAAGCGCGATAAGGACTACGTCGTTACAAGCGATGGAGAGGTTATTATCGTTGACGAACACACCGGACGCCTCATGCAGGGTCGCCGATACAACGAAGGCCTGCACCAGGCAATCGAAGCCAAAGAAGGCGTGCAGGTACGCGAAGAAAGCATGACGCTGGCGACGATTTCGTTCCAGAATTACTTCCGTCTTTACGAAAAGCTCTCCGGTATGACCGGTACCGCGTATACCGAGGCCGAGGAGTTCCAGCAGATTTACGGACTCGACGTGGTACAGATTCCGACCAACCGTCCTGTTCGTAGGATTGACCACGATGATCTCATTTTCAAGACCGAGCGCGGCAAGCTCAAGTCCATGGTCGCCGCGATCAAGGAATATCATAAGGCCGGACGTCCGGTGCTAGTCGGTTCGCCGTCGATCGCTAAGAACGAACTGATTGCCGCTTGGCTCGACAAAGAAGGGCTCCCGTATGAGATCTTAAACGCGAAGAATAACGAGCGCGAGGCCGCAATTATCGCGAAAGCCGGTGAGAAGGGAGCGATTACGCTTGCGACTAACATGGCCGGACGCGGTACCGACATCAAGCTGGGCGAGGGCGTCGTCGAGCTTGGCGGTCTGGTCGTTATCGGCAGCGAGCGGCACGAGTCGCGACGAATCGACAACCAGCTGCGCGGTCGTTCTGGCCGTCAGGGCGACCCAGGTGAGACTCAATTCTACGTCTCGACCGAAGATGACCTGATGCGTATTTTCCAGGGCGAACGCATCGCGAACCTTATGGGCAAGCTCGGCGTCGAAGAGGATCAGCCGATTCAGAACAAGGCCGTATCAAAAACCCTCGAAGCCGCCCAAAAACGCGTCGAAGGGTACAACTTTGATACTCGTAAAAATGTTGTTCAGTACGATAACGTTATTAACCGACATCGCAAAGTAGTCTACAAGGTCCGTCGCAAGATTCTCGAAGGCAAGGATATCGAACCTGAAATCCAGCGACTCATAAAAGAGAAAATCAGCGAACTGGTCGCGCTTCCTGCGAAAAATAATCCGCAATTTGCTGATGAGTTCGCGGCGGTCTTCCCGATTGGCGACAAGAAGATAGCTGCCATCGGCGAGGAGAAGTCGGACAAGAAGCGCCGCGATATGGCGATTGAAGCCGTCACCAAATTCTATACCAAGAAAACCAAAGAACTCGGCGAAGAGGTCATGCAGAAGGTAGAGCGCGAAGTGTATCTCCAGGTTTTGGACTCGCTCTGGATGCAGCATCTTGAGAACATGCAGCACCTCCGCGAAGGTATCCACTGGCGCAGCATCGGTCAGCGCGATCCGCTCGTCGAGTACCGCAGTGAATCGCAGTTACTGTTTGACGGACTCCAGGCCGCGCTGCGTACCGAAGTGTCTCGGGCAATCATGAACGTCCAGAAGACCGATGTTATCGCCCTGACCGAAGAAGAACATGAAACCGATTTGACCCGTCTCGCCGAACGTGCCGTTGAAGCCGGGGTGAACGAGATTACGATGGGTGAGCAGACACGAGACGACGACTTCAAGGTGAAAAAGGGGAAGTCAGCGAGTCAGGCTGCTAAGCAGAAGAACGCGAATCGCAAGAAAAAGAAGGCCGCACGGCAGAATCGCAAGAAGAGCCGCAAGTAGCAGGACTGTTGAGGTAGGTAGGATATGCAGCACACTGCTAGGGAAGTTAGGCTAAAAAATGGCGCCCGGGGACTACTCATCGACATCCCCGGCGCCACTGTTATGAGTTTTCAGTTCCAATTCCGAGCGGGTAACCGCTACGTCCGGGACAAAGAGGTGTACGAAGCCGCTCACATCATGGAGCATATGGCGTTCGGCGCCAATTCGCGGTTTAAGAATGAGCACGAGTATGAGGCTGAGTTTACGAAAAACGGCGCGTACCACAACGCGTACACCAGTGACACGTCGATGGTGTATGTGGCTGACTGCGCGGATTTCGAATGGGAGCGGATTTTCGATTTGCAGCGCCTCGCGATTTGCCATCCGAAGTTCAACGCCGAGGAGCTCGAAGCCGAGAAGGGTAACGTCAAGAGCGAGCTGACTGGCTATCTGAATAATCACAACCGTGTGCTCTGGCCAAAAATCCAGCAAAGCTTGGGCGAGGACGTATATACGTTCTGGCAGCGGCTCCAGACGATACCGAACGTGACGCTCGACGATGTGCGGGAGCACCACAAACGGACGCATACCACCAAAAACATGAGGTTCGTTATCGCCGGCAAGCTCAAAGGTCGCATGGCGAAAATTATCCGCGACATGGAATCGTGGGAGCTGCCGGATGGAGAGTTGCTGCCGGCACCACGTGACGAGCTCCATAAGGCTGGACCGACGTTGATTCGCCGCAAGGAGGCATCCAACCTGACATTTGGTTGGTCAATAGTCATGCCGCGAACGCTGACCGACGAAGAATCCGGCGCCATGGAAGTGCTTGATCATATTCTGACCGGCACGATGCACTCCCGGATTTACGGCGCGGCCAGACGAAAGGGACTTGCGTACGGTATGTTCTCCGACACATCCGTCGGCTTTCATGACAGCAGTTGGGATTTTGGTGGACAGGTCAATTTGGATACTGCTCCACAGCTGTTTGATATTATGGTCCGCGAAGTTCGCTCGGTCATAAACGGTCGCATCAAGGAATCGGAAATCGATAGTGCGAAATCTTACGCGCTCGGTCGATACCAGATGGGAGCGCAGACGGTTGCCCAGATCAGTAATTTCTATACCGGGCGCTACTTCCTCGATGGCCAAGTCAAGGACTATTACAAGGTACCTGACGCCATTAAGAAGACGTCGCTCGAATGCATTATCGCGACCTCCAAAGAATTTATCGACAGCGATATTTGGGTGCTGGCCGGAGTCAGCAGCGGAGAGCGCGAAGAGCTGCTCGCGCTGCATGATAAGTTAGTGACCCTGTTTAACAAAAAGTGACTAACAAGCACTCTAAGACGGGTGCGGTATACTAAAAAGAATGAAAGTTGCGATAGCCGGTTACGGAGCCGAGGGAAGGAATAGCTACGATTACTATGCGACGCAGGGACATGACGTCACGATTCTTGACGAGCGCGTCACGCTTGAGCTGCCAGAGGGCATTAAAGCGAGGCTGGGCGAGGGAGCGTTCGACGCGCTTGCTGACTTCGACATGGTGGTTCGGAGCCCAGGTATCAGCCCGAAGAAACTGACGGGGGCAAAGCGCGTCTGGAGCCAGACGAGAGAATTCTTCTCGAGATGCGAGGCGCCTATCATCGGGGTGACCGGCACCAAAGGGAAGGGTACCACCAGCAGTCTTATCGCGTCTATGTTAAGAGCGGCGGACAAGTCGGTGCATCTCATCGGGAATATCGGAGTGCCGGCGCTCGAAGTTCTTGCTACTGTCAAACCTGAGGATATAGTTGTGTTCGAGCTTTCTAGCTTCCAGCTCTGTGACGTAGAGCAGTCACCGCAAGTCGCGGTCGTGCTTGGAATCGAGCCGGACCACCTTGACGTTCACGACAGCTTCGAAGAGTATGTGGACGCCAAAGCCAGGATCACCGAGTACCAGATGACGACCGATCGAGTAATCTATAACGCGTCCAACGAGCCGGCGACTAGTATCGCGAAACGATCCGTCGGTCAGTTGTTGCCGTATCCTTCCAATCGGACGGCGCACATACGCGGCGAGTATTTTTACTATCAAGACGAAATGCTCTGTGAAATTGATCAACTACAACTGCCGGGTACTCACAATGCTGAAAATGCCTGTGCCGCCATAACCGCTGTCTGGTCATGGGTGCAGGATGCGAACGTCATCGCTGAGGGGTTACGGAGTTTCGACGGACTGCCGCATCGCCTGAAATTTGTCCGAGAGGTGGCAGGCGTTCGTTACTACGACGACAGCATTGCTACTACACCAGGGAGCGCTATCGCCGCGATTCGCGCTTTTGACGGACCGAAAACTATCATTTTGGGCGGGTCGGATAAGGGCGCGTCGTATAGGCAAATTATCGAACTGTGCCGAGACACCGGCACCGTTGTCATAGCAGTCGGGCAAACCGGTCGAGGCATACACGACCTTTGTACCGAGCTTGGCGTCACATGCGAGCGGGTCGAAGGCGGAATGGGAGATGTTGTCCGCGCAGCCAGCCGGGTCACCCCTTCTGGAGGTGTCGTTATGCTAAGTCCAGCCAGCGCTAGCTTCGACCAATACCGTAGCTATGTCGATCGAGGCAATCAGTTTATCGCCGCGGTAGAGTCACTCACGGAGGCGAACGGGTAATGCAACCGCTCGAGAAAAGAATTGATGAGCTCAAACGTGAAATCGACTCCGCCTGGAATCGGCTACAACTCGATGAGAAGCGGGAACATCTGAGTCGAGCAAACGAGCAGCTAGCGGATAGCAATGTCTGGTCCGACACCGAACGAGCGCAGACGCTTAGTAAGCAGGCCGCTGCCCTAAGCGGTCAGGTTGAGCCGTGGGCAACGCTGAGAACGCAGGCAGAGGAAATAAGCGAGCTCGTTGCTATTGGTGATGAAAGTCTCGTGCCCGAACTTGAAACGCAGCTTAATCAATTGGAACAGCGACTCGACGAACTCAGTGCAGACTTACTATTTCATGGCGAATATGATGGACATAATGTTATTTTGCGTCTGAGCGCGGGAGTCGGTGGCACCGATGCGCAGGATTTTACGGAAATGCTTGAAAGGATGTATCTGCGCTGGGCAGAAAAATCCGGGATGGACGCGAGAATCATCGAGCGCTCACCAGGGGAGGAAGCCGGTATTAAGTCGAGTGTCATTGAAATCGCCGGACCGTACGCCTACGGGAAGCTGAAGAGCGAGCATGGCGTGCATCGGTTAGTTCGACTCAGTCCATTTAATTCGGATAATTTGCGTCAGACCAGTTTTGCGCTAATTGAAATATTGCCGCAAATCGATACTCCCGAGGAAGTAGACATTAGCGACAAGGATCTTAAAATCGATGTGTATAGGGCAGGAGGGCATGGCGGCCAAAGTGTGAATACGACAGACAGTGCAGTCCGCGTTACGCATCTCCCGACGGGTATCGTCGTGGCGATTCAGAACGAGCGCAGCCAGCTGCAGAACAAGGAGACCGCGATGAAGATCCTCAGATCAAAGCTCGCGCAGCTCCAGCTAGAACAACACGCTGAGAATATCGGTGAACTCCGCGCCGGAGAGTCGGCGAATTGGGGAAGTCAAATTCGAAATTATGTTCTCCATCCGTATTCGCTCGTTAAGGATACCCGGACGAAATACGAAGAGAAAGATCCGCAGAGCGTACTCGACGGTAAGATTGACGGGTTTATAGAGGCGTATTTAAAGTCTGCTGTCGGATAGATATCGAATCGCCCCGTACCAGACGGAGCGATTCGCTCGACGTCGGTACGGGGCAGGTACGGCAGGAAATTGAAAGAATTAAAGCGTTGCTCACGAACGTAATCCGATGTCGGTAATTTGGAAGGAGACTAGGCGCTCACAGCGAACAGACCATCGGAGTACTGCGTGCCAAGGTCGGTATTCGCGCCGACAACAGTCGGCGTACGAATGACCTCCGTCATGGTGGCTGGCGGACTGTCTACTTCCTCGATTTTCTTCTCGAGGCTAAGAAGGTAGAACAGCAGTGCCAGGAGTACCGCGATCTTGAATACCACCCACGCGAGGGGAACGGTTCTGGGCTTCGTGCTCGACGCATTCATGGTGAATCCTTTCAATCGGACCGCGAAATGTTCTCCCGTAAAGGGATGTGTAGACAATATAATTATTCTGGAAGAAAGTCAACGTAGAAGTGGCTAGGGCATGTCGCATTGTTCGTATATCGGTAACCACAAGAGGGGAAGGAGGTGTCGCCGTGCGTTACCTTAGTAGCTAACTGTGAGCAACATAGGTAGATGATCAGAAACTTCGATATCCGGAACCGTAAAATCCGTAACGGCAATGTCGGGAGAGGTAAAGACGTAGTCTGCGAAAAGCTGGATATTGTCCGGGTACCTCTCCCAGGCCAGGCGATTACGGGTCGTAGGAATGTCGTAAGCGTCAATAAGATTGGTAAATCCGGCTGACGTAAAGTCTTGGATGCTTTTTGTGTCTGGCAAGAGGTTGAAGTCGCCGCAGACGACAGCCGGGATGTTGCCTCGAGATTGAACCCAGCTGATAACCGTTTCTGTTTGTCGGAGTCTGCCTTCGGTATCTCGTTTGTCGTCATTCAGAAACGGGACACCGTGGATGTTGACGATTGAAAGCGAGCGGCCGTGTTTTGTTCGCAACGTTGTCGCTAGCGCTTGGCCAGTGTCGGCGTCGTCTTCGGCAAACAGCGCGTCGCTTGCAAGAATCTGATGCGGCCGACGTACGATCGTATGGAGGCTGTAGAAGCGATCGGTATCGGTGTATTTCGTGACGTGCGACGCCAGGAAACGATCAGTATCGAACAGCGTAGAGATGATTCGCTCAATCTTTGTTTTGTTCGTTTCCTGAAGACAAAACACATCGACGTCGTCGAGATGGGAGGACAGAAAGCGACTCAGCTCGGATTCGCAGGTTCCGTGCCAGACATTAAGATATAAATGTTCATAGCCTTACCTATGATAGCATGCGAGATTTATAGACAAATTTCAATTGTTCTTATGCTATACTATATGGAGCAATGATTCTACTCGACAGAGTTACTAAAACCTATCCGCGCGGCGACGGTAAGCCGGCAATCAACCGTGTCAGTCTTCATATTGACCCGAATGAATTTGTCATTCTGGTTGGTACGAGCGGGGCGGGCAAGTCGACGCTGCTCAAACTTCTAACCAGGGAAGAAAAACCGACCAGCGGTAAAATCGTGGTCGGCGGCATTGATTACGATTCGCTCAAAGATCAGCACATTCCGTTGCTCAGGCGAAAAATAGGGGTAGTCTTCCAGGACTTCAAGTTGCTGCCTCAGCGCACCGTCTTCGAGAACGTCGCGTTTGCGTTGGAGATTGCCGGCATGACGAACCGTGAAATTAATAGCACGGTGCCGAAAGTTATCGATCTGGTTGGACTTAACGGGAAAGAAAAACATTTCCCGCACCAACTGTCCGGCGGTGAGCGTCAGCGCGTGGCAATCGCCCGAGCGGTGGTCCGTCAGCCGAAAATCCTCATTGCCGACGAGCCGACCGGAAACCTCGACCCGAAGCATAGCTGGGACATTGTCCGTTTGCTCGAGAAAATCAATCGATACGGAACGACGGTGCTGCTGACGACGCATAACGTCGAAATTGTCAACCGACTAAAGCGTCGTGTTGTCACGCTGGAACATGGAAAAATCATAAGCGATCAGGCGCAGGGAAGTTATAGGCAGTAATGGCGAAGGTGAGTAAAACGAACAAACCAAAATCCGTTCCGCCGGTGAAGGCGCTGCAGCAGAAGAGTACTCGCAGGCGGTGGCTGACATTCATGCGAATGCTACGCTACGGCGTTAACAACCTGACCCGTAACGCGTGGTTAACGATTGCCGCCAGCGCGGTCATGACCATCACGCTGCTTGTCATCTTTACGACCATAGCCGCTCGTACGGTGCTCATGGATACCGCCGAAGGGGCGAGAGATAAAATTGAAATGCTGATTTACCTCGAGACCGGAACCGACGAAGATGATGTGAAGGCGATCGAGGAGAAAATCGATCAGCTTTCAACCGTTACCGCAGTTACCAGCGAAAGTCCGAGCGAGGCTCGATCGAACTTCGCCGAGGAGCAAAAGGCGAACCCTGACGCCCTCGCGGCGCTTAACGAAGCGACGAACAAGTTCCCGTGGACCTTGCGCGTCAAAATTGTGGACATTAACGACCCGTTCGAGCTCAGAGAATTCGTGCGGAGCGACGAGGACGTTCAAGCGGCAATCGATCCGGATCGTCCGCCAAGCTTTGAAGGTGAGCGCAGCGCGGCGATTAACACTATTGGTCGCTGGGTGGTGTTTGCCGAGCGGTTCGGTGTCGGGGCGGCGGTTGTTTTCATCGCTATTTCAGCGCTCATTATCTTCAATACCATCCGCATGGCCATCTTCAGTCGAAAGGACGAGATTCAGATGATGAAGCTTATCGGCGCTGATAGAAGCTTCATTAGGGGACCGTTTATCGTCGAGGCGATATTCTACGGCTTTATCGCGGCGGTTATCGCGACAGCCATCGGCATGTCGGTGCTCTATGCCTCCAAGGATGGGCTGCAGAGCTATGGAGTCAAGGTAGAAACCGTCGTTAGTTTCGTCACCGATTATGCCGTCGTAACGCTGCTGGGTATGATACTTATCGGCGCGATTATCGGAGTTATCTCGTCGCTTCTCGCTACAAGGCAGTACTTGAAGATTTAAGAACTTGGGTACCACTAGTAACGTTAAAAGGGGGGGATTTATTGACAAAGCATAATGCTTGTGCTAATCTAAAAACAATGAAAAAACGGTCCACCACACCGGTTTCAGTCTCATTTAAGCTTCGAGGGTCACTTCTAGCTCTCGCTATTTTGATGGCCGCGGCCGCTCCTATCGGCTTTTTAAGCCAGCCAATTAGAGCGCGCGACTACAACGCTGAAATCCAGGCGGTCCAAAACCAAATTGATCAGTATAACGCCGAAGCCGCTCGGCTGGCGCAGGAAGCGAACACGCTAGCGAACGAGGTCGCCCGACTCGAGAATGAAAAAGCAATCATTCAGGCGCAGATAGACTTAAGTCAGGCCGAGCATGACAGGCTGGTAGCGGAAATTAAGAAGAATGAGAAGCTGATTGCTGACAACCAGGACGCACTCGGCACTATTATGGCGGATATGTATGTCGACAGCGACATATCTCCGCTTGAGATGCTGGCCAGCAGCAAAAACATTAGCGACTATATGGATAAGCAGAACAAGCGTTCTGTTATTCGAGATTCGCTTTCGCTGACCATCAACAAGATTAAAACGCTCAAGAAACGTCTGGAAGAGGACAAAGATAAGGTAAAGAAGGTTCTTGATGACCAGACCAACCAGCGAAACTTACTCGCCGCGAAACAAGCCGAGCAACAGAATCTGCTTGATGCTACGAGAGGCGAAGAAGCCGCCTACAAGCGACTTAGCGAAGAAGGCATGGCGAAGAAGCGTCAGCTTGAACAGGAACAGCAGGCTGCCATCGCTGCAGCCCTCCGAGCTGCCGGGGTTGGTGGCGGGGCGGTACCTGGCGACCCAAGCCGAGGAGGCTATCCTAACTACCTTGCGAACTCTGACTACTATAACCCGATTGTTGATCCGTGGGGCATGTACGCTCGTCAGTGCGTCAGTTATACCGCATGGAAGGTTTACCAGAAGAACGGATACATGCCGTACTGGGGCGGCGTCGGTAACGCCAACCAGTGGCCTGGTAACGCTAGGGCAGCCGGTATTCCGGTCAGCACCGTACCGCGCGCTCAGTCGGTCGGCGTCATAATGGCAGGCACATATGGCCACGTTGTCTGGGTTGAAAGCGTTAACAGTGACGGCACGATAAATATTTCCCAGTACAACGAGTATATCCCGGGTCTTGGTTGGGGTCACTACTCGGAGCGATACAACGTACACCCGAGCGCGTACGACTACTACATTTACTTCTAGCGTCTAGACGCGAGCCTAAAAAATACAGCACTTAGTGTTACGGCTAGGTGCTGTTTTGAAGTATACTTATACATAAGAAGAATTTGAGACGAACAGAAGAGGGAGAACGCGTGGCAGTAACAGATTCCATGGCTACGTCCACACAACCGGGGCGTGGCGTATCAAGAAACATGTTTATTCTCACTATGGCCATCGTCGCGGCGGTGTCTTTCGTAGCGGGATCGCGGCAGGACGAAATCGTCTCGGCCGTCGGACCGATGTTTGGGGTGCGTGTTATCGCTGAAGAGATTGACACATCCTCGCTTCAGGCAACGTATAAAAAACTGGCGGCCAATTATGACGGCGAGCTTGATATCCCCGCGCTGATTGAAGGCGCGAACAGGGGGCTGGTCGCGGCAGTCGGAGACGACTACACCGTCTATATGAACGCCGAGGAAGCCAAGCAGTTCGACCGCGATCTTAGCGGCAATATCGGCGGAGGGATTGGAGCCGAAATCGGGGTGCGAAACGACCAGCCGACGATTTTGCGGACGCTCGCGGACACTCCGGCCGAGAGGGCAGGACTTATGGCCGGTGACGTTATATTAGCGGTTAATTCGACCGATACGCGCGGGTGGAGCGCGGACAGGACCGCCCAAGAAATCCGCGGAGAAGTCGGTACGACGGTAAAACTGACAATCCTTAGAGGCAGAGAGAAAGAAGAGTTTTCGATTACCCGGGCGGAAATAACCAACGCCAGCGTTGAGAGCGACATCCGGGAAGATATCGGCTATCTGACGATACGACGATTCGACGCTAATACCGCGCGGTCGGCTCGAAAGGCGGCTGAAGAATTCAAGCGTAGCGGCGTGAAGGGAATCGTCGTGGATATGAGAGGCAACGGTGGCGGGTTTTTGACGGCCGCCCAGGAAGTAGCCGGACTGTGGCTCAATGACAAGGTTATCGTGTCGGAGCGACGCGGCGACAAGGTTGTGGACGAGCTGAAGTCAGGTAAGAACCCGTTGCTCCTGAATATCCCAACCGTTATCCTCGTTAACCAAGCGACTGCCAGCGCCAGCGAAATCGTGGCCGGCGCATTACAAGACTACGGACTTGCTACAATCGTCGGCGAAAAAACATTTGGGAAGGGTACCGTGCAGAAGTTACTCGGACTCGCCGACGGAGCCGAGCTCAAAGTGACGGTAGCGCGCTGGTACACTCCTAACGGTCGAAACATTACTAGCGAAGGAATCGCTCCTGACCGGGATGTCGAATTAAGCTTCGAGGACGCTAACGCTGGTCGTGACCCGCAAATGGACGCCGCGGTGAATATCCTCTCTAAATAGCCGTAAGCGCACTTGTGTATTTAAGAGAGACTTAGTACTATAGGGGCAGGTATGGAAATAAAGAAAAAAATCCTGTTGGTAGAAGACGACGAATCGCTTGCAGCTGTCTACAAGTCGCGTCTTGAGATGGAAGGGTTCGAAGTCAGCGAAGTAAATAACGGCGAGAAAGCGCTCGCGGCAGCTATCGAGTTTAAGCCCGATCTCATTCTGCTCGACGTCATGATGCCGAAAATCAGTGGATTTGATGTCCTCGATATCTTGAGAAACACGCCCGAAACGAACAATATCAGGGTTATCATGCTGACCGCGCTCAGCCAGCCAAAAGACAAGGAAAAAGCCGAGGCGCTTGGTGTCGACGATTATCTGGTTAAGTCTCAGGTTGTCATCGGCGACGTGGTTGACCGCATTAGGCACCATCTTGGCATGCCGGTCGAGAACTAACAACCGAACGTAGTTGAGTACAACGTACAAAACCCGCTTTCTCTATGAAAGCGGGTTTTTCTTTGTCTTATAGTCTTCTCTCGTGTTAGGTAGACTATTTTACGCCGACACGGGTACGTGGAGCGGTCTTGCCGGTAAAACGAGTTTTCTTGACCTTGTCGAAGAATACCGTACCATCAATGGCAGCGTGAATGGTGAAGTTCTTGCTCATGTAGGTACCAGGACCAGCAATCTTAGTCGCACCGGTCTGGCGCACGAGTACTTCGCCTGCGCTGACTTTCTGGCCACCGAAACGCTTGACGCCAAGACGGGCGCCGGCATTGTTGTGGATATTTTTGCTGGTTCCACCAGCCTTTACATGTGCCATTCCTTACTTTCCTTACCTTTTACATCCTAAAATCTAAACCATTGTACGAAAAAATGCCTGTACCGTCAAGGGGTAGCGCGAGTTTCCTACTTCTTTTCGAGCACGAGGATCTGTCTGGCTACGACCTGGTCGGGGCGATAGTAGAACAGGTCGTTACTCCTGAGGTTGCTAAAGTCGTGTCGCCTAAAGCCAAGAGCCTCGATCATGGCGTCAAGGTTGTTATAGCGGGCACTCTGTCCGTCGGCAGGTAATCGCTCGAAAGTGGTTGTTCCCGTATGGCGGTCGTCTTCTGGCTCGTGCCAGGCGGGAATCGCTAGGCAAAGTGAGGCGCCTGGTTCGAGCTGCGGTGCGATGTTGGCGAGGAAGGAACTGAAAATCTGGCTGACGTTTCGTTTCACCTCGCCGAGCTTTTCTTGCGATGGGAAGGCGCTGAAGGGTTGACCGAGATAGGTTTCGCTTGCCACCAGGTGTATCGGTTGTTCCCAAGTGGCGTTCATGGCGTCAGCCTGGTGGAGCGTTACCGAGACGTCGGCGCGGTGCGTTCGGCTCAGCCACTTAAGGTTTTCCCGCGTGTAGTCAATCATTCTCTCGTTGAGGTCGGTTCCGTAGACGTTGTATCCGCGGAGAGCGGCTTCTTGCAACACGACGCCGGTACCACAGAATGGATCGAGCAAGCGTAGCTCTTCCGGCGTCTTGCGCTCACCAGCCGCCAGGTTAACCATGAGCAGGGCTAGTTTCGGTGGAAGCATCCCGACGAAGGCGTCGCGCCTCGGTCGACCTTGATCCCGCCTTGCTAGCGCGGTGATGTTTTGGGCGCCGCTGCTTTCCGCGACGATGATTCCTTCCGACTGGCTATGGACGACGAGTAATTCCACCTTGTTGGGTGATAGCCCGAGCTTGTTATGATGCGAAGTCGCTGAACTGAGTGCCGCTTCGGCGTTGGGAATGAGGCGCAGACTAACGCCGCTTTTTCTGAGGTTCCGTTTGATACTGAGCCCGACTTTCTGCACGTCGCGCGGGCTGATGTCCATACCGTACACGCTGAGCCCGAGCGTTATCTTGCCTTCATGAGCGCTCCACTTGTCTGAGTAGGTAGAGACGATGGTTTGAGAAGCGTGCCGCCAGGTGCTTTTTTTGAGATGGAGGACGACGTTTCCAGCTTTGACCGTTCCGCCGAGTCGGTCGGCAGAGAGCGCGTCGGAGTTAACCGTCGCGGCGGTATCTGAAAACCACCGCACGTTCTGACCTCCGTAGAGTCGTTCGAGTTCGGCTAGGCCCAGCTCCGGCTGGCGTCCAAGGATGGCTATATGCATGACTTAAGTATATATGAGTTGCGGTCGTATGAAGTATACTAAGTAGGATATGTCACTTAAAGTCTGGTTGAGCATCGCGACAGTTCTTTTGATGGGGGCGATTATTTTCGCATCCCGAGACGAGCTATACCAGGCGTGGCTGCTGCTGAGCGGCGTCAATATCTGGATTCTGCTCCTTCTTGTGCCGGGTCAGATATTCTCGTATTACGTCGGCGGGGAAATGATGTTTTCGTACCTGCGAGCCAAAGGCGCCACGCAGCACATTCCGCCGCTCGATCTGGCGCGGATGGCGCTTGAAATGAACTTCGTCAACCACGTACTCCCGAGCGGCGGCGTGAGCGGTATTTCCTATATGACGTGGCGTCTCGGTAAGTACAACATTGCCGCCGGTCGGGCAGCGATGGCGCAAATTGTTCGCTTCGGGATGGCGTTTGCCGCGTACATCGCGTTACTGCCTGTCGCGGTGCTGGTGGTGACGATTGATGGCGAAATTAACCGCTGGATTATCCTGATTAGCTCTGGGTTGGTGTTGGCAGCCGTTACCGTTGGTGGCATCGGCGCGTACGTACTGAGTGACCGGCGTCGCATGTGGAAGGCGGCGAGCATTGTCGTAAAGCAGGGAAATAAACTGGTCAAGAAGCTCACTTTCGGCCGCAGGAAACGAGTGTTTCGCTACGCCGAAGTGGAGAAGTTCTTTACCGATATGCATTTTGATTTCCAGGCGCTCCGTAGGGATAGGCGGGTGCTGCTCCGACCGTTTTTATGGGGAGTGGTGTTTATCGGGATGGAGATTCTGTTATTTGTGATTACGTTCTGGTCGATGGGACTGGCGGTTAACCCGGCGCCGATACTTATCGCCTACGGAGTGGCGCTCGTCGCCGGCATGGTCGTCGTAACGCCAGGGGGAGCCGGTGCGTACGAAGCGGTCATGATCGGGTTCTTGGCGCTTGCCGGACTCAACCGAGGAGAGGCGATAGCCGGCATCGTGCTCACCCGCGTTATTTTGCTGCTTGGTACGATTGTTTTAGGGTACGCGTTTTACCAGAAATCTATACTCGAATATGGAAAGTTCAAAGACACCAGTCCTCGCCGTTAGCGATTTTATAGCGCTGACTAACCAGACGCTGGAATACTCATTACCAAGCGGTATCGCCGTCGAGGGCGAAGTTGCCAGTTTTAAGGTGAACCAGAATAAATACGTCTTTTTCGATCTTAAAGACGATACCGGCAGCGTTAATTGTTTCATGACGGTCTGGCAGCTCCGACAACCGATCGAAGACGGGATGAAGGTTATCGTGACGGCCACCCCGAAACTAACCAACTGGGGCAAGTTCAGCCTTACCGTCCAATCGATTCGCCTCAGCGGGGAAGGCAGCCTGAAGCGGAGTTTCGATTTACTAAAAGCCAAGCTCGAGAAAGAAGGGCTGTTTGCCCCCGAGCGCAAGCGACCTCTCCCCGAGCTACCTCGACACATCGCGGTCATCAGTAGCACCCAAGCTGCCGGGTATGCCGACTTCATCAAGATAATTAACGACAGGTGGGGTGGACTTAGAGTCGATGTCGCGCAGGTGCAGGTTCAGGGTAAGGACGCACCTGACCAGATGATTCGGGCGCTGAACTACTTTAATACCAGAGAAGAGTTGCCGGAAGTCATCGTTATTATCCGCGGAGGTGGAAGCGCCGATGACCTGAGCGCCTTTAACGACGAGTTGTTGGTTCGAGAAATCGCCGCCAGCCGAGTCCCGACTCTAGTTGGCGTTGGACACGAGACTGACGTTAGCCTCGCCGACCTAGCGGCGGACGTAAGGGCGGCGACGCCGAGCAACGCCGCGCAGATTGTCGTCCCTGACAGAAACGAATACATCCAGCGAGTCCGTTACCAATCCCGTTCGCTGGCTCCTACGCTGCTTCGATACATCGATGACCGAGTGCTCGGAGTCCAAGACCGCGTGCGTCGGGCGCTTGAAAAAATGCGAGCGGAGCACGGGGGTATCGAGAACCAGTTGGAGTATAAACGGAAGTTGCTCGCCGAACTTGATCCGAACCGAGTGCTCGCGCGTGGATATAGCCTGGTGAGGGGAGAACTGAAGATCGGCGAATTAATAGAGATAGAAACTCGAGATGCGATAGCACATGCGGAGGTAAAAGATGTCAGAGAAAAATAGCACTATTAGCGAGAAAATGGCACGGCTAGACGAACTGATGGCTTGGTTCGAGAGCGACGACTTCGAGCTCGAGGCCGCGCTTGATACGTTCAAACAAGCGATGGCGCTGGCCGAGGAAATCGAGCGTGACCTGACTGAAATGAAGAACACTATCACCGTCCTTGCCGAGCGCTTTGACGAAGCCGGAGAATAATCGTGATCTGGGTCGCGCTGCTCATCTTTATGGTCTTTGGCTTCGTGGTCTTTTTCGGCGCGCCCTACGTTCCTAGTAAGAAAAAGGACTTGTCTCAGGGGTTTGACGAACTCTTTCCTTTGGGGCAGGGCGACACGCTCGTGGATATTGGGTCGGGTGATGGTGTCGTGCTCCGCGAGGCGGCCAAACGCGGAGCAACTGCGGTGGGGTACGAGATTAACCCTGTGCTGGTCGTGCTTTCCCGGCTTATGTCTCGTCACTACCCCAGCGTGACGATTTATCTCAAGAACTTCTGGAGAGCGACGCTCCCGCCCGAGACGACCATCGTGTACACCTTTGGGGATTCGAAGGATATCGTCAGGATGGCCGCTAAAGTCGAAGAGACCGCCTCGCTGCTCGGCCGACCGCTGTATTTTATGAGCTACGGATTCGACGTTCCTGGACGGACGCCTCTTCGGCAGCTCGGTGCGTACTATCTCTATCAAATTGAGCCTTTACAGGGAAAGGAAGCATAAGTATAATGACGCTTAGTATGAAACGACATCGACATTCCATGCAGCGCGGAGCTATCAACGGGCAGCTCATCGTTATTATTTGTCTTTTGGTCATCGTCGTCGGACTGACCGGTCTGTCGGCTTGGCTGTTTACGCAGTACAACGAAAAGAAGACTGACGTCGACGGTCAGATTAACGCCGCAGTAACCGAGGCGAAGAAGGAACAGGCCGAACTCGAAGAAAAGAAGTTTGCAGAGCGGGAGAAGGAGCCGAACCGAGAATTTGCCGCTCCTGAAGATTTCGGAGGACTCACGTTCATGTATCCGAAGACCTGGAGCGTCTATGTCGATCAGGACACCACGACGAACGGTAACCGCTACTCAGCGTACCTTAATCCGATTACCGTTCCGCCAATCAGTTCGAAATCTTCTCGCTACGCGCTGAGAATCACTATTGAGACGATCGACTACGGTAAGCGTTTGGACTCGTACAAGTCGGCCATAACCAAAGGGGAGCTTAGGAGCAGTCCATTCAGCGTCAACGGTCACGACGGCACGCGACTCGATGGCAATATCAGCAAAGACGTTCGCGGATCGGCAGTACTGTTTAAGATTCGCGATAAAACCATGACAATCTTCACCGAAGCTGAAACTTTCAAGGAAGATTTCGACAATATCCTCAAGACCGTCGATTTCAACGCGTAACATTACTCTTACGGTCGCGTGGTTAGCTGCCCTCATGCTACACTAATCCGTATGAAGGGGAGCGGTACAGTAGGGGACGATTTTGACGGTGCGATGCCGTTGGTTGTGGCTGCCGCGCATGAGCTCAAGGCTCCGCTGGCGCTCATCCGGCAGCTTTCACTCGGTCTCGAGCAAGGTAGTATAAGCCACGCGGAGCGGCAGCGCGTCATCAGGCAAATTATCCTCACTTCGGAGCGCGCTATCCGCCTGACAAGCGACTTGACGAGAAGTGTCCGCCTGGAAGACAGTCTATTCGAACTCGAACCGCTTAACCCCAAACAGCTTTGCGAAGAAGTAGCGCACGAACTCGCTCCACTCTTTGCAGCCAAGAACAAGGAACTCAGGGTAGAGACTGGTCGACGGCAGCTGCTAGCTGTTGCCAACCGGGAACTGCTCCGCAGAATACTGCTTAATTTCGGCGATAACGCCCTCCACTATGCCGGGAGCGACACCCCGGTGGTTATTCACGCGTCCTCGTTTAAAAAAGGCGAGCGGGTCAAGATTGGAGTGAGAGACTACGGACCGGCCGTCCCGACGGATATGTGGCGCCGGATTAAGCAGCAACTCGGACGGGCGCCTCAGCCGCTCCAAAACCGACCGGCCAGCAGCGGTCTGGGACTGTATATCGCTGGGCAGTTCGCGGAAGCGATGAACGGGTCAATCGGGGCGAAACGGCACCGAGACGGAGCGACGTTTTATGTTGATTTGCTCGCGTCGCGGCAATTGAAGCTACTATGAAACGAACACGACCGACCGTATTGGTTATAGAGGACGACGAGTGGTTCGCCGAGCAGTACCAGCGGGTACTGGGAGATGCCGGCTACCTAGTTCGGTACGCAGCTGACGGCATCGCTGCGATGGGACTGATTGACGAGTCGCTGCCGGACGTCATCATTTTGGACATATTCCTGCCTGGACCGAACGCGTTCGTGCTGCTTCACGAAATCCAGTCGTACGCCGACCTGAGGACGATGCCCGTAATAATCTGCAGCAATAGCGCCGCCGACCTACCGACGGCTCAGCTGAAACAATACGGCGTCGTCGACGTGCTCGACAAGGGACGTATGCGTCCGGTCGATCTCGTAGCATCGGTCCGGAGGGTATTGATATGACGAAGAGCAGTCGCACCAAAGCAATCGTGCTACGTCGTACCAACTACGGTGAGGCGGATCGAGTTTTGCAACTATTGACTCCTGTTGGCAGGAAGTCGGTGCTCGCGCGTGGCGTCCGTCGAGAGAAAAGCCGACTGGCTGGTGGCATTGAGTTGTTTGCCATTAGCGATGTGGTCGTTGCTGATGGCAAAGGGGAGCTTGGTATTCTCACGTCCGCGCGGCTGGAGGTATTCTTTCGGCATATCCTTCAGGACTATGATCGGCTCCAGTTCGCCTACGAGGCGGTCAAACAGGTCGCGCGCGCGAGCGAGACAATCGATGAGCCAGAATGGTTCGACGTGCTCGCCGAAGTGCTGGCCGCGCTTGATGAGAACGGCATTCCGCTTCGTCTCACCGAAACGTGGTTCTATCTGAGATACGCTGATTTACTCGGTCACGCTTTGAACTTACGTCATGACGTCGCCGGCGCGCCTCTGACCGCGGATAATACCTATGTCTATGACGTCAGCGAACAGGGGCTGAGAGCATCGCCCTCTGGGGACATCGGTTCGGACCATGTCAAGTTGCTCCGGCTTGCCAGCGTGAAGCCGATTCGCGTGCTCAACCAAATCAGCGGACTCGACCCGATACTCGCGGTTTGTCTGCTTACCGCTCGGCAGCATGCCAGTATTTAGCTGAATCTGGTACAATTGAACGTAGTAATGAAAGATTCCGTATTGACCGATGTTGAGTGCTCCCGAACAGACTATGGAGTAAGACCGTCATGAATGAAGAAACCAGAATGGACCAAATAGTTAGCCTCGCCAAGCGCCGAGGGTTTATTTTCCAGGGTAGTGACGTCTATGGCGGGCTGAGCGGCACCTGGGACTACGGTCCGCTCGGCGTTGCTCTCAAACGGAATATTATGAACCTCTGGTGGCAGATGTTCGTTGATGGGCGCGATGACATGTACGGCGTCGACTCGGCGATATTGATGAACCAAAAGGTTTGGCAAGCGAGCGGTCACGTCGATACGTTCGTTGATCCGCTCTGCGAAGATACGGTTAACAAGCGTCGGTACCGCACCGACCATATCTTAAAGGATAACGGTATTGATCCCGACGGCATGACTATGGAACAGATGGACGCGGTGATAGCCGAGAAGGGAATTACAAGTCCTGATGGCAATCCTTTGAGCCCGTCTCGGACGTTTAACATGATGTTTCGTACTCATGTCGGTCCGATTGCTGACGACTCCTCGGTAAGTTATCTACGGCCTGAGACTGCTCAGGGTATCTTTACGAATTACCGAAATATCGTCGACAGCTTTTATCCCGATCTTCCATTCGGTATAGCGCAGCAGGGCAAGGCGTTCCGTAACGAGATTTCGCCGCGCGATTTCGTTTTTCGATCGCGCGAGTTCGAGCAGATGGAAATCGAGTACTTTATTCGTCCCGACAATTGGGAGGCCGAGTTTGATAAATGGGTTGGTCTTTGTAGGGAGTGGTTTAGGGCGCTCGGCCTACCCGAAAGCAGTGTTCACGAGTTCGAGGTACCCGAAGAGGACCGCGCGCACTACAGCAAGCGTACTATCGACTTCGAATTCGACTACCCAATCGGACGCGAGGAGCTGATGGGCATCGCGTATAGAACCGATTTCGATTTGAACAATATACAGGAGCACAGCGGCAGGTCGATGGAATATATCGTCACAGGAACGAACGAGCGGTTCGTGCCGCACGTGATCGAGCCGAGCTTCGGCGTCGAGCGTGTAATTATGGCGGTCTTATCGACGGCATATACCGAGGACGAGGTAAATAGCGAGAAGCGCATCGTGATGAAGTTCCCAGAACATTTGGCTCCCGTCCGCTTTGCGGTGTCGCCGCTTCTGAAGAATAAACCGGAACTAGTTGAGAAGGCGCGAGAAGTCTACGCACATGTCAAGCAGAAGTATGGCGCGGTGATGTGGGATGATAACGGTAATATCGGGAAGCGCTACCGTCGCCAGGACGAAATCGGGACGCCGTATTGTATCGTTGTCGACTTTGAGACGATCGAAGGCGACGGCACGGTGACGATTCGTGACCGTGATACGACTGAGCAGCGACGAGTAACCATCGAGGAGCTGTAGTGTTTGGACGAGAAGCATAACTAAGGAGGGTTCGTGCGCCGAGCGGAGCACGGACAAATTCCTGACGATACGAAAACCATAAGGAGGGAAAGGTGAAATACGAAGGAACCAAACTGCCAAACTTTGAGCCGAGAGACAGCGTCGATCAGCTTGAAATCATAGATATCGAAGTTGGTACTGGCGAAGAAGTGAAGCCTGGCGCGTCGGTGACCGCGCATTACACGGGGGCGCTCGTCAAAAACGGCAAGATTTTCCAAAGCAGCCATGATTTCGGCGAAGCGGTTACCTTTAGTCTTAATCAAGTCATCAAAGGGTGGACCGATGGGGTTCCCGGTATGAAAGTGGGCGGCACGAGGAGGCTTATTATTCCAGCCGACCAAGCGTACGGATCAAACAGCCCGGCGCCGAATATTCCCGCCAATAGCGATCTTGTCTTCGATATCGATCTGATGGCGATTCCACGTAACGGCGCCTAGTGCGTAATTTCGAAAAAGGAGGGCTAAGCTAGGATGGGATTTTGGAGCGGACTTATCAAGGTGATACAGGGAAGGCCGGTGTTCGAGCCGCAATCGCCCGAAAGCCAGTCGCAGGAAACTACCATGCCTCCGGTCGGGGAGACTCCAGTAGCGGCGTCCGTCGACACGTCCGGGAGAAAGATTCTTCCCGAGATCGAGATTGCCCATGTAAAGTCGCATATCGACGAACCTCATATGGAAGTGAGAGTGTGGGCGACCAATCGATCGGCAGTCGAGATCGAACTCGACAAAATCACCATCGCGGGAGTGACGACGGAAACCGATCGGATTCTTATGCCGGGTGAAGGGAGGGAAATCCTTATATACAAGGGAAGCGCGCTGACTGATGATAGTCATCGCAAAGCTACGCTCCGCTATAAAACCCGCGACACCGGTGATTATTTCGAGGCCGACTACCACGTGGAATACCATCATGATTCGAGAGGTATCTACGAGGTGGAGGAGCTTCGACCGATACATCCGATCCGGGACGTGTAATCAGGGGTCGGCTTGCCACCCCTTGCGGGCAGTCATATAATAGGTACAGGACTAACCATAGGGGGGTTGCCATGGCGAGTCACGGTACGGACAATTCGGAGCAACGTTCACACCGTACGTCGTTGATGCGTCAGCGGACGCGGGCTACCTATGACACTCTCATTCGCCAAAGCAGAAAGCTAGGGGAGGCCGCAACGAGAGCGGTCAACGAAGCAGGGCAATCAGCCCGCCAGGCGTTCGGCCAACGGATTGGTCGCTCACCCACCCGAGTCGATGATATCGACGATTTAAAGCAGGTCGTCGCGCATTCCCATGAGGTGATATCGAGCGCGAAAACAGTCCTGCCATTTTTATTCCCGCACGAAATTATCCTCGACAGGACGAAAGTCACTATAATAAAGCACGCCTTTATCTGGTCTTCGGACGTCATCTCAATCCGCGTCGAGGACATTTTAAATGTCTCTGCGTCGGTCGGTCCGATGTTCGGTTCCGTCACGCTGGCCAGCCGAGTCATGAGCACGGTTGACCACTTCGAGGTCGATCGATTCTGGCGGAGCGACGCCACGAGAATCGCTCGGGTAATCGAAGGATATCTGATAGCTCGTCAAAATGGAGTCAGTACTGATCACTTGAGTTGCCAGGAGTTGGCTGAAACACTCTACGACATCGGTCCTGCTCGCTAGTTTAAAAACCTGTATACTAAAGGAATGATAACCTATTACACTGACGGCAGCGCCAGTCCCAATCCCGGTCCCGGCGGGTTTGCTGTGATTTTAAACGAACAACCGGTCGTGCTTGGCAGCGAGCCAGGCGACACGACCAATATCCGCATGGAAGGCAAGGCGATAATCGCTGCCATTCATTATGCGGCCGGTCAAGAATGCCTGATTTACACCGACAGTCAGTTCTGGGTGAATGTCATCACCGTGTGGGCGCCTAACTGGGAAAAGAACGGGTGGAAGAAGAAGGGCGGCGACATTAAAAACCTGGATATTGTTCAAGAAGTCTATTCGCTGTATAAAAACAGCAATGCGAAGCTCGTCTGGGTGCGTGGGCACGCCGACGATGCTGGAAATATTCTGGCGGACGAGTGGGCGAACAAGGCTAGGGAAGGCGCCCGATTGTGAGAGAAATTAAAAATCAAGGCTCGAATCGAAAACCTCGTCTCTATGGTAGACGAGTTACTACAGAGTGGCGCGACCGGCTCCGAAGCGGTATCACAGCATGAGTCGTCTGGAGTAAAAGGGGGTCACTAAACCGACCCTAGCGCTCCGTGGTTACGACTCAGAACCGAAACTACCGGGCAGAATGAGCGGACCCTGTTCACCTTCAAACATTCCGTAGGCGGGTAGCTTGACAGCATTGAATACGAAACTGCTGTCGATTCTGCTGGCGACATGAGCCGCATCATCGAAGAGCTTGATTGTCGTCTCTACGTCGAAGTTACGAAAACCAGTCGGAAGGCCAGATTTGACGCTATCGAGCTGTGTCTAGATAGGGTCGAAGAGTTGGGAGACTTCGTCGAAGCGGAAATGCTTGTCACAGAGGACGCCGATTACGCACAGGTGACCGAGGAGTTATGGGGAGTGTTTGAACGCTTTGGTATTGACCGAACCATGGAAGTGACTGATGGGTATGATACCCTCATGAGTTAGAAAACTTGGCAAAGAGTAGGAGCCACGGTATCATTAGTACATAACAAGTAAGTATCAAGAGTCTGGCGAGGGACTGGCCCGCTGACCCAGACGGCAACCTGCCAGAGTCGCAAGGTGCCAATTCCAGCCTGAGTCTCAGGAAAGATGCGTCGTCGTATCAATACTCCTTGAGTCTCGGGGCAGATGAAAGGAGTTTTTTATATGTCTGTTACCAATGAATACCGAACCGCCGAAAGCGTGAGTCCGAAACATCCGGATAAGCTGTGCGACCAGATTTCGGACGCGGTGCTCGACGCCCACCTAACCGAAGATCCGCTCGCTAGGGTCGCGGTAGACGTCGCTGGCGGTCACGGCAAAGTGTTTGTGACCGGGGAAGTTACTTCGCGAGCAGCATCGGTTGACGTCGAGGCTATCGTTAGGCGAATCGCCGGGGACGTTGATGTGATAGTTCATATCGCCAGTCAAAGTCCGGAAATAGCTGCCGGTGTCGATACCGGCGGAGCGGGAGACCAGGGGATAATGGTGGGGTACGCGACCAGTGAGACTCCAGAGATGTTACCGCTCGAAGTCGCCATGTCGCGGGCGTTAAACCAGTTCTTGTTCGCACGCTGGCCGTTTGACGGCAAGACCCAGGTGACGGTTCGAGACGGGGACATAGTCAGCATCGTTGCGAGTTTCCAGAACGCGGCTCGGACCGAGCTCGAAGCGGCGGTTAGGGAGTGGGCGTCAAGTCAGACGTATACAAAGACGAACGATTCCTCACCTCAACTCTTTTTAAACCCGGCAGGGGATTGGCAACTCGGCGGATTTGACGCTGACGCCGGTTTAACCGGGCGTAAGCTCGCCGTCGATAACTACGGACCGCGTATACCTGTCGGGGGTGGAGCGTTTAGCGGTAAGGATCCAAGCAAAGTTGATCGGAGCGCCGCGTACATGGCCCGGCGTATCGCCGTCGATTTTCTCCGTTCACGGCCGGGCTCCAAGGAGGTGTATACGCGTCTGGCGTATGCCATTGGCGTGGCCGAACCGCTAGAGGCGACCGTGATTATCGATGGGGTTCCCGAACCTGTAACTGGATATGATCTGACGCCGCGAGGGATTATCCAGACGCTCGATTTGCTGCGACCGATGTACGAGCAGACCGCTCGCTACGGGCACTTCGGTCACGGATTCGACTGGGAAAAATAGTATACATCCGTCTTTTGGTGAGGTGACAAGTACGATACAATTACATGAAGTAATTAGTAGCTAACACGGAACATAACATGGAACCAGCGGAAGAAACGACGGATATTTTTTTGTGGGCAAATCAGACTGATGCAATTAAGGACGAGCTCGACGTCGAGTTTTTCCTTTTCAATAAAAACTACACGCCGTTTTCGACGTCGCTCATGAGCAATCTGGACGCCCAGGTAAAGCCGCTCTTTCTTCTTGACGTTATCAACGAAGTGAATCTCGGAGCTGGTACTGGACTGAGCGTCCGTGAGTTCGAAATGAGCGAGGCCGAGCAGGGAGTGTTGCTATATACCAAGCTCGCGATAGTCGGCCGAGCGGAGACGCTAATCCATCTCATCGAGCATGAGCGTAGCGATATCGTTGAATTCAGCGAAGAAGAACACGAGTTCAAGCGAATGAAGGGTATTATTGCCCGATTTACGCATAGGGACCATCCGGAAAAGACATTTTACGTCGCGAAGGCGATTAATCAGGGTAACGTGCTACAGGGCGCGGTGTCGTGGGAATTCAAAGACGGTAAGTTTGGGCTGTTC